>DLXZ01000190.1:10433-10573 GCA_003448675.1 Porticoccaceae bacterium
GGCTACAACGCCCAGACCGGCGAATACGGTGACCTGTTGAAAATGGGGATTCTCGATCCGGCCAAGGTCAGTCGCACGGCATTGCAAAATGCCGGTTCCATCGCCGGTATGATCCTGACCACCGAGGCCATGGTGGCGGA
>DLXZ01000190.1:10787-13101 GCA_003448675.1 Porticoccaceae bacterium
GGGCGGATAAACCCGCCAGTCCAAAAGGCCGTTAATTTACCGGCGGGATATAAAATACCGCCGACTTATTTGTCCTCTTGTGACTTTGGGGAGCCAGATAAGGCTCCTTTTTTTTATAATCCCGGATAGTGCGCCATGAATGCGGCTGATTGGCCGGACAAAGAATTAACGGAGATATACCCCGATGAAGATAGCGCTAATTGTGACATTGTTGGCCGCATTTTTAATATTTAGTTCATTCGTCTCCAGGGCCATAGAACGTCTAGGGCGCTCGAAATCGGTGACGCTTTACCGGGTCAAATATATCAGCAAGACTGTGCGGCTCGTTGCCACCATCTTGTTTTTCATATTATTGTTTTTAGTGCTGGGGATAGAGTATTCGCAGGTGTCGCTGTTTCTGTCCTCGGTGTTCGCGGTTATCGGTATTGCCTTGTTTGCCCAGTGGTCAATTCTCAGCAATATCACCGCCAGTCTGATTATCTTTTTTGTCTTCCCCTATCGGGTTGGAGATCGGGTGAAAGTGGTGGACGGCGATGATGATATTTGCGGCAGGATTGAGGAGATTTCCCTGTTTCACGTCATCATAAAAAGAAACGGCGATTTGATTACCTACCCGAACAGCCTGATCCTGCAAAAGCCCGTCGTTAAAATGGCGGGGCAGTGCCCCCCGGAAGAACACAAAGACCCACAAAAAGAACAAAAAGCAAGAAAAGACGGACAAGATACGGCGAAGGATGAGGAAGCCTCCGCTTGATGCCCACAGCGTGGCTAACGACTGGGTTGGTCATGCTATTAGAGGGGTTAATCGCGGGTCACGAATAAGCGCGTTGACTGAAGTTCCTGTCCCTATTTGGTTTCTGCCCCTAAATGATAGGACTTTCCGGCGTTGGCAAGGCCACCGGCTCCGGGGCATGTTCTTCATGGAAGACATCCACCTTGGCCTCCACATCCCTTAGGTCGCTGAAGCGGGCGATGTGGAAAAGGGCGTCGCCTTCGTTAGCTAGCGGCAAATTGGTCTTACCAATAATGATGCCGCTGTAGGGAGAGGTGATCTGGAGTTCCCGTTCGCCAAAGGGGTCGGCTATGACGCCCAGCAGTGCTCCTTTTTTGACCCGACCCCCCAGAGGCACCATGGCGCGCAGGATGCCGCTCTCACCGGCTCTGACCCACGAGCTGGCGTGGGCCACGACTGGCTCGGCGGGGGCTTTTTCAGAACGGCGCTTTTTCGCTAGCATGCCCAGCTCCCGCATGACATTGGTAATGCCCTTGACCCCGGCCCGAATGGAGACTTCGTCAAATCGCAGGGCTTCGCCGCTTTCGTAAAGTAGTGTGGGAATTCCGGCCTCGGCCGCTGCCTCGCGCAATGAACCATCGCGCAAGATCGAGGAAATAATCACGGGGACATTAAATGCGCGAGCAAGTTTTTCGGTTTCATTATCTTCCAGGTTGGCGCGTATCTGTGGCAGGTTGCCGCGATGAATGGCGCCGGTGTGTATATCTATACCGTGGGTGCTTTTGCTGACGATTTCTTCCATAAACAGGTGGGGATTGCGCGCCGCCAGGGAGCCTTTTTCACTGCCTGGAAAAGAGCGGTTCAGATCCCGCCGATCCGGCAGGTAACGGGAGTGGTTAATGAAACCGTGGACATTGACAATGGGCACGGCCAGTAGTGTGCCCCGCAGCCGGTTTAGGGCGGCCAGCTTTAGTAAGCGGCGGATGATCTCCACACCGTTGATTTCATCTCCATGAATGGCGGCGCAAACAAACAGGGTGGGACCGTCCCGTTTGCCCCTGACAACATGTACGGGAATCGCCATGGGCGCGTGGGTATAAAGTTTTCCTGCGGGCAGGTCGATCGTGGTGCGTGTGCCGGGGGCAATAGTGACGCCATTGATGCAAAAAGTGTTATTGATCATGGCTATCAGCCCTTGCCCCGTGTACGGGTTTTGTTCGGCTTGGCATTCTTTTCAATAAACTGGACGATGAGAGCCGCCACGTCTTTGCCCGTGGCGGACTCGATACCCTCTAATCCTGGTGAGGAGTTGACCTCCATGACCAAGGGTCCTCGATCCGAACGCAGTATATCCACACCGGCTACGTTCAGACCCATCACCCGTGCGGCCTGAACCGCCGTGGCTCGCTCCGCGGGTGTGATTTTTACCAGGGAGGCGGATCCACCCCGGTGCAGGTTGGAGCGAAATTCACCGGGCAGGGCCTGGCGTTTCATCGCCGCCACGACTTTATCACCGATCACGAGGCAGCGGATATCGGCCCCGCCTGCTTCTTTGATGTATTCCTGCACCATGATATTGGC
>DLXZ01000007.1:0-1837 GCA_003448675.1 Porticoccaceae bacterium
GCCAGCAGCTGCTCCATCTGCATTGACTGATAACGGTTTCGATTTCGGCATCTGAAATATTTTCATCGGTGCAGAGATAGAGGCTGGCGTTGGTCATATCGCCACCGTCAAAGTGCATGTCGAAGTCATTGATATAGTCGGTGTCTGCAAGTGCCATCTTGGTTTTCCCCATGTTCATTGGCTGGTAGTTAAAAGTGACGTTCGCGTCTTGTTCACTCGAATATTAACACCGCTCACCTTTGCCTATGAATGCAGTGCCACGAGGCGCGGCGGTTGCCTCAATTAGACGTGTTCAGGCCTGATTAGCTTTGTCGCTAAATTCCCTTTGCGCCAGCTCTCGATAAAGCTCGCATGACCGCATCAACTCCGCGTGTGTACCACGGGCAATAACCCTACCGGCATCCAGAACGATAATCTGGTCCGCATGCAAAACGGTGGAGAGGCGGTGGGCGATAATCAAAGTAGTCCGCTTACTCATCAAACTATCCAGGGCAAGCTGAATCTGGCGCTCACTCTGGTTATCCAGCGCGCTAGTGGCTTCATCCAGTAGCAAAATGCGGGGATTCTTGAGCAAGGCGCGGGCGATGGCGATACGTTGTTTCTGACCGCCACTGAGCCGTACCCCCTGTTCACCCAGATAGCTGTTGTAACCCTCCGGCAGTTGTTCGATAAAGTCCTTGGCGTAGGCGGCGCTGGCGGCGGCGCGAATTTCTTCCGGAGCGGCGTCGGGCTTTCCGTACGCGATATTGTCAGCGACGTTGGTGCTAAACAGGGCAGGGTGTTGTGAGACCACGCCTAACTGCTGTCTTAGATCGCGGGGGTTCAGAGTCTTGATATCCTGACCACCAAAACGGATGGCGCCGGACTGGGGTTCGTAAAAGCGCTGCAACAATTCGAATACGGTGGATTTTCCCGCCCCTGAGGGGCCTACCAGCGCGGTGATTTGGTCAGCGGATATGGTTATCGAGACATGATCCAGGGCTAACTCATCCGGCCGGGAAGGGTAACTAAAGCAAACATCCTCCAGAACCAGTTCGGCATGGAGTTCCCGGCATGGCGTAGCCCTGGGTGGCGCGACGATGGTGGGCTTCTGATTCATCAGTTCGGCCAGGCGGTCCGTGGCTCCCACGGCTCTTTGCAAATCGCCATAAACTTCCGCAACGGTGGCAACACCCACCGCCGCGAGGAGGGCATAAAATACAAAAGCCCCTAATTCGCCGGCGCTCATTTTGCCGGTCATGACGTCATTTCCGCCGATCCAGAGCATGGCGCTGAGTGATGCGAAAATCAGTACGATGACAGCGGCGGTGAGAATAGCCCGCTGGGTGATGCGGCTTCTCGCAATGAGAAAGGCCTTTTCCACATCGCTGCCAAAGACTTTCCTTTCTTCTTCCTCGTGGGTGTAACTCTGGACGGTTTTGATGTGCTGAATAATTTCACCGGCGTGGCTACCCACGTCGGCTATGGAATCCTGACTGCGACGGGATAGCGCACGTACCCGGCGCCCGAATATGAATATGGGCAGCAACACCAGAGGCACACTGCTTAACAGAATCAGGGTCAGTTTAAGGTTGCTGACCAGTAGAATAATCAGCGCTCCGATCAGCGAAATACTGCTACGCAAGGCCAGGGAGAACGAGCTGCCAACTATGGTTTGCAGCAGGGTAGTGTCGGTCGTGAGGCGCGACATAATTTCACCGCTACGGGCGTCATCAAAATAGGCCGGGCTGAGTCCGATGATATTGTCAAACACCGCCCGGCGGATATCCGCGCTGATTCGCTCGCCCAACCACGAGACAAGATAAAAGCGAACGTAAGTACCGCCCGCCATTAAAAA
>DLXZ01000007.1:2054-3690 GCA_003448675.1 Porticoccaceae bacterium
GTAAGTCCCGCCCGCCATTAAAAATGACAGGAACATGAGAAGCAGGACACTATTGCGTAACTGTTCTGTTGACCCGGCGACAAAGCCCGCGTCAATCACCAATCGCACGCCCTGGCCAAGGCTCAGGGTGACCCCGGCGGTAAACAGAAGGGCTGCGATGGCGCACATCCAACGCCAGCGGTAGGGCGCGACAAAGCCCAGGATGAAGCGGATTGAAGACTGCATTTGTAGGGCTTGTTTCAGGCAGTTGCCACCGGGCTGCCAGATAACCCGGTCGCAAACTGATACATGGCTAAGGGATCGCTAAGGTCTAACGAATAGCGCTGGAAAACACACGTTTGAGCAAATCGGTGGTGCGTGCGATGGGATTTTCCCGGATGCGTTTTTCTTCCGCGGCAATTAATTGAAATAGGCCGTTGGTCGCCTGCTCGGTGACATAGTTGTCGAGATCAAGGCTAGATGTATCGATAGCCTGGCCAAGAATACCCGTATTGGCGAGCATGTTTTTATAAGCTTTGGTAACACCAACCTTATCGGTCGCCTCAGTGACGATAGGCGTCATTAGTTCGCGGAGTCTGGCGCCGCTGCTTTTTTGTAGATACGCAGTGGCAGCGTTATCGGGGCCATTGAGAATGGCTGTCGCATCCTCCAGCGACATGTTGGTGATGGCGTCGACAAACAGTTCAGTGGCCTGGGGCACCGCCTGCTCCGCCGCCCTGTTCATGGACTTGACAAAATCGTCTGCCAGTTGGCCTTGACCAATCGCATGTAAGCCTTTTTCCACGGTTTTCAGTTTTTCAGGGACCGGGATTTTTACCGCCGGGTTGCCCAGAAACCCATCTTCCCTACCAAGACTGTTAATGGCCGATTGAGCGCCCTGGATCAACGCTTCCTTGAGGCCCGCGACAATGTCTTGGTTGGACAGTGCAGTGACCACTGATTCGGTAGACGATTGAGTAGCATCTCCGGAAACGGTTTTTTGAGCTTTCTCCAACAAATCCCGCCAGCTGGCCTGGGTGGTGGCAGCGGTGAATACGCCGAAGGAGATCAGAATGGCACAGAAGTATTTTAATTTTGTCATCATCGCTCTTCCTCTCTATATGGGTAGGGATAATCAGCAAAGTTGGCGGGATTTCAAGCCGCGGCACACGGTGAAAGCCACACCGGGAACGCAGGTAATCTGGTCGGAGCACAACCAAGCAGCCGCGTTGGTTATTTCGCCAGGCTCGCCAAAGCGGCGCAGCAATGTCATTTTTTCCATATGGGATCGGGCGGCTGGGTCTTTACCGATAGCTGGGGTCAGCAGCGCCGTACCGGGGGCGCCGGCACTGTTATAGCCGCAGTCCTGGCGGCCAAATGTGCTTACCGCTTTGGCTACCAGAGCCTCCGCCTGTGCTTCGTCAGTAATATCGCAACGTTGGTACACCGCTTCGCCACCTGCCTCAATGAGTAATTTGACGGTTTCTTTCCCGCCAGCGTCGTTGAAATCGGATGTCACGACTTTGGCGCCTTCCCGTGCAAAAGCAAGCGCCGAGGCCCGGCCGACTCCAGAGCCCGCGCCGGTAACGATGGCGACTTTGTCTTGCAGCGTCAGTTCCATGAATCGATCCTCCGTGACAGGGTCAGGTGCGGCCTG
>DLXZ01000007.1:3796-5058 GCA_003448675.1 Porticoccaceae bacterium
CCCTGGACTATTCCGCTCATAACTATTTCCTTATAGTGTTATAGGATCAATTTTATTCCGGAGATCGAGTGCACTTGTCGTAGCATGTCAGCGGCCACGGTGATCCGGCCCCTGTCCGGGTTTTCTCGGGTGCGCGTAGGAATGGTAGTACCTGGGTTCCTCGAAGGGAACTTCATTTCGCAGCCTTACCAGGGCCTCGGTATATGCATTCATCAACCGATCTTCCCCTTCGTAATTGAAAGGGTCTGGATAATTGGGATACTCCTCAGCGGTCACTGGATTGGCCATGTACCACTCGACATTTTCTTTTAGGGCATCGGCTGCCGTAATCTGATCCCGGTAACCCAGTTGTTCCCGCGCCTTGGCGCCATCGAGAAAGCAGTGATTTCTCACATCCATCATCCGTGTCAGCATACGGGCGGGAGCGCCGACTTCCTTGGGAACGGAAAACATATCGAGTTTTCTTCCGGCAAAGGTAGAAATCAGCTCCATCCACTGGCGCAGTGTGTATTGATCCTCATCGACACAGTTGTATACCTGGTTTTTGCTGGCGTCGGGTTTGTCGATAGCGAGTAAGAGGTAGTGGGCAGCGTTTCGGGCCGCGCAGCGAGTTGTCATCATCAATCCACCCTCGGGCAGGATCATATGGGTACGACCGTCGATGACGCGTTTGATCACTGACCAGTCCATGGGGTTAGGCTGGCGCGGCCCGTAAATCGCGGGGTAGCGAAAATAACTGCTGTTAAACGCGCCACTTTTCCCGTGGTCGAGCACGTGTCTTTCGGTTTGATAAATCAGGTGGCCAAAACCCGCGGCTTTTGATTCGGAAGGCTCGGACATCAGTGGCGCGGTTTCCGCGGTCGGAACCTTGAGGCCAAAGGGGTGGTTATCCTCCGGTGATAAGAGGCCGCGGTACACGGGTATACCGCCCACCGCCAGAAACCGCTCGCAACGCTTAGCGAAATAGTCAGCGATAAACCGAATGCGCCCATACATGGCGACTACCAGATCGAATTGGCGACCGTACAGGGATTCGGCGATAGTTTCTTCAAAGTGAGGATCACCATGGATGTGCTCCACCTCGGGCAATCCTGGTGGTTCATGTGTTCCCCGATGGAATATACAAGTGTCGTAACCACGATCCAGCAGCCCCTGCAGGACATGGGGGCCGGTGGGGCCTGTCCCTCCGATGACCAACGCGCGTTTCATATTTACCCCCGACCGGTGCTTACCGTTTTACCCGGGAAAAATAACAGCTATGG
>DLXZ01000007.1:5383-5568 GCA_003448675.1 Porticoccaceae bacterium
AGCGTGTTGTCGACATCCGCCATGTCGATCCAGCCGGGCTTGGCCATCTGCAGGGGATGGTGAAACATGTCACCGGTAATTACCGCTTCCTCGCCGTTTGATTGAATCAATACGCTGGCGTGGCCAGGGGTATGCCCAGGGGTCGGGATCAGGCTGATCTCATCATTGACCCTGTGATTGGGGTC
>DLXZ01000058.1:0-3653 GCA_003448675.1 Porticoccaceae bacterium
AGGCCTGCTGGAGTTGCTCAACTCTTTGAAAGTGAGTTTTTCGGTCATCAGAAAGGTGCCTTTACCGGCGCCATCAAGGATCGGGTCGGGCGCTTTGAGCTGGCCGATGGCGGCACCATCTTTCTCGACGAAGTGGGCGAAATTCCCCTGGACTTACAAAGCAAACTCTTGCGCGTCTTGCAGGAGGGCCAGCTGGAGCGGGTCGGCGAATCCCGAACGCGTAATGTCGACGTCCGGGTCATCGCGGCAACCAATCGGGATTTAAAGGCCGAGGTCCAGGCTGGCACGTTTCGCGAAGACCTTTATTTTCGCCTCAACGTCTTCCCTATTGAAGCCGTGCCACTGCGCAAACGTACCGACGACATCCCCCTGCTGGCGCAGCACTTCATCAGCCTGATCAGTCGCAAACTGAACCGCCCGACACCCCGGCTGACCCAGGCCAACGTTACCCAGCTACAAGCCTACACCTGGCCCGGCAATATTCGCGAGCTGCAAAACGTCATCGAGCGGTCCATTATTGTCAGCGGCAATGGCAAGCTCAGCTTTGACCTGCCTGGCGCTGGAGCCAAGGAAGCCCAAGCTACCCATTCGACGATGAAGCAAACATCGACGAAGTTCACCAGCACCCATCAGGAAACTGTGGCCACTCCCTATAATGAGCACGAGCGCCTGGCTCGGGATCGGGAAAATATCAAAGCCGCCCTTATCCAGTGCAATGGCAAAATCTCAGGCGACCAGGGCGCCGCCCGCTTACTCGGCATAAAACCGACCACACTGGCCTCGCGGATCAAAAAGCTGGGCGTGGAAACGGCCTGAAACCCACGGGATACAGGCCATCGCCACCGGGTTGCGAAAGTCATAAGCAGCGGGTTCAGGATCGCCAATAGCATGAATGCCTCCGTGGATGTGGACGTAACCTTCGCCATCAACACCGAGGGAAGCGTCCTCGCCACCACAGACCGTGCCCGGGATGTTTATACAGCGCCCATCGTTTGGCTCGCTGCCAGCATCAAAGCCGATGCTGTATTGCACCAGGGCTTTACCACCCCGTGGTAAACGCAGGTTCTGGAAAGCAAAAAAACCGTCATTGGTAGGAATCAACATGGCGCCCAAAGACAAGCGATCGGACCCCATCGCGTCGTTTATTTCGATAATGACCGAGCCTCCCGGCCCCAACAGCCCGGCGGATGCAGCAGTATCGTTAACGCGCGGGTCGGCCCGCGAATGGAATAGCGCCGGAATTGGCGTAAAAGATCACCCCTGAGTCACCTTGGTGATTTCAAATTGATAACGTGGTTCTTGCGCGCCCAACAATACTCCCGCATGAACCAGGCCGATGAGAAACGTGGCGACTAGCACCACACCATAACGAATACTTTTCTTGGATAAACCTCGTAGTGACTCCAGGGGCCTTGTTGCTAGGCCCCGCTTAAAACCAAGCGCCAGCGCAACAAGCGCGCCTGGCTACCGGGTGACGTTATGAATAAAAACCCTGTTGCTCACAGGTGATAGGACAGCTGATCGGTAGCTCGCAGCCGGCCACCGACAACATCGACCCGATCGCCGGACGACCAGGTCTGATTCGGCGAGCGCACTGTGGAAACACCGCCGTCCTCATCCCTGATCCGGTAGGCATTGCCACTCAATCCACCGGCCTCCTGTAACTCACCCCCGGCAAACCAGCCCAGGCTGGCGCCGATCACCACACCGATACCAATCGGTCCACCTCCGGCCGCGCCAATCATCAGTCCGGAAAATGCGCCCAGGAATCGACCCGGCATTTGGTCCGGCACCGCCTCAACGACGGTGTCAGCCTGTACCACGCCTGCCTGCAGGGCAGCCGCCATGGCAATTGTTACGAGTTGTTTTTTCATTACTTACACTCCTTTGATTAAACGACGGGAAACCCTGTTCAACGACCCAACAGGGGATAGAATTCCTTAAACACCATGCCCTCACCGGCATTCCCCTGGTGACAACCGGCGCAATCCGCTGCCGTGGCGGGTGGGGCACTGGCCGCATAGGGCTCGGCCTTGTGACCGAAGTTAAAAAACCCCCAGCCATTGGTGCTTTTAAAACGCTTGTTGTCTTTCACCATGACGTCGAGACCGTTAAAGGTTTTGGCGAAATAACCGCGCCCGGATGGCGACACTTTCGAACCATCCTGGTGATCGCCCTTGTGCAGCAGCAGCAACTCCTTGACGATCACCGTGCCATCGGGGAAAACGCCGCTGCGTTTATAGCTGGCGTAGGCATCGGGGTTAACATAGACATGGTGGAACTCGGGAAAGCCGGCAGCGCCGTTGTTGAGTCCATTGGGCGTCAGCGGGGCGCCAATAAATATCCACTCCCGAAAGCCTTCGGGCTGTAACAACTCACCCTTGCCATTGAATTCCGCCGCGCCAATACCGGCGCGATCATCACCTGCCGTTGCATCAACGCAAGTCATTCCCGCCGACACCACCAGGCTGGCGGCAAGGCTGAATGACTGCTTCACTCGCCTTTTCATAAGTGTGTCTCCTTACTGTTTATCGGGTTGGTAAGCCGCGCTGCAGGCGAGGGACCAGTTTCCAGCGCCATCTCCAGGCAGCAGGCTCACAGGTATATTGACAAACAAAACGAAACTTTAGGTATCATTAAGCACCTATTAATTTACTATTCGTCTCATAATGGAAGACCGACTGGCAGACCTGCTCAAGTACTTCGAACTCGAAGCCCGCACCTTTCAGGCGGGCCCACTGCGCCATGCCGGGAATTACGACGGCAGGGACGGACTGGGCTATATCCATGTCCAACTCAACGGCTGCATGCGCCTGGAGTCCGCCTGTCATCCCGCCGTTGAAGTGGATGAGCCCAGCCTGTATTTCTACATGAACCCCACCCACCACCGGGTCATACCCCTGGATGACAGGGTCACCATGGTCTGCGCTTCCCTGCGTTTTGCCTCCGGCGGGGAAAACCCCATTGCCAGGGCCCTACCCGACCTGGTGTTGATCAGACTGGCCGACACGCCCACGCTTGAACCGGTCATCAAAGTGCTGGTTCAAGAAGCAGGGGAACAGCACTGTGGCCGGCAGGCCGTGTTAAACCGGCTAATGGAGATCGTCGTCATCGGCGTTTTGCGCGAACTGATGGATCAAAACATTCTGCAAACCGGCATGCTCGCTGGCCTCGCCCATCCGAAACTCCACAAGGCCATTAACGCCATGCATGCAGAGCCGGGGCGCAACTGGAATCTGGAAAGCCTGGCCTCCATCGCGGGCATGTCACGGGCTCGCTTTTCCAGCAAATTCCACGAGGTAGTGGGCACTCCACCTGGGCTCTTCCTAACCCAATGGCGGCTGAATGTCGCCCAGGCCCTATTACGTCGGGGCGAGCCCCTGCAGCTGGTGGCCGATGCCACCGGCTACAGCAGCACCAGCGCCCTGACCCGGGCCTTTGTTACACAACTGGGTCTGCCACCCAAACAATGGCTAAAGCGAGAATTGGAAGCGACGAAATCCGAACCTGCCAGGACAAAAGTATGAAAAACATGTATGAGGGAGGTGGTCTCGGAGAGGTCGCCGCAAATCGCGGGCCAATCAACAGGATTATTTGCTGCTACATGCGACAGCCCGCGATTTTCGGCGCCAGGTGGGTTAGACCTAATAAGG
>DLXZ01000058.1:3823-6906 GCA_003448675.1 Porticoccaceae bacterium
GACAATTCTATTTCGTGACAATTGAATGTCGTGACAAGTCTTACTCCGGCACAAGCTCGTTCGGAGTTATTTGGGCACCAGTCTGCGATAACGCAACAACCACAATCACACCCGCGCCCATGACCAGATAGTAGCCAAGCACAATGCCCGAAAAACCGAGGATAAAAGGCAGGATCAAAAAGGCTATCGCGGCACCCATATCCAGAAGTAAATGAATGCGAAAGGAAAACAGGCTGACCGCACTGAGTGCGTAATCGGTGAGCAGGCTATAGGCAATCAAACCGACACCCGCGACTACGGATACCACATGCGCGACCAGTGATTGCTCAGCCAATCCGAGAACAAAAGGCAACACAATCAACGCCATGGCGGCGCCGTAATCAAGAACGCCGTGCAGGTTGGGGGTAATAAACCGAAGTTTGTTCATAATACATTTGCTCCTTGTTTTCCGATATTCGGACATGCCATGTTGGGTATACCGGAAACCCCTTGGTTTAAAAAAACCCGGCCACGGCTTTTCAGGCCCGCAACCAGGCCAAACTATCGGCTACAGGGAAGCCGGTGATTTATCCTTGATTTTTTTCCAGTTGCCATCAGCGGTTTTAATGCGGCCGGGAATATCCTTGGCCCAATCTTGCTGAATGGTGTTATCCAGGTTCAGGTAGAGTTTGCCGTCGACAACCCGCCACACTTCGGGGTCACCAATAAATTTTTTACCGACCGAAACACCAAATGCACAGTAACCACCATAAGCGGGCACATATTTGGTCGGGTTTGCTTCGAAGATTTTTTGGTTTTCCGCGGTAGCGAACTGATAGGTAGCGCCCTTGTAGGTGGCGACGAAATGACCATTACCCCGAGCTGGACGTTTTGCCGTGTGGTAGGAAACCACATCGTAGCCCTGAACCGCCGGGGTACTGTAGGCATAGTCGCCGGCGAGGGCACCGTTGGTGAGGCTAAATCCCAGTACCGCAATGAAAGCCGCCATTAATGATTTAAGTTTCATGAACTATTTCCTTATCGCGCGTGAAAGTGAGTAAAGGAGCATTCATCGTCGGCGCGCTTCCAAACCCACGCACTTGTTCGTTGGCCGCTCCCGTTCAGGTTGTCAGATAGGCATACCTTGCATGTATACATATCTGTATACTTAGATAAGCAATTTATTTTTAGTTCATATAAAAATGGCTTGTTTTTAACATTATAAAGGAATATAAAGGAACAGTTCTGTATACCAAATTGGCCAAACCCTGTGTCATCAAAACGCGAACAACTGATTACCACCGCCATCTCCCTGTTTGCGGAAAAGGGCTATCACGACACCGGTATAGACCTTATTGCCGCCCAGGCGGGGGTCACCAAACGCACCATGTACCGGCACTTTCGCTCCAAGGAGGAATTGATCCTGGCCGCGCTGCGCGACTACGACACACGTTTTCGCAACAACTTTATGAAGACCGTCGAAAGCCAGTGGCGCGATCCGAGGCAGCGGCTACTGGGTATTTTTGACGCCGCCTACGACTGGTTCACCCGGGATGATTTTTACGGCTGCATGTTTATTAACGCCATCGGGGAGTATTCTGAAACCCACAGCGCCATAAGGGAGACCTGCAAGGAATTTAAACGCCTGATGCTGCGTTATTTCCAACGGCTTGCCAGGGAAGCGGGGCTTGAGCATGGAGATGAGCTTGGCAAACAACTGGCGTTGCTATTCGAAGGCGCCATCGTCACCGCCCAGGTGTCAAAGCACCCAGAAGCCGGCCACACCGCGCGACAAGCCGCCGCGGTACTGATCGACGCTGCCTTTGATTCCGAGGAAGCTTAAGCAAAAGCGGCATCGCCAATTACGCATGGCACGTCCAGACGCTTCTCTATTATTGAGTGGAACCCGACTCCGACAATGAAGTCTGGCCAGGGACTTCGTTTGATCGGTTGGCCGGCACAAAATCCAGGGCCTCGGAGTTGATGCAATAACGCAGGCCCGTGGGCTCCGGGCCATCCTCGAACACATGACCCAGATGCTCACCGCACTTCGATAATACCTCTATGCGGCGCATACCCCAGGACCAGTCTTTCTTCAGCACCACGTTTTCGCTGTCAAACACTTCCCAAAAGCTGGGCCAGCCGGTACCGGACTTGAATTTATGTGACGAATGAAAAACCGGCAGGCGGCAACCGGCGGTGACGTAGACACCTTCCTCCTTGTTTTCGAGTAATTTGCCAGTAAAAGGCTGTTCGGTGCCTTTACGCCAGAGAATGTGAAACTGCTCGGGTGTTAGCAAGTCTTTCCACACCCCTTTGGGAATAGTTTCCAGGTTTTCGCCACGAGCGATGTAGTCTTTAGCCTGCTCAACTGTTATTTCATCCCTGGCGGCCAGATTGAGGCTGCCCAACAGAAGCAAGACGGGCAACGCGATTGCACCTGCTTTAATCACCGTTTTGATAGCTGCTTTCATACGCCTAACCATCTGTCATTTATCTCCATATGGTCACGATTAAGAGCCTGAAACCGAGCTTAAGTTCAGCATCGTGGCCTTATATGCGGCCTGAGGGACATGAACAAGCCGCTCAAAAAAGGATTTTAGCGCCAGTTCGCGCTATATTGCGCGCAACGATAAAAAGCGTAAGGAGCTTGTCATGAGTCAGAAAGTCTGGATTGAAGTCGCCATGAACGGTGCCTGGACCCGCGCCCTGCAACCCAATATTCCGGTGACCGCGGAGGAGATCAGCCGCGAGGCCATCGACTGCGTCAACGCCGGCGCCGCCATCATCCACGCCCACAGCCTGGACCCGGATACCGGTAAACAAAATAGCGACGCGGACATTTGCCACGCTTTCATCGAGGGCATTCGAAACGAAGTGGACGCCATTGTTTATCCCTCTTCCATCGATATTCCGATGTCCGATGACGCTCAAGTGCGCAACGCCACCAGTAATGAATTGTGCCGCCGCGGCGTACTCGAATGGGGCATACTCGACCCCGGTTCATGCAACTTTTCCACCCGTGAAACCGCCGCCAATCTCTTTGGCGACGACGGCAATATATACGCCAACGGGCCCGGCGTTCAATTTCGCCAGCGCTTCCA
>DLXZ01000080.1:0-247 GCA_003448675.1 Porticoccaceae bacterium
GTAGAAGGCAGTGTGGTACAGCGGCCAGGGCTCCAGGTTCCGCAGCCTGCAGCACAGGCAGGCATTTCTCGGCAAACAACTTCATCTGTTTGTGCACGTCCTCATAGGGCAGCCCGGCATAGGAAAAGGATACGTTAAAGGTAGCCGGGCCGGCCATTTCCTGAATGGCGTTCATCTGATCAATACATTCCTGGGGGGTGCCAAAGACCTGGTTGTTCACGTAAAGGTTTTCCATCGATTCCGAGCT
>DLXZ01000080.1:477-1102 GCA_003448675.1 Porticoccaceae bacterium
CGATCACGCATCATGCCCGCCGATTTGGCGTAGAACTCATAGCCTTTCACCCCTTCAAAGTGAGTACCGTCCATTTCGTAGTGCTGAAGTGCGGAAATCCAGTAGTCGGTCATGTATTTATGGGCCAGTTCGCGGGCTTTGTCAGCGTCTTCGTCAACCATAACAAAAACGTTGGCCACCACCGGCGGCGCTTCACGACCCTGATATTCCCTGAAGGCCTCGCGATAAATCCGACAATCCTCGGCGCGGGATTTCCAGGGGGAAATGGCAAAAACCATCATACCCAAACCGAGTTTGGCAATGAGATCCGCGGTCTCGGGGGACTGGCAGGTTACAAATGTGCGATCCAGGTAGGAGCCCATGGGTTTGGGCCGAATATCCCGGGCGGCCTGGGTAAAATACTTGCCCTCGTGGGCCTCGGCTTTGCCGGTTTCGAGCATGTCCAGCACCATCTTCGCTGACTCATCGAAGATGCCCCGGCTCTCGTTCATATCGACACCGAAGCCATCGTACTCGACCCGGCCTATGCCACGACCAATACCCAACAACACCCGGCGATCCGAGAGATTATCAAGCATGGCGACGTCAGTAGCGATTCGCAAGGGATCCTTGTGCCAGGGAATAA
>DLXZ01000080.1:1288-22538 GCA_003448675.1 Porticoccaceae bacterium
GATCCTTGTGCCAGGGAATAATGATCGCGCCAGTACCCAACTTAATCTTCTCGGTTTTGCCGGCCAGGTAGGACAGCATCTCCACCGGATTCGGGCACAGTGTGTAGTCAGTGAAATGGTGTTCCACTGCCCAGATGGAGTCGAAGCCCAACGGCTCAGCCATCTCACATACCTTGAGTTCTTTTTTATACATGTCGTAATCGTCCATCCGCTGATTGGGATGGTTTTGAAACAACATCAAAACACCGACATCCATTGTGATCTCCTTAGTTTGGGTAATTAACTGTTCGGATGCTGTGTCGTTTAACAGCCAACAAAACCAGCATCTCTATAAATTCAGGCGAGCTATAGTGACATAGCAAGTTGGAGGGAAACAAACCCCACCGCATTGAACACTTTTAATACAGCTTGCGCACCGCAGCCCATTGGTCTTTTCCGGGAAAAAGCTCTATATTTGCCGCCCTCGCCGGTTTGATTAAAAAGACAACGGGTGATCGGGGATGGATGATTAACCATCATTCACAAGGTGTAACCAACAGGATTACTAATTATGGGAACTTTAGACGGAAAAGTAGCAATTATCACCGGCGCCGCTCGCGGCCAGGGCGCGGCCGAGGCCCGCTTGTTTGCCGAGCGCGGCGCCAAGGTCATGATCACTGACGTACTCGACGCCGAAGGCGAGAAAGTGGCCGCAGAACTCGGGGCTTCCGCTGCTTACATGAGACTCAACGTCGCTGATGAAAAAAACTGGGACGACGTTGTTGCGGCAACCATAGAAAAGTTTGGCAAGGTTAATGTCCTGGTCAACAACGCGGGCATCATCACTCCGGTTGCTGAGCTGCACGAAACCTCCCTGGAGACCTATAACAAGGTAATAGAAGTCAACCAAACCGGCGTATTTCTGGGCATGAAAGCCGTGACCAAACCCATGCAGGAAGCTGGCGGCGGTTCAATCATCAATATTGCATCCATCGACGGCCTGATCGGTATGTATGGCGCCGTAGCCTATTGCGCCAGCAAATTCGCGGTTCGCGGCATGACCAAGGTTGGCGCCATCGACCTGGGCAAATATGGCATTCGCGTCAACTCCATCCACCCCGGCGGTGTACAAACCAAGATTCTCGACGATACCGGCCTGACCCAGGACGAAGCCGCCGAAGCCTTCAAGAATATCCCGGTGGGCCGTATCGGCCAGCCCCGCGAGATGGCCACACTGGCGGCCTACCTGGCTTCCGATGATTCTTCCTACTCTACCGGCTCCGAGTTTATCGCCGATGGGGGTCTGACCGCCGGGTTTGCGTTGGAAGGCTAAACCTGGATCCAGGCTTACTACCTCCACCTGCTGTTTAGCTCTCTCGT
This sequence comes from Porticoccaceae bacterium, assembly GCA_003448675.1. Lineage (GTDB taxonomy): Bacteria > Pseudomonadota > Gammaproteobacteria > Pseudomonadales > Porticoccaceae > HB2-32-21. The sequence goes on from DLXZ01000080.1 coordinate 2,648, forward strand.
ACCGTTAAACAGCAGGCTATACAAAAAAAAGGGCACCTTCCGGCGCCCTTTTTTTTGTTTTGAACCTATACACCCGAAATCAGGGCAGATTCAATTTTTCCAGCGCTTCACGATTGACCACGGGATCACGCTTGGTACCGGACGCCAGCTTGCGTTGGCCAGGCACCTGATCAAACGGACCGGTCAGTTCCTGCTTGGCCGCAAACTCACGCACCACCGGTAACACTTGCTCACCCAGCAGTTTAACGCTGTTCATACGGTCCGCGTCGCTGACATTACCCTGTACCGCAAATACAGTGAAAACACCCGGACGGATAACTTCAAGGATGTCACAGATTTTCTTGGCACAGGTTTCAGGACTACCGACGACCACTTGCAGATTTTCCTGCACTTTGTCGTAGCCTTTTTTCAGCTTGTCGCGCAAGGCGTCAAAGGCGGCAGCGTCCCACTGGTCTTCCTGGCTAGCCATTAACTTGGCCTTGCTCACACCCAACCAGCTACCACCGGGCTGGGTCGCAAGCATGCGGATCGCGGCTTTTGAGTTATAGCCGGGAGGCAGTGTGTGCTCGGGACGGGAGAAGGCGTTCTGACCACCGCCAAAAATAAAGCCACGACCAAGGTCCTGGGCTTTCTCATCGGTATCGGCACAGAAAACCGGCAACAGATAACCGAAGTTTTCCGGCCCACACTGAAAGCCCAGCTCGGCGGCTTTATCAGCATACATATCCCACAGATCACAGGTAGGACCGAGGGCCGTACCCAGACCGAGGTAGGGGTATTGTTTCTCCGCGCACCACAGAACAGTTTCTGGGCTCAATACACCCGGAATCCACTGCTGGGGAGTGGGTTTCTGATACGGCAAGACCCAGGGATTTACGTGGCGATAATGAAAGTGCTTGCCTTCATAACGCCAAGGTCCCTCGCGGGTCCAGGCCTGCATAATAAATTCGTGTGCTTCGTTGAACAGCTCACGATTGATAGCTGGGTTGGCATTATTGAAGAATTGCTCGCTACCCGCACCGCGAACCCATCCGGAAACCAGACGACCTCGGGAAATGGTATCGATAGTCGCCAGTTCTTCCGCAACTCGCAGTGGATGCTTAACGACTGGCAAGGGGTTGCCAATCAGAACAATCTTAACTTTTGAGGTAATTCGGGCAAGGATCGCCGCTTCAATGTTCAGTACATTACCTGAACAGAAGGGGTTGCCGTGATGCTCATTCAGGGCGACCGCGTCAAAACCCACTTCCTCACAATAGCAGGCTTCATCGAGGTAGTAATTGTAGTCGTCAGCTGATTTGTCGCGATCGATATATTTATTGGAAACACCAAAGAAAGCGCGGTTTTCGAGTACCGGCTCTTCCGGGATATAACGAACGGGCCGTTCGGTAAAATGTGCAATTTGCATGATCGGTTGACCTCCGGTTAATTAGGACAGGAACTTCTGTACGGCACTGATAAATTCGTCGCTGTTTTCGATTTCTGGACGGTGACCCGCATTGGAAATACTAACGGTCTCGGCCTGAGGAATCGCAGCTTTGTACTTCTCTATACAGTTGGGCGGGATAACGGCATCTTCAGCTCCACGCACCAACAGCGTGGGCAGCTTAACCAGCTCCGCGCTTTTTAGCAGGTTGGGCAGACTCGGGTTGAACATGTAGGGCTCCCAGCCCAATCGCGCGGCTTCGGCACGGGCATCTTCAAACAGCTCGAACTGCTCTGGCGACATCTCACCACCGTAGATCTGACCGTATTCCTCTGCTTCGTGGTTATGCACGCTCAAGCGCATATAGGAATTTACAGTACAGGCGAACATCTCGGCAATTTCACCCTCATCAGGCTTGATACCCATGGGGCCAACCAGCGTCAGGCTGCCCAGCAGCTCCGGCGCGGCCGCCGCCATCTCCGCCGCGATGTAACCGCCAGCACCAAAACCCATGACATCGGGCTTTTCGAGGCCCATTTCACGAATCACGTTCAGGTAGTAGTTAGCGACGTCGCGGTGGCGCCACATCCAGTCCTGACGAGGCGACTTACCGTAGCCGGGCTGCAGGGGAATAATCAGTTCGCGGTTAGCCGCCAACGCTTCATTCCATTTCATCCAACCGGTGTAACCCATCTCATCATGACAAACAAAAAGCGGCTTGCCCGACCCGCCACGAACAACGACGAGTTGGGCTCCCGCAACATTCAAGGTCTCTTCTGTAGTAGCCAATGGTTTCCCCTTCTTTTTTGCTTGAAAAATTAACTAAATAAATACTTGGTTATAAGTATCCAGTAAAAATATCGGTCGTTTGTACCAGCCTGCATCGGATGACATCTATCCGTGTACCCGTGAGTCGGTTTAGGTATACCAAAACGGTAAACGCTTGAACCCCTGACCCGCCAATGCTTTAGTCTAGTACAGAAAAGCGGCATCTTCCCAAGGGGTTGAGCTCAACCAATTCAAACATACACCTTCGCGGAGAGGCAACAGGTATATTTGTCGGGACTATGAGTTAAATCAATCGCTCGGCCCCCACCTGATTGCTGCGGGCAGCACATGTTATTACCAGCAAGCAAACCTGTTCAAAGCAGGCAATTTTTGAGACAATGCGCGGGTTTTTTTATGGCTCAACTCAAGTGATCGCGGGTTAATTCCATTATCTCCGGTTATCTAGATATTACCCATATAGATATAGCGTATTTGCACCTCGTTATGTGCAAGAATCAGACGCTGTGTCGGTGTCGAGTTAGCACGGACAGCTAAAACAATCTTCCCGCACCAGCTCTTGCAGAATCCAGCCATGCCTGCGTAAGTAAGTGATTTTTGCGTTGGTATTCGCTACGCGGCGGTGGGCGGCGGCTCAAGAAGCATAAATGACTCCAATACCCGGAACAGAATATACGCCACGCAGTTAAAAAGGGAATCGAATTGCAGCGGAACACTCAGTAACTCATATTTTCATTACACACGGGCACTAACAAACCATGTCAAAGCGCGATTCGAAGAATACTATCTGGTTGCTGGCCGCATCCATGCTCCTGGCGGCTTGTGGAGATAAGGCAACGGAGCAAATATCCGCGGAAACAGCAGCTGATAAAAAACCGGTCAGATCCATGATTGTGTCCGCCACCCAGCCGACAGTATCCGAGCTGGAGATCACTGAACACTCCGTCGGCGCCCTGGAAAGCATTTTCATCCCGGAAGTCTCGGCGGAGGTGGAAGGACGCGTGATTGCCGGCCACATAAAAGCCGGGCAACGGGTGGAACAGGGACAACTGCTGGTAGAACTGGATACCGAGGATTACAGCATCGCTGAACGTGGCGCGAAGGCTGAAGTCGCCCAGCTGACTGCGCTATTCACTAACCAAAAGCGCACCGTGGAACGCTACGGCAAGCTGGTCGAAGCCAAGTTGATTTCCACCGACCGGTACGATGACGCCAAAGCCCAGCTGGAAGCACTGGAAGAACAGTTGAAAGCCGCTCAGGAGCGGCTCAAGCAAAGGCAACGGGGCCTGACCAAGACCCGTGTAATTTCCCCCTATTCCGGCGTGGTAGACGCCGAACTCGCCAGCATTGGCGACTTCGTAAAGGTAGGAGACCCACTGCTGCGGATCACTAAAATTGATGTCTTACGCGCCCGTTTACCGCTTCCAGAAACGCTGGCCCCGAAAATCGTTAAGGGCCTCACGGTAAGGCTGGTATCTCCACTTGATCCGGACACCATCGTCGAAACTGAAATCATGGAGATCCGGCCCATCGTTGGCACCAGCAATCGCGCCATCGATGTTCTCAGCCTGGTGGAGAACCCGGGCAAATGGCAACCAGGAGCCAGCGTAACGGGAACCATCGTTCTTGAAACCCGCGCCAAGGCTATCACCGTGCCCCTGGCCTCCGTGGTGCTTCGCCCAGCCGGGAAAGTGGTATATGTCATAGAAGATGGCACCGCCCGGCAACGAATTGTTAAAACCGGCGTGTACAAAAGTGGCATGGTCGAAATCATTGAAGGGCTAACAGGCTCCGAAACCATTGTCACCAACGGCTCGGGCTTTTTGACCGAAGGTACACCTGTAACCGTTAAAGACAGTGTTGGTGCGTAGCGATGAATCTGCCTACGCTATCCATCAACCGCTACGTCATGACAACCATGTTGTCGGCGGTATTGATCCTATTTGGCTACATCGGCTACACCCGAGTCGGCGTCGACCGCTACCCTGCCGCTGAGTTTCCCCTCGTAGCGGTCAAGACCAATCTCATTGGCGCCAACCCGGATGTCATCGACGCCTCCATTACCAATGTTATCGAAACCGCAGTCAACGCCGTACCGGGAATCGAGCATATTTCTTCCACCTCCTCCCCCGGAAACTCCACCGTCGTTATCAATTTTGACCTCGACAAGGATATCGATACCGCTTTCGACGAAGTTCAGTCCAAGGTTAACCAGATTCTGAACCAGTTGCCCGCTGATGCCGACCCACCGATTGTCGCTAAGCTGGAGTTTGGCGCTTCGCCCATCATGTGGCTGGCCCTGGGCGGCGACCGCACCATGCAACAACTGAACACCTACGCCATTAACATCATCAAGAAACAGCTTGAAACCATCAATGGCGTCGGAGAAATCGTTATCGGAGGTCAGCGTGAGCGCACGATCCGGGTGAATTTGGATCTCGACCGCATGGCGGCGTTTAACGTCACCACCAACGAGATTCTGGCCGCCATTCGCAATGAACACTTCATGATGCCAGGCGGCTTTCTGGTCAGTGGTGATACCGAGCACATGGTCAAGCTGGACATGGAATATCACAACCCCCGGGAATTGGAAAACCTGGTGGTCGCCTACCGGGATAATGCACCACTGAAACTCGGCATGATGGCTGAGATCGAAGACGGTCAGTCCGACGCCCGGAGTATGGCCAGTTTTAGCGGCAACGAAACCGTGGGCATCGGAATCGCCAAAATCGCCAATGCCAACACCGTTGAGATTATTGATGAAGCGGTAAGAAGAATCGAGGAAGAAATCAGACCTCAACTGCCGCCTGGTATGAGGCTCGATATCGCATCTGACGACTCATTGTTTGTCAGGGAGATGGTTCATTCCCTTGAAGAGCACTTGGTTCTGGGCACCTTACTCACCGCTCTGGTGGTCTGGATTTTTCTAAAAAGCGTCCGCTCTACAGTCATCATCGCGCTGGCCATTCCCATCTCCCTGTTCGGGGCCGTCGCCGCGATATACTTTTTTGGCTACACCCTCAACCAAATGACCCTGCTGGCGCTATTGCTGCTCATCGGCATCGTCGTGGATGACGCCATTGTGGTGCTGGAAAATATTTTCCGGCACCGCGAAAGCATTGACCCCAATCCCAAAACTGCCGCCATACATGGCACTTCGGAAGTGGTCTTTCCGGTCCTGGCGGCCACTTTATCGCTGGTGTGTATCTTCGTGCCCGTTATCTTTATGGGCGGTATTGTCGGGCGATTCTTTTCATCGTTCGCTGTCGTGGTCACCGTTGGCGTACTGATTTCCTGGTTCGTCTCAATGACGCTGACGCCAATGCTGTGTTCCCGTTTCCTGGATGTGGAGCACCACACCGCTGGCTTGTACAACTGGATGGAACGCATGTTCCGGGCCATGGAAAGGTATTACAGTAGCGTGCTCGGGGTCGCACTTAAATTCCGCTGGACGGTCGTTATTGTCACGTGGGCAGTCGTGGTAGGCTCGCTATTTTTCCTCAAAGGCATCGGCAAGGAGTTTTCACCAGCACGGGATGAAGCCAGTTTTATGGTCATCGCACGGACACCTCTAGGTTCCGGTCTCGACTACACCGCCGACCGTTTACGTGCGATTGAAGAGATACTCGACCAACATGACGATGTCATCATGGGTTACTTCTTTGGGGTAGGCACCAGTGGCCGCCAGGTAACAACTGCTACTGGTCTGGTGCGCATGACACCTGCCAATGAGCGGAGCCAAACCCAGCAGGAATTAATTAAAATCCTGGCCAAAAAATTTGCGCAGGTACCCGGCGTACGCGCTTTCCCGGCACCTATCCCACAATTGGGCGGGCAACGGGGTGAGCCGCTGCAGTTCTCCATCAATGGCCCCAATCTTAACGAAGTGGCTCGCCTGGCTTACGCCATGGAGAAAAAGCTGACTGCGATTGAAGGCATGGGCCACATTGATCTCGACCTCAACCTTGAACTCCCCCAGTATCGTCTGGTGGTTGATAGCACGCGGGCCGCGGACCTAGGCTTTTCCACCCGCGATATAGCGCAGGCAGTCAATGTTATGGTCGGCGGCCTGGATGTCGCCAAGTACAACGACGAACCTGGCGATGGGCAGCGCTACGACCTGCGGGTCAAGGCCGCCGAGGGCCATTTTGAATCGTCGGCGGACTTGAGCCGTATCTACCTGCGCTCACGCACCGGCACCATGATCCGCGTCGACACGGTGGCCAAACTGGAAGAAAACCTGGGACCGGCATCCATCTCCCGCTACGACCTGCGTTATTCAGCGCCTTTTTATGGTAAGCCCACCATGCCTCTGGCCGAAGCAATCGACACCGTACAAACTTTTGCCGAAGAACTACTGCCAGTGGGGTATACGCTAACCCTCCGCGGACAATCCGAAGAGTTTGGTAAAACCGCCAGCAATATGATGTTTGCCTTTGCGTTGGCAACCGTGTTGCTGTACATGGTGCTGGCCAGTCAATTCAACTCGTTTTTGCAGCCTTTTATTATCATGACGGCCCAACCGCTGGCCATGGTTGGTGGGGTCGCCCTGCTCTGGCTCACGGGCCATACTCTAAATACCTGGTCAATGATCGGCCTGGTCTTGCTGGTTGGTCTGGTAGCGAAGAATTCCATTCTTTTGGTGGACATCACAAACCAGCGCCGCGCCGAAGGGATGGCCATCGACGCCGCGCTCAGGGATGCCTGCCCGATCCGCTTGCGGCCGGTATTGATGACCTCGTTTACTGTTATTTTAGCTATGTTACCCGCCGCTCTCGGCTTCGGTGCTGGCCACGAGACCAACGGCCCGCTGTCCGTGGCGGTAATTGGCGGCATGCTCTCTTCGACATTGCTGACTCTGGTGGTAGTACCGCCGGTTTATTCCATTATCGAAGGGTTTCTTGAATGGCTGAAAACGTTCCTAAATACGAACTTACCCGAAGAGCAACCGCCGGAAGAAGGCAGCCAAAGCTAATGGCTCCCGCACCGTCAGGTAAATGGCAGGGGGAAATAGCCCCGCAGCATCAAAAATAAATAATCCTTGGAATCAAGCCAGAGTGTGAGCTGATGCAATCGCCCAGCCGCGAACACTTCTCCTCCCGAGCCGGGTTCATTATGGCGGCGACCGGCTCAGCCGTCGGACTCGGCAATATCTGGGGCTTCCCCACCCAGGCTGCCAACAATGGCGGTGCGGCTTTTGTGCTGGTCTACGTAATATTCACCGTAGCGCTGGCCTACCCGGCGCTAATGGCCGAGCTGCTGATAGGGCGCCACACCCGTTGCAACATGGTCAACGCCTTGCCGGCCTTAAGTAATCGCCGTCGCTGGCAGGCCATTGGCAAATTCGCCGGCATCTGCGGGATTCTCGTATCCAGCCTGATTCTCGCGTTCTACGCCATAGTCGCTGGCTGGATGATGGCTAACATCCTGCCCCTGCCAGCGGCGTCGCTGGGTTTATCAACGGTATCGTTATGGACCAGTGAATTCAGTCCGTCGCGGAATCTGGTGTTCTGCCTGATTTTTTCGGTGTTAACATTCTCTGTGATCGCCCGGGGCGTGGCCAACGGCATTGAACACTGGTCAAGCCGCCTAATGCCTACCCTGCTTATTCTCATCGTTACGCTAACCGCCTATGTATTCACGCAACCGGGTGCCCTGGAAGGACTAAAAGTCTATCTTCTGCCGGATTTTAGCGCCCTCGCCCGCCCCCAACTGTTGTTAAGCGCGATGGGCCAGGCCTTCTTTTCCCTGTCGCTAGGGGTTGGCACCATGCTTATATACGGGTCCTATCTGCGAGCCCAGGAAAATCTGCCTGTTGCCGGCGCGCTAGTAGCTGGCGCCGATACCGGGGTAGCCCTGCTGGCGGGGCTTTTGATTATTCCGGCGACCTTTGTCGCGGCGAAACAAGGGGTAGTGATCCACAATGATACCGGCGCACTTATCGCGGGCCCGGATTTGATTCTGCAAACCCTGCCTTCACTGTTTCAATCCCTGGGAACCGGCGGTGTGCTGGTATCAGTGATTTTTTTCTGCCTGATGGTGATCGCCGCACTGACCTCTTCCATTTCCATGCTGGAGGTGCCGGTGGCCTTTGTTATTGAACGCTGGCGAGTATCCCGCCCAAAAGCAGCTCTGTTAACGGGCGGGGTTATTTACCTGATCAGCGCGGTGATTATCCTGAATTTCGATAGTCTGTTTGGTCTGGTGATCGATATCACCACCAAATACAGCCAGCCACTGCTGGCAGGTGTATTGTGCATCTTTGCCGGTTGGGTCCTGCACCGCGATCGCTTGCTAGAGGAAATTCGTAGCGGCTACGCCAATGCAGAAAATAGGTGGTTCTGGAAAATCTGGCCCCCGTACATCCGTTTTGTCTGTCCCGCCCTGATCGCGGGCCTTTTTATTAATAGCCTGCTTGACTGAAAAGTCTTTCCGCGCGCTGACAAACCCTTCGCCACCTGCAAAACCTTCCACTAAAAGGTGCCAGCATATTCGCCACCATCCAGCAATATATTCTGGCCAGACATATAGCCGGCCTTATCACTGCAAATAAAGGCGCAGGTAGCACCAAACTCGTCACTGGTGCCAAAGCGCCCGGCGGGTGTCCGGGCAAAATAGTCCGTCAAGTAACTGTCCGCATCAACACCTTCGCAACGGGCCCGGTAAGCCAGATAGCCACTACCACGCCCTGTGTCAAACAGGCCGGGCAGGAGGTTGTTGATGGTAACGTTGTGGCGCACAAATTCGCGGGCGATGCCAGCCACCCAGCCGGTAAGCCCAGCGCGAGCGCCGTTGGATAAACCCAGCCCCGGCATTGGAGTTTTCACCGAGATACTGGTGATATTGACGATTCTGCCAAAACCGCGTTCGACCATTCCATCGACTGTACGCCGGATCATATCAATGGCGGAGAACATATTGCCGTTTACGGCGTCAAACCATTCCTTCTGGCGCCAGTCGCGAAAATCACCGGGAGGTGGCCCACCCGCATTATTGACCAGAATATCGGGCCGAGGACAAGCAGCCATAATCTTATCGCGACCACTGTCGCTGGTCACGTCCGCCACCACTATCTCAACCTGGGCACCGGTCTGTCCGCTGATCTCCTTTTTCGCAGCCTCCAGATCACTGGCAGTGCGAGCCACCAGAAAGACCTGGGCGCCTTCACCAGCCATGGCCATGGCACAGCCCTTGCCCAAACCCTTACTAGCCCCACAAATAATGGCCTTGCGGCCCGCTATACCCAGATCCACTTACGTTTCCTCCGCAGACGGAAAACCGCCTTCACAGCCAGCGGTAATTTTTTGAAAACTGCGAGCGCAGAAAATCCATCTGATCAACCCTGATCCTGCGTGAATTAATCAGCGCCAGGTACTCAGCATTATTGGGCCTGTAGGGCAGGGCTATCAGCTCCATACCAACGTCTTCCAGCAAACGATTGCCCTTGTGCTGGTTGCACCGCCGACAGGCCGTGACGACGTTTTCCCAACGATCCTTTCCGCCCCGAGAAACCGGCACGATATGATCCCGAGTTAATTCGTTCTGGGGAAAAGGTCGGGCGCAATACAGGCAGAGAAAACTGTCACGAGCAAATAGCGCGCTATTACATAAAGGGTAGTTGGTTCGGGGTCGCGCCAGCTGCGCACCACCACAGGCAATAATACTGGGCAACTCAATCCGGGTTTGCTCACCGCTCAAACGGGAATGGCCACCCCTGACCGTTTGTACCACCTCGCCAAGGCTCCAATTAACCAGGTCCCTGGCGATAAGGCAAACAGCCGTCTGCCAGTCTACCCACTCGATGGGTTGACCAGCCATATTCAAACGCAAAATTTTTGCTTGCATCCTCTTACTATCCCGCTAACCCGTATGATTTGTTTTATTCCCGGTCAAGCATAGACGTCCGATAAGCAATTATTACCAGCGAAACAGCGCCGTTGGAAGGGCTTGGTGTTGAAAATACCCCATTTCCGGCGATAACCGACACCCACAAACAAGGTAAAGCCACTTGTTAAGCCGCCAAAAAACAGGTTCAGTGATTATGCGTCACTGGTATGTCACTCCCATGATAACGGGGGTGATGATTACCGTGATAGCGGATTCAGATTGCGAATAAAAAAACGCCCCTTATATCGGAGAGGATAAGGGGCGTTCCAAGTAGGAGGACGCATACAATCCCTGTGCGTCTGTTTTCAGCCTGACTCCTGTCCCTGGCCGATAGCAGAAAACCTTTTCTGCGTTGAAACCACGACTACCTGTCATTCCCTGGTCTCAGCAGCGGCGAGCAACATCCATGCGGCTCACCATTCCAATGCACTTCCTTCGGTGTTCCCTAACTCGCTCACGCGAGTTAAAGTCACTTTTGGTCCAACTCCCGTTTGATGATACCCGGCGTTCGTCCTGCTGCCAGTTCGTCTATCCATGACAATGAAACCATCAGAGGGGAGATCACTTCCATGTGCATAGCTTCCCTGCACGCGTATATTGCGCTTGCTGTCGGCTCCACACTATCCGGAGATTGCAGTCAGCTTGTGTAGTCTTTTTCCTACAAAGAGCCCAAGCGCTTTTCAGCACCATCAGAGGTACAATGCGCTTTTGCCAGAATTTTCCGAAAATACCGTCCATGGCTACTCGCAAGAAACAATTAGATTTCGAGGATAAAATTGAGCAACTGGAAACCCTCGTGGAAGAACTCGAAGAGGGAAACCTGGGCCTTGAAGACGCGCTGAAGTCCTTTGAGAAGGGGGTAAAACTTACCCGCGAATGTCAGTTAGCCCTGCAAAACGCCGAACAAAGGATACGCGTCCTGGAAAAACAGGATGATGGCGGGGTGATTGAAACCACCTTTGCCGGGGAGAATGACGAGTGACCGAGGCCGCGGTCACTTTTCTCTCCAGCTGCCGCGAACGCACCGATACTCTGCTGGCCCAAAGCCTACCCGACGATGCCAACCCTCTTGCCGAAGCCCTGCGCTACTCGGCCCTCGGCGGTGGCAAACGTATCCGCCCCTGCCTGGTTTACGCCGGTGCCGCGGCCTGCTCCTCTAATCCGGACATAATCACGTCAGGCACTGACCAGGTAGCCTGCGCTGTGGAACTCGTGCATTGTTATTCACTGGTTCATGATGACCTGCCAGCGATGGATGATGATGAACTGCGGCGCGGCAGGCCCACCTGTCACATTGCTTTTGATGAGGCCACCGCGATTCTTGCAGGCGATGCCTTGCAGGCGCTGGCCTACGAACAACTGACACTGATAGATGACATTCCGGCCTCCCAGGTTGTCGCCCTGGTAGCCTATCTTGCCAGGGCGAGCGGTGCCAACGGCATGGTTCTGGGCCAGGTCCTCGACCTGGCCGCGACCAATCGGAGCGTCGATCTCGACTATTTGGAAACCATGCATCACCGTAAAACCGGCGATCTCATCAGCGCTAGCGTAGTCATGGGCGCTATGACCAGCGGTTGTTCCGACGAAAGCACTTTGCTGGCGCTAGAAGACTATGGACGGGCCATCGGTCTTGCGTTTCAGGTACGTGACGACATCCTTGACGATCAGGGCGATACCGCCACCCTTGGAAAAACCACCGGTTCGGACGCCCGACAGTCCAAAGCCACCTACACCTCACTACTGGGTCTGGAACATGCACAAACCCTGCTCGAGGAATTACGGCACCAAAGTCTACGAGCGCTCCATAACCTGGACGAACGAGCCGATCACTTGCGCGCCATTGCCAATTTTATCGTCGAGCGCGAGCGCTAGTCTCAACCCTAACCATTACCCCCGCGCTTTATTGTTGTAGAATTGCCGCCCCTAAAGCTTCAGCGGTGACGCAATGACCGCTTCCTATTCGGACATTCCTCCCACACGGCCAGAGACGCCTCTGCTCGATACTGTGGAGAACCCGAATGCGCTCCGCAATCTGCCCGACAACCAGCTGGAACAACTGGCGGATGAATTGCGCGCCTTCCTGCTTTACTCGGTCGGCCAGACCGGCGGCCACTTTGGCGCGGGCCTGGGTGTGGTTGAACTGACCATCGCCCTGCACTACGTGTTCAATACACCATCGGACAAACTGGTCTGGGACGTCGGTCATCAGACCTATCCCCATAAAATCCTCACCGGTCGGCGTGAACAGCTACTGACCATCCGGCAGGCCGGCGGTTTATCCGGTTTCCCCAAGCGTTCGGAAAGCGAATACGATGCCTTTGGTGTCGGCCATTCCAGCACCTCTCTGAGCGCGGCGCTGGGTATGAAAATCGCCGCAACCCTGGATGGCCGCGATGATCGTGCCATTGCCGTGATCGGCGACGGCGCCATGACCGCGGGCATGGCTATTGAAGCACTCAACCACGTCGCCCATGTGGATGAGGATATGCTGGTGGTGCTCAATGACAACAACATGTCGATTTCCAAAAATGTTGGCGGTCTGGCCACCTATTTTTCCAAACTGTGGTCCAGTAAACCCTACAATCTGTTTCGGGAAAGCGCCAAACGCCTGCTCAAAACTTTTCCCTCAACCAGCGTTCTGGTACGAAAAACCGAGGAGTTAATGAAAGCCCTGGTGGCGCCCGGCATCATCTTTGAAGAGCTGGGCTTCACCTACATTGGCCCCATCGACGGTCACAACATTCCCCTGCTGGTGAAAACCCTGGAAAACCTGAAGAAAGTTACCGGCCCGGTCCTGCTACACGTCGCCACCAGTAAGGGCAAGGGCTTTATTCCCGCCGAGGAAGACCCAATCGGCTATCACGCCATCAACAAAAGAGAACCCCTGGCCAAGGAAAAGCAGCCGGCCACAAACACCATCGGTAAGCCCAAGTACCAGCAGGTGTTCGGCGACTGGCTTTGCGACATGGCCGAGCAATGTCCCGACCTTGTCGCCATTACACCGGCCATGACCGAAGGCTCGGGTATGGCCCGATTTGCCGAACAGTTTCCAGAGCGGTTTCACGATGTCGCCATTGCCGAACAGCACGCAGTGACCCTGGCCGCGGGCCTCGCCTGCGAGGGCAAGAAGCCGGTGGTGGCCATCTACTCGACCTTTCTGCAGCGGGCCTATGATCAACTTATTCACGATGTCGCCCTGCAAAACCTGGATGTGCTGTTTGCCATCGACCGGGCGGGACTGGTTGGCGAGGACGGCGCTACCCATGCCGGCAGTTTCGATATTTCCTTTTTGCGTTGTATACCTAACCTGGTGGTTATGACGCCCTCCGACGAGGACGAAACCCGTAAACTTCTGTACACGGGCTATCGCCACCCCGGCCCCGCCGCCGTGCGCTACCCGCGCGGCACCGGCCCAGGCGCGACCATTCAAGCAGAAATGCAGGCCCTACCACTTGGCAAAAGCGTTATCCGGCGCCAGGGGCGCGGCGTTGCCATACTCAACTTCGGCACTTTGTTACCCATCGCGCTGGCCGCCGCCGAAGGCCTGGATGCCACGGTGGTTGATATGCGCTTTGTTAAGCCTCTGGATAGGGAACAATTGCGTGAGCTGGCAAGTGACCATCAGCTCTTTGTCACCCTGGAGGAAAATGCGCTAGCCGGTGGTGCTGGCGCTGCGGTCAATGAGTTCCTAGCAGCCGAGGGAATCACCATGCCAGTGCTCAATCGCGGCCTGCCGGATCGATTTATCGATCACAACACCCACGGCGAACAACTTCGCGAAACCGGTCTGGACGAAATGGGCCTAAACTGTGCAATTCGAGAGCGTATGCGACAACTCGATCTGGGCACACCTGAGACACAGGGCGATAACAGCCCGCACCAGGCCGCCCGGTAATACCTTAATCAACATTTATTCAAGCACACGTCGGAAAGGCGGCAGGGCGTCCAGTAATTGCCGGCCATAGGTTTTAGTCAGGATTCGTCGATCGAGAATAGTGATCCGGCCAGTATCGGTATCGTTGCGTAACAAGCGACCACAGGCCTGAATCAGTCGCAAAGACGCCTGGGGCAGACTCATCTCGGCAAAGGCATTGCCACGGCGGGCTTCGATCCATTCAGCCAGGGTCGCCTGGATGGGCTCATCCGGGACGGCAAAGGGTAACTTGGCAATCAACACATGGCGGCAATAATCCCCTGGCAGATCCATGCCTTCAGCAAAACTGGCCAGACCGAAAATAACGCTGCGATTGCCGCTGTCGATTGCTTCACGGTGCCTTCGAACGACCTCACCAACACTCAAATCACCCTGAACCAGCAGTTGCAACCCAAGGTTATCACCAAGCTCGGCAGCCACTTCATCCATCTGCCGGCGAGATGAAAATAACACCAGACCGCCCCAGACTCCTTTCTCTCTGTCGCACCCTTGGGGTACTTGCTCAAGCAAAGCGGGTAATTCCCGGATAATGGCTTCAGTATGCATTCCCGGCTGGCCACCGTCGGCGCCCAGCTCTGGAACCACCAATTCACCGGCATTAGCGTAATCAAAGCCGGTGGTGATAGCCTGACAGTCCACCTGATACATATCGACCTCGCTCGAACCGGCCGATCCCGAGCCGGCGGGGCTGACTTCATGCAAACCAAGGTCGCGACAAAAATTGCCGAAACTGCCCAACGAACGCAAGGTAGCGGAGGTTAGCACCACGCCAAAGGCCTGGCGCCAGAGCAGGTTGCGGAGCCGGTCCGCGGCAATAATGGGCGATACCGAAACGCGAATATCTCCGCCTTCTTCCAAAGTCAGCCACTTTGCCGAAGGCGCACCGGCCTGCTCGCCACCAATGAGATCCGTCCAGCAATCAGCCACGCCTTCAGCCCGGCGTAGCCACTGGCCAAGCTGCTGAAAGTATTGCTCAATATCGACATCCGGCACCGGACAAAAATTATCTCCAAGAGCCCTGTCCAGAAGCTTATGCAACTGCCCAAAGCGGTTTTGCAGCGCGGTAAAAACCGCTGACAACTGTCCACACACCGGCAGCAGGGCTTCAGGTAAGAGACCATTGGTAAACCGGTACTGATCCGGTTTGTCATTTGCCGCATTCAGCAACAGAGCTTCGAAAGCCGGATAACTCTGTTGCACCGGCAAGCGGGCCAGCTTACAAGCATCCTGACATTGCTCAATGGTCTCTTCCAGGCCATCGATGCCAGCCAACGCCTCGGCCATTTGCGGCAGTACCGCCGCTATCTGATCCAGCCACTGGCCGGTGGCCTTGAGCCGGGCAAAGCTGGCCGCGTGGTTCAGTGTGGTATCGCCGAGTTTGTGGGCTTCGTCAAAGACATAGATACACTCGTCGGGCGCGGGCAAAATAACGCCGCCACCCAGGTGCAAGTCGGACATCACCAGATCGTGATTGGCGACAATACAATCGGCCTCGTCAACGGCGGCGCGTGCCTGGAAGAAGCAGCAATCGGCAAAATGGCGGCAGCGATAACCCAGACATTGCCCCCGGTCCACGGTTAACGCCTGCCAGGTAATATCTTCGATTTTACCGGGCCAGTGATCCCGGTCGCCGTCCCACTCCCCAGCCGCCAGGGCGGTGGCAAGGGTATTGAGCGTGGCGACATTGTCGGCATTTGCCCGCAGCGGCAACTCGTCTTCGTAAAGATGCAAACCCGCCTGCTGAGCCACCATGGCATCCTGACTTTGCTGAAGCCGCAGTGGACAGAGATAACGCCCACGCCCCTTGGCCAGCACGCACTGATAATCCCAGCCTGTGGCCGCCAGCACATCCGGAATATCCCGCTCGGCCAACTGGCCCTGGAGAGCCACTGTGCCAGTGCTGACTACGACCTTCTTGCCCAAGGCCCTGGCGACAGGGAGTACCGAGAGCAGGTAGGCGACGGTCTTGCCGGTTCCCGTTCCCGCCTCTACCGCAAGCACACGACTCAGGGCGGGTTCAGCATCGGGATTTTCTTTATCGAGGGCGCCCAGAAAAGAAGCGATACGGCCAATCATCTGACGTTGCCCGGGCCGACCCTGGAAATCCTTGTTTTCGAGAAAGGCGCGGTAGGCCTGCTGGATATCAGCCTTGAGCTCCTCACTGAGCACGGGTTCTATTCCCCAAGGGCCAGCCGACGACGCACTGGAGCTGCATAGGCCTCCAGCATGATCTTCTGCTGAGACTCCGACAAGGGAGAAAGCCGCGCGCGCAAGCTCCGCTGTTTGGCCGCCCAGTCAATTTCGCCCAGTGATTTCTTATAAATATCCA
The DNA here is from genome assembly GCA_003448675.1 of Porticoccaceae bacterium. Classification (GTDB taxonomy): domain Bacteria; phylum Pseudomonadota; class Gammaproteobacteria; order Pseudomonadales; family Porticoccaceae; genus HB2-32-21. The sequence goes on from DLXZ01000080.1 coordinate 19,010, forward strand.
GCTCAGCGGCAGCTCCAAATAGCTGTTCATAGGCGAGCAGATGACTGGCCTGTAAGCGGTAGTTCAGCAGAATCTGCCTGTCAATGTGATCGGCGGCCTGACCGGCGTCGGCAAAGGGTCCGACGAGACGCTCCCCGAAGGCCACCACGATATGGCCTTTATCGCCAACAATGCCCCGGTAGATACTACTAATATCCTCATGTTTATCCTTGACGTAAGTACCCTCGGTTTGCAGCGCGTGTAGCTCGTGTGCCTTCAGGGCATCACAGGGGTCCCATTCGTAGGAAATGGATACCGGCACCAGGGGCATACGGGCAAGGGCATCACCAAAACTTTCCTGTTTTGGTTTGTTGAGCACCAGCATCTTCAACAATGCGGTTTCGGTGGTATCTACACCGTCTTTGGCCCGCCCCTCCCGCTGGGCGATCCAGATGGACTGCCGATCCTCGAACAACGAGTACTGAATATATGCCGACAGCTGTTGCAAGGCAGCGAGTTTCTCGCGGCGTGCGGTAGCCGAGCGTTTGACGATAAAACTCTTGTTTAAGCGCATCAGATCGGAAACAAAAGGTTTGCTCAATAGATTGTCACCGATGGCGATACGCACGGTATCCAGGCCCTGCTCATACAGCGACAGGTTAACCATGGCCGGATCCATGGCGATGTCCCGGTGATTACTGAAAAACAGATAGGCCTGCCCCGCTTCCAGCGCTTCAGCTCCAGTTACCTCTAGACTATCGGCCGATCGAGCAAGCAGAGCGTAAAGTTGAGTGGCGATCAGTTCCTGCAATTGTCTAACGTCTGTCACCCCGCCCAGTTCACTATGCAAGACCCTGGCGATAAGTGGCCGTACCAGCCATGGAAACACCCGAGCAAGGCGGGGAAATTTCATGTTGGCAATAGTGTCGAGAAACTCCCTGTCCACCAACACCTGTTTGATGACCCCCGCTACTTCTTCATCCCGATAGGGGCGGATATCCTCAAAATCGAAATCTGTATTACCTTCAGGCATTGCGGATTACTCTATTGCGACCCTTGCCCTCGACCCGAGGCCGTCGGCAAACGTCATATTGCTACCGGACGTCGTCGGGTTGCCCGGTGCTGGCGACCGGTTTTTGGCGGGGGTTACGCCAGCGAATATCCTGTTCGTACTTGTCAACCAGGTGAGCCACATCAAGAATCAGCGCAAAGAGCGCCATGCGCACTAACAGGCCGTTGTCAGTCTGGCGAAAAATCGCCAGATTGGGATTGCTATCCAAGTCCGGATCAAGCTCATTGGCTTCCAGTCGGGAATCCCTGGGTAACGGATGCATGATGACCGTATTAGGATCACAGTGGCGGGTATAAATAGCCTGGTTCAGGCGAAACCGGCCCCGGTATAAGTCCGCCTGGGCGCGATCGTCAAAGCGTTCCTCCTGGATCCGTGTCGAATAGACAATATCAACCTCGCCAATGCTCGCTTCCAGGTTGTCTGTCACCGTGACCCAATGACCGGCGTCACGCATGGTTTCCACCAGGGCTCCAGGCATGGCGAGCTCACCTGGGGAAACCAGCACCACGCGGATATTGCTAAACAGCGACAACAGCTTGCAAAGAGAATGTACCGTACGCCCGAATTTGAGGTCACCCACCATGGCGATTCTCAGCCCGTCCACGGTTCTCCCACGACCCTGTAATTCCTTTTCAATGGTATATAAATCCAGCAGCGCCTGGCTGGGATGTTCGTTACTGCCATCGCCGCCGTTGATCACCGGCACCCGGCTGGCCGAGGCAAACCGAGCCACCGATCCTGCCTCGGGATGGCGCATACAGATAACATCACTGAAACCGGATAGTACCCGCGCGGTATCCTCCAGCGACTCGCCCTTGACCAGCGACGAGCTGTCCATACCCACGGACTCCCTCACCTCTCCTCCGAGGAGGTTAAACGCCGCGCCAAAACTGATCCGTGTGCGAGTACTGGCCTCGAAAAACATATTGCCGAGAATCGCGCCTTCCAGAACCCGGGTAAGCCGGGTGCGCTGGGCGTAGGGCTCCATACGATCAGCTGTACGGAAAACCCGCTCAATGTCTTCGCGCTGAAATTGCTCGATGGAAAGAATGTGTGCGCCGGGAAAGTCCACTCGATACCCTGAATCAAGAACGCTGGCGATTTTATCGGGTTTACGGTTCGGCAACCAGCAGGGTTAACACCAGAACACAGCGCCTCCGGCGCTTAAAGCTGCCCGGCTACCACACCACCCCAGGCCCGCAATTCGCCCAGCAGCGCGCGCTTGCTTTCATCCAGGTCGGGATCAGCTTCCAGGGTGTCTAGTTCTTGCTGATAGGCGCCCAAGGTGAGCAGGCCTTTATCGCCGCCTTCACCGTGCAACCAGCCATGGCGCAGTGCATGCCAGCGGTCCCGCTCCGCCTGGCTCAAGGTATGTTCGGCATATCGGGCCCGGTAGCGAAACAACAGTTCACTGTAGCGGGAGTCCCGAAAATTGAATTCAAGGCCTGTCAGTTTTTCTGGCGGCATCGCCCGCACCTGAGCCAGAAGAGCGCGGTCTTGGTCGGGTATAAAACCCTGATAAAGTGCTGCCTCCACATCCGGTGCTTCTGAATAATCGGCTTCGGCAAACACCCTGCTCACCTTTTCAGCCAGATCCTGAGCCTGCAAATAACGCCAGTTAGCTTCACAGCGCGTCAGATCGATACCCAGGTTTTTTGCCCGCGCCTCATCAAGCAGACGCGGGGTGGCCACGATGGGACAACGATTAATGTGCACGCCCTTCAACGCTACACGTTCCGTACCGGCCGGCAAATCAACAGTACGGGTAAACAAACGTTCACGCAGCGTGTCACTATCCAGATCCACCAGCTGACGGGGCTCCGCCATCAGGTTAAAAGCAATAATGGCATTGGCATTGGCAGGATGGCGGCATAACGGCATCATCAGCGCCAGATAGCCATTATCCCTGGGCAGGCGGGACGATACGTGCAGAAAAGGTTGGCGCCGTTCCAGATCAATCAACGGGCTCACCTGAGCCTTGGTGCGATGGCCGTAAACGTAATCGTAAAGCCTGGGTTGTCGCGACTTCACCAACCTGGCTATGGCAATGGTGGCGCGCACATCGGCCAACGCATCATGGGCATCGCCATGTTCAATGTCATTAGCGGCTGTCAGGTCCTCTAACCGGAAACTGGGAGCGCCGTCCTGGTGATCCGGCCAGTTGATACCCTCTGGGCGCAGGGCCCTGGCCAGACGCAACATATCAATAATGTCCCAGCGGGAATTGCCATGCTGCCACTCGCGAGCATAAGGGTCATAGAAGTTGCGGTAGAGGCAAAACCGCGTCACCTCATCGTCAAAGCGGATCGTGTTATAGCCAACGCCGCAGGTTCCCGGTCGGGACAATTCTCGATGAACCGCCTCAATAAACTGCCATTCGGGCATGCCGGATTGCATCAACACCTGTGGACTAAGGCCGGTTACCAGGCAGGCAGCAGGATGAGGCAGACGATCAAGGGGCGGCTGACAATAGAGCAT
>DLXZ01000168.1 GCA_003448675.1 Porticoccaceae bacterium
CGGGAGTGCGGCAAGCAGCGGGTGATCCTCTGTGAGCGGGGAAGCAACTTTGGTTACGATAACCTGGTGGTGGATATGCTCGGTTTCGAAGTGATGAAGCAGGCGAGTGGTGGCATGCCGGTAATCTTCGACGTGACTCACGCCTTGCAGTGTCGTGATCCCGGCGGCGCCGCGTCCGGTGGCCGGCGAGCCCAGTTGCCGGAGCTGGCGCGGGCTGGTATCGCCACGGGTCTGGCGGGTCTGTTTCTTGAAGCCCACCCGAATCCGGACGAGGCCCGTTGTGACGGTCCCAGTGCCCTGAAGTTGGATCTACTGGCGGCTTTTCTGGAGCAGGTCAAGGCCGTGGATGAGGTGGTTAAGGCCCTGCCAACGCTGGATACTGCCTGAAGGGACGATGGTTTAACCTACCCAGCAAGAACAATGAACTTGAGGAAATAATGAGTAAGATTTCAGATATTAAGGCGTTCGAAGTCCTGGACTCGCGGGGTAACCCTACGGTTAGCGCCGAAGTCATTCTTGACGACGGTTCCCTGGGCAGCGCCTGTGCCCCATCTGGCGCGTCCACTGGCACCCGCGAAGCCCTGGAGCTGCGCGACGGAGACAACAGCCGTTACCTGGGCAAAGGCGTCTTGACGGCGGTCGGCAATATCAACACCACCATTCGCGAGCTGCTGCTGGGCAAGGACGTGACCGATCAGGCTCAGCTAGACAGGCTGATGATTGAAGCCGACGGTACGGACAACAAAGCCAATCTGGGCGCCAACGCTATTCTGGCGGTATCCCTCGCGGCAGCCAGGGCCGCGGCGATTACCCGGAAGATTCCACTGTATCAGCACATTGCCGAGCTGAACGGCACACCCCTGCAATACACCATGCCGGTGCCGATGATGAATATCATCAACGGTGGAGAACATGCTGATAACAACGTCGATATTCAGGAGTTTATGATCCAGCCGGTCAAGGCCCAGGATTTTTCCGAGGGCTTGCGCCAGGGTGCGGAGATCTTCCACAGCCTGAAGAAAGTGCTGGCGGGCCGTGGTTTGAACACCGCCGTTGGTGACGAAGGCGGCTTCGCCCCCAATCTGCCCTCCAACGAAGCGGCCCTGGAAGTGATCGCCGAGGCGGTGGACAAGGCCGGTTACGCCCTGGGCGATGATATTACCCTGGCCCTGGATTGCGCGGCCTCTGAGTTTTATCGGGATGGTCAATATTGCCTCAGTGGCGAAGGCGCCAGTTATGATGCCGAGGCCTTTGCCGACTACCTGGCCGGTTTGACCGAGCGTTACCCGATTATTTCCATCGAAGACGGCATGGACGAGAGCGACTGGGCTGGTTGGGCCGTATTAACCGCGAATATCGGCGACCGGGTTCAACTGGTGGGCGATGATTTGTTTGTTACCAATACCGGCATATTGCAACGGGGAATTGACGAAAGCATCGCCAACTCGATTCTGATCAAGTTCAACCAGATCGGCAGCCTGACCGAAACCCTGGAAGCCATCCAGTTGGCTAAATTGGCGGGCTACACAGCCGTAATTAGCCATCGTTCCGGTGAAACCGAGGACACCACCATCGCCGACCTGGCGGTGGCCACAGCTGCTGGGCAAATCAAGACCGGCTCTCTGTGTCGCTCCGACCGGGTGGCAAAATACAATCGCCTGTTACGCATAGAGGCTGAACTGGATGGCACTGCGCCCTACCGGGGCATGGCCGAGTTCCGCGGCGGCTGAATAATCTTCCGTCAGGGAGGAGCATAACAATGCAATGGTTGCTGCTGGGTTTGGTCTTACTGGTGGGCCTGTTTCAGTATCAATTGTGGTTTGGTGAAAATGGCCTGCGTGAGAAAAATGCACTGGAGTCACGCATCCAGGAACAGGTTGCAGAAAATGAAAGCCTTAAAGCACGTAACCAGGAACTGGCCACCGCCGTGTCTGGTCTCAAGGATGGTTTCGAAGGTATAGAGGAGCGCGCTCGCCACGACCTTGGCATGGTCCGCGAAGGCGAGACTTTCTACATGACCGTCGATAAGGAGCGGGAGCATTGAGTCTTTGGGTGGTGGTCCCGGCAGCGGGTACCGGCACCCGTTTTGGTGGGGAGCAAGCCAAGCAATATAGCCCCCTGGCCGGCCGGCGGGTAATAGAGCACACTCTGGAGCGTTTACTTAGCCTCGATTGTGAGGCCCTTGTTGTCACGGTTCAGCCAACCGACCGAGACTGGCCACGCCTTGAAATTTCCCGCCACCCCAAAGTTGAGACCGCCGCTGGCGGTTCGGCGCGGGCTAAATCGGTGTTAAAAGCGCTGGAGTATCTCGGCGATAAAGCCGATGAACAGGACTGGGTACTGGTTCATGACGTTGTGCGACCTTGCATCATGCCCGCGGATTTACGAATGTTGTGTCAGGCACTTGCTGGCGATTCGGTGGGCGGCCTGCTGGCAACGCCCGTGGTTGCGACGTTGAAACGTGTCGCCGAAGTTAAAGGCGTGGATGCGGTGGTCGGCCGGGTGGTGGATAGCCCATCACGGGACGGACTTTGGCAGGCGGCGACGCCCCAGATGTTTCGTTACGGTTTATTGCGTAGCGCCCTTGCCGAGGGAATTGCAGCGGGGCGGGTAATTACCGATGAAGCCAGCGCCCTTGAGCAGCTTGGATACCAGCCCCTGCTGGTGCGCGGGCGCCCGGACAATATCAAAATCACCTTTCCGGAAGATTTACCGCTGGCGGCGGCCATCTTGGAAGCCCAGGCCAGTGCGGGGCTGGAGAGAGCGGGATGATACGTGTTGGCCAGGGCTACGATGTTCATGCTTTTGCCGGTTTGGGTGGCGGGGAATTCGCTGACAGCGCCGCCCCCCATGTCACATTGGGCGGCGTTCAAATCCCTCATCCCAGACCTTTGTTGGCGCACTCCGATGGCGATGTGCTGGTTCACGCACTGTGTGATGCCCTGCTGGGGGCGGCCGCGCTGGGCGATATCGGACGCCTGTTTCCAGACAGCGATCCCAACTACCGAGGCATCTCCAGCTTGGTATTGTTACAAAATGTGGTCGCCAGGCTGGAATCCGCCGGTTGGATACTGTGCAATGCCGATATGACGGTGATCGCCCAGGCGCCGAAAATTGCACCCCATGCCGAGACCATGATCAAGCAGCTGAGCAAGACTATGGGTTGCGAGCCAGGCCAGCTGAATATCAAGGCGACCACCTCGGAGGGCCTGGGCGCCGTGGGTCGTGGTGAAGGCATTGCCGTCCAGGCGGTGGTACTAATACAGGATAAAAATGTACAGGATAAAAATGCCCATGCCTCGTTAAATGGGAATTCTCAATGAATGCTGTCATTAAAATACTATTTGCAGTCGCGACGCGACGGGGGCTGATACTGAGCCTTGTCTTCGGTTTAGCCGCTACGCCAGTGCTCGCTGAACATGAGCGGGAACGGGACAGAAACCGGGCGTTGAAGCATGCTGTCGCCGAAATCATTCTTTCGGAAGTGCTTTTTGGCGACCATGACCGACGGGTGTTGAAAGATTACCTGCGCGGGGAACAATGGACGCCCCCGGGCCAACGGGGCAAAAAACTGCCTCCCGGTCTGCGAAAAAAACTGGAGCGCGGCGGCGAACTGCCCCCGGGTTGGCAAAAAAAATTACAACGTTGGGAGGTGCTGGATGACGACGTGTATCGTCATTCCCGCCGCTTGCCGGACGCCGTGCTGGATGATTTATTACACCAGCCAGAAGGCACCAGTATTCGTCGCATAGAGGATCGTGTAGTGCGTATCCTGGATGCCACGCGGACGGTTCTGGACGTACTTTATCTTGTCGACTACCATCGATGAAGCCTCGCTGAGCCTTGACTATAGTCATAGTTGGGGCGCGCCGCTTGGTCAGGCGATGATACGTTTTCAGCCCGAGGACTTTGTCGTTCATGAACGCTTCGACGACCAACTGTCCGGTGAGGGTGATCACCTCTACCTTCACATTCGCAAACGTAACCAGAATACAGCCTGGGTGGCCGAAGGGCTGGCGGGGCTGCTGGGCGTGGAGCCTCGGGATGTGGGTTACTGCGGACTCAAGGATAGAAGGGCGCTCACCAGTCAGTGGTTCAGTGTCCGGGTGCTCGGTCAAAACGCGGATCAACTGGCCACTCAGTGGGCGGCGGGCAAAACCTTGCTGCCGGATTGCCAGTTGCTCGCCTGGTCACGACATCGGCGTAAATTGCGCCGGGGCGCTCACCAGGGTAACGACTTTGTCATTACATTGCGGCAGTTGAATGTCCCGTATCAGGCTTTTCAAGAGCGGTTGGCAATCATCAGGGATCAGGGTGTGCCCAACTATTTCGGTGAGCAACGTTTCGGCAGGCAGGGCGCCAATCTGAGGGAAGCGAATCGTTTGCTGGCGCGAAGTCGTGCTCGAAATGGCCGTGAGGGCAGAGCTGGTGGAAAGGGGCGCGGTACAGGTGGAAAGGAAGGCCTGTATCTTTCCGCGGCCCGATCCCATTTGTTCAACATGGTATTGTCGGCTCGGGTCCGTGATGGCAGCTGGCGGACGCCGGGTCAGGACGAACGGACCGCCACCGGCCCCCTTTGGGGTCGAGGCAGGCCACCCATCAATCCCGTGCTACAGCAGTGGGAGCGGGAAATTCTGGCGCCCTATGAAGTCTGGTGTCACGCCCTTGAACACCGAGGCCTCAAACAGGAACGTCGACCACTGGTGCTAAACCCGGATGCTTTTACCTGGCATTGGCAGGGTGCCGATATCCAGTTGAACTTTACTTTACCGCCTGGCGCTTACGCCACGGCGGTACTGCGGGAGCTGGTTTTCACGCGTGGGCCGCACGATGACCCTATGCTATAGTTCAGCTCCTGTTTGCGCCGTATTTTGATGAGGGGAGAAGCGAGTTTGGTAGACCTTGATGGGGTGGGAATGACCTCCCGGCGCACCCGTGAACGCTTGATTCAGCGACTCAAAGACAACGGCATAAAAAATCAGAAAGTGCTCGATGTCATGCGCGCCACGCCGCGCCATCTGTTTCTTGATGAAGCACTGGCTCATCGCGCCTACGAAGATACCGCCCTGCCCATCGGTCACGCCCAGACGATTTCCCAGCCCTATATTGTCGCTTTGATGACCGAATTGTTGTTATCCCACGGGCCTCTGAAAAAGGTGCTGGAAGTGGGCACGGGCTCCGGTTACCAGGCGGCGGTGCTGGCTCAGTTGGTCGATCAGGTCTATACAGTCGAGCGAATCAAGCCACTGCTGGTCAAGGCCAGGGAGCGGTTTCGTCGCCTCGACCTGCGCAACATTACCTGCGCCTATTCCGATGGCGGTGTGGGTTGGCCACAGCATGCCCCCTACGACGGGATTATCAGTACCGCGGCTCCTGAGCATATCCCCGACGAACTCCTTTATCAACTGGCGCCCAACGGTATTCTGGTGATACCCGTGGGTGGTGATGACAGCCAGGAGTTGCGGGTCATCACCCGTGTCGGCGACAGCCAGAATTACGAAGAAGAGGTGGTGGAAAAAGTGCGTTTTGTGCCTCTTTTGAGTGGCCTGGCTCGCTGACCGTCCGGCAGGTGCCCGCCTTGGTAAACCTGCGTCACTATCTCGCTCTGTTCTCGACCGGCGTCGCCATGGGCGCCGCCGACGTGGTTCCCGGTGTTTCCGGCGGCACTATCGCCTTTATTTCGGGTATCTATGAACGGCTGCTAGCGGCCATCGGGTCGTTTGATCTGACGGCGGCAAGACTACTGTTGGAAAGACGTTTTAAAGCATTCTGGCAACATATCGATGGGGGTTTTCTATTGGTGCTGTTTAGCGGCATCCTGCTCAGTATCGCTACGTTCGCACGCCTGCTGACCTATATGCTGGCCCATCATCCCCTGCTGGTCTGGGGCTTCTTTTTTGGCCTGATTGGCGCCTCAATCATATTTATCTGGCGACAGATCAAAACACGGGGTTTGATTTGCTGGCTGCTGCTTTTTGCAGGGGCGGCACTGGTGGTGGCCAGCGCCTTTACGCCCCAGACCCAGCTATTGTCCGAACAGGGGCCGCAGCCGTTATATATTTTTGCTTCGGGCATGCTGGCCATCTGCGCGATGATTCTGCCTGGTGTTTCTGGCAGTTTTATCCTGCTGTTGCTGGGGGTGTATCCGGTAATTCTTGAAGCCGTGGTCGAGGTCCGGCTAGCGGTACTGATGACCTTCGCTGCGGGATGCCTGGTCGGGCTGTTGAGCTTCTCCCGCTTACTGTCATGGCTTCTGCGCAATTATCATAGCGCCACGCTGGCGACATTGACCGGTTTTCTAGCCGGCTCCCTGGCGGTGGTGTGGCCCTGGCGTCAGTTGGTACAAAGCGAGGCCAGCGGGAGTGGGGGCGCCGCGCGACTGCAATTGTATCTGCCTGCTGACTATGCCCAGGCGGTCGGCGACTCTCGGTGCCTGGCGGTGCTGGGTGTGATGGTTCTGGGTTTGACTCTGGTTCTGATGCTTGAATATCTTAGTGGTGGGGTCCGGCGGGAGCGGCTTTAACCCCCGCTCCGGGCTGGGTGAGTTATGAAAGTTAGTGTGGCCAATAAGGGGTGTGATAAACGCCTGGGTTTGCTCCTGCTGCTGACGCTTTATCTGGCGGCCTGTGCCTCTAACCCCGCTCCGATCAGTAGCCGTGCTCAACCGCCCACCCTGCCCCTGTCGTAAT
>DLXZ01000038.1:0-201 GCA_003448675.1 Porticoccaceae bacterium
CGCAGCCGCTACCTCATCCAACTGCTACCAGAAAACCCCGACTACGACCCCATAGAAGTGGATCTACGTGAGCAGGATTTTGTCATAGAAGGCCTGTACGCGGGATTATTGCGCCAGAACTAGTTACCGACACACCTCGGTTGAAAACACGACACCAGCCTGCTTTATGGCTCTCAAGCGAAGGCAGAAGGCAGAAGGCAG
>DLXZ01000038.1:515-4973 GCA_003448675.1 Porticoccaceae bacterium
GGCAGAAGGCAGAAGGCAGAAGAAAAATATAGATCGACTGGCCAGTAAGATACAACGGCGGGATAGATGGGAAATTAAAAAATCCGACCCCAACCCGGGTCAGGCGAGCTTCGCCGCGAATGAGTGAAGCCTCGGCAAGCTAGTGCAGCACCCGCTGCTCTTCCGCTTCCTCTTCTTCAATAGCCATGGCGTCATTACTCAAGTCCTCAACCGCTTCAATACCGGCATCAATCATCGCTTTGGCAACATCAATAGTGGTATCGCTCAGGTAAAACTTCGCCTCGTCGGAAAAACTGATGCGGATCAGGGGCTCGCCTTCGTTATTCGCGCGCTGCAAGACCACCTCCCCGTCGGGAAGCATCACTATTTCGTACAGGGATGAAGACATGGGTTCTCCGAGAAGGCCAGTTAGTGACTAAGTATAGCAAAGCAGAACCACCTTGACAGATAAAGTTCCGACGTGCTTTTACCCCTCCGTAGCCAACTCAGCTCTCGGCCATCAGAACGCAATGGCGGTCAATTAGCTCACTCAGTGCGTCAACCCAGCCTTGAAGTAGATCCCGGGAAGGCTCTTGCTGTTTCATGCCACGATCTTGATACAGCGGGATATCACCCCCACTGGAAATAGGTCCTGTCCGGTCAAGATCGTTGAAGTGCAGGGCATTGCAGGCTTCGAGACAGGCTCGCAGCCAACTGCGTTGGTCACCAGCCAGGTTACTCACTTCCCCAGCCTCCGGTGAATTGATACCTGCCGCCTCCAGGCAGGCAGTCAATTCCCGGGGCGTGCGAATCGAAGCGCCTGCTCCCGGGACGTAGCTTTCCGCCAAGCCGCGCAGATGCATGAGAAAAGCGTCTTCCAGATGATAAAGAACGCCCCGTCTCACGGCCCGGCGCAGCACTGAATGCTGTTCAACGCGATCGGTCTCGGCGAGCAAGGCCCTGGCGTAGTTGCAGCACTGATGGCTCGCGCCAACATAAGCTTCAGCGGTCATGGACAAGCCTCCTGGTAATGGGCCTGGGGCTGGGTTATTTTTTGCGCTTGTCCTCGACCTGCCACTTGCCATCTCGATACCAGGCCTGCCAACCGGTGGTTTTGCCCTCAACTTCCGAGCGCACATAGTGCTCGGCACTTTTGCGGGCATAACGCACCACGGTCGCTTTACCATCTGGGTCTTTTAGCGGCGCCGACATCAAATAGGCATATTTGGGGTCGATCTCTGTCTTATGGGGCAGCAGTTCGCTGACCAGTGGCGCACGCGTCTCCCTATGCTTGGGAAACTGGCTGGCGGCAAGGAATATACCGGCAGCGCCATCGCGCAGCACGTAGTGATCGTCCACCTTCTCACACTGTAGCTCCGGCATATCCACCGGATCCATTTTCGGTGGCGCCGGTTGGCCATTGCGCAGGAGTTTGCGGGTGTTCTTGCAGTCGTCGGCGGTGCAACCAAAATATTTGCCAAAACGACCAGATTTCAGCTCCATATTGGCACCGCATTTGTCACAATCAATTATCGGTCCCTCATAGCCGCGCAACTTAAAGCTGCCTTCCTCTACTTCATAACCGGGGCAGTCCGGATTATTTCCGCAAATGTGCAGCTTGCGCTGTTCATCAACCAGATAGGCATCCATGACGCTCTTGCAGATACCGCAATGATGCTTGGCCAACAACAACTTTGATTCGCCTTCTTCGTCATTCTCCACATCCACCGCCTCTTCGCCGGGGATGAGGTTTTTAGTATTTTTACAACGTTCCTTTGGTGGCAGGCTATAGCCGGAGCATCCCAGAAACACGCCGGTGCTGCCGGTTCGAATGGTCATCGGGCGCCCACATTGCTCACATACGATGCTGGTCTCGGTCGCGCCATTCAAGCGCATGCCATTGGCTTCATCCCGGGCGTTATCCAGTTGCCGGGTAAAGTCCTGATAGAAACGATCGAGAATGTCCTTCCAGCTGAATTCACCGGCGGCGATGCGATCCAACTGCTCTTCCATAGCGGCGGTAAAACCGTAGTCCATCAAGTCATTGAAGTTTTCATCCAGCCGGCTGGTAACGATCTCGCCAATTTTTTCGGCATGGAAGCGGCGATTTTCCACCCGCACATACCCGCGGTCCTGAATGGTGGAAATAATGCTCGCATAGGTTGAAGGTCGCCCTATGCCGCGCTTTTCCAGCTCCTTGACCAGAGCTGCTTCGCTAAAGCGCGGCGGCGGTTTGGTAAAGTGTTGCTGGGGCAGTAATTGCAACAACTTCAGCTCGTCACCCACCTGATAGTCGGGCAGCTCCACGTCATCCTGACTGCGCAGGCCCGGCGCCGCGCGCAAAAAACCATCGAAGACCATAACCCGACCACGCACGCGCAACTCGTAGTCGCCGGCGGCGACTTTAACCGTGGTGGTATTAAAGCGAGCCGGCAGCATTTGGCCACCGACGAATTGCTGCCAGATCATGTCATACAGTCGCCGGGCATCGTCTTCCACACCCTGCAAATCAGCCACGGAGATATCCACATTGGACGGCCGAATGGCTTCGTGGGCTTCCTGGGCTCCCTCCTTGTTAGCATGGACATTGGCTTTTTCCGGCAGATATTTATCGCCATAACGCTGACTGACCAGTTCCCGACACTGTTCTACCGCTTCGGCGCTGAGGTTCAGGGAATCGGTCCGCATGTAAGTGATATACCCAGCCTCATACAAACGCTGAGCCAACATCATCGTTTTTTTGACCCCAAAGCTCAGCCGCGTACTGGCTGCCTGTTGCAGGGTCGAGGTAATAAACGGCTTTGGTGGTCGGGTTTCGGAAGGACTGGCGTTTCGTTCGGATACCGTAAAGGTCTCTTTATTTAGCTGTTCGACGGCCGTGTCGCTATCGGCCTTGTTATCGGGCCGATAGGTCTTGCCATTAACGCTGCGAAGCTCAAACCGGGCCTGGTCCTCTTCAGGGTTTTCCAGGTCCGCGTGCAAAGTCCAATATTCAACAGGCTGAAAGGCGCGAATCTCGCGCTCCCGCTCAACCACCAGCTTGACTGCTACCGACTGGACCCGTCCCGCGGACAAGCCCCGAGCAATCTTCTCCCACAACAGTGGAGACACCATAAAACCCACGACACGATCCAGAAAACGTCTTGCCTGCTGGGCGTTGACCCGGTTGATATCCAGCTCTCCAGGGTCGGCAAAAGCCTCCTGAATGGCTTTCCTGGTTATTTCATTAAACACAACCCGTTTGAAGCGCTCATCTTCACCGCCAATGGTTTCGCGCAGATGCCAGGCGATGGCCTCACCTTCCCGGTCAAGATCGGTAGCCAGATAAATCGTATCAGCGTCCTTGGCCAGCTTTTGTAGCTCGGCGACCACTTTTTCCTTGCCCGGCAAAACCTGGTATTGCGCATTCCAGCCGTGATCGGGATCAATACCCATGCGTTCGATCAACTGCTCCCGAGCCCGGCGTGCCTTGTACTCAGCTTTTTCCTTGGGCGCCATCTTGCGCGTTGCCGCCGCCTGGCGCGCACGCTTTTTAGGATCGACCGGCGCCCGACTGGCGGCGCTGGTGGGCAAGTCCCTGACATGACCAACGCTAGATTTAACGACGAAGTCCTTACCCAGGTACCTGTTTATTGTTTTTGCTTTTGCCGGCGACTCGACAATAACCAGTGATCTGCCCATGTATGTCCGTTCTGTTAAAAGTTTACGTTAGCCTCGGTTCAAGCTGCGCGTTGTAATGCCTGAATTTTCACAGGTCAAGCGTTTTATCAAATATAAGCCATATTTTTGAATTCCCCGGACACCACCGATGCAAGCTAAACACATAGACGACGCAGGTACTCGCGCTCATCCGTCAATGCGGATTACCCGTCGTTTAAGAGACTTTTCCACAAGAGTCGATAACCATCAATGGCCGAAAAACCTGCTTTACCCGCCAGCGAGGTATCCAGGCCGGTTTTCGTAGCGACAAAAATCCGAACGTCCAGTCGGAGTCCTGTCAGCAAGCCAGGAGGTATGGATCACTACTAAATAAATATACTATATTGGGAATACCCGCTAAGGTAGCGACATTTCGCATCAAAGGAGACTCGACCCTATGTCCTATTACCGCCATATACTTGTTGGGCTCGACCTCTCCCCTGAATCCGCGCTGGTCGTAGACCATGTCCAGGAATTATTTAAAGACCGGGACGTACGGATCAGTCTGGTGCATGTACAGGAGCCACTGTCATTTGCCTACGGTGGTGATGTACCCATGGATCTGAGTGATGTTCAGACGCAAATGGAAGAAAGGGCCAGGACGCGGCTAGACGAGTTTTGCCACCAACTGGGACTGACCACCAATGATCGTCACGTAGTCATTGGCCAGCCGGCTCACGAGATGCACAAGTTCGCCAAGGATAACGGCGTTGACCTGATCGTTGTTGGCAGTCACGGGCGGCACGGTCTGGCGCTGGTGTTTGGATCTACGGCAAACTC
>DLXZ01000038.1:5086-8416 GCA_003448675.1 Porticoccaceae bacterium
GATCTACGGCAAACGGAGTGCTACACGGCGCCACCTGTGATGTCCTGGCAGTAAGAATACCCAAACCCGACCAGGAATAATTAACGAAAATCTGCTTGCTGCCAGTACCCGAGCGGGCGTTGTTCCGGTGAGTTAACAAAGTAATGGAGCCAGACCCTTCGCGGTCAGTAAGTATGAAGGCCGTTTTATCCTCTACCAGAATCCACCTCGCACTACTGCTATCACTCACTGTCTGGCTCGCCGCCCCGGTTTTCGGTCAGGACAACACACCATCAGGCGCCACTGGCAAAACAAGGATCGGCGATAACAAGCTTGAGGAACAGCGTCAACTCTATAAGCGGGTAAGAAAAAGCCTGGATAACGGGTCCCTCCGACAATTCGAGCAACATCAGGCAACATTGGCGGACTACCCGCTCTATCCTTATCTGGAATATTCGCGCATCAGCCATCGTCTTTCACTGGATGACGCTGTCGCTGTGGAGAGCTTTTTAACTGAATACCCCGATACGTGGCTGGCGAGGCGCCTGCGTCATAACTGGCTTAACCTACTGTATGGGAAAGGTCTGTGGCGCCAGTTTATCAAGCATTACGACGCTGAAAATGCGAACACCGAGACGCAATGCCACTATCACTTTGCCCGCTACCAGGCCGGCCAACGCAACGAAGCGTTGCGGGACGGGTTAACACTGTGGCTGGTTGGGAAATCCCAACCCAAGGCCTGCGACCCTCTGTTCCAACTCCTGATCAGTGAACAGCGCATTGACAATGAGGTCGCCTGGCAACGTTTTACCCTGGCCATACTTAATCACAAACACCAGCTGGCTCGGTATATCGAACGTTTTTTTACCAACGAGCACTATCGCCAGCTGGCCGGCAAATATCGTTCGCTGGATCGCGACCCCGGCCAACTAGGCAACTACGACCTGATACCCGCCAAAACTCCAGAGGTACTGTCGGTGATCGAGCACGGGATTCGTCATTTGGCCGACAGCAACGCGACCCTGGCCATGAAACATTGGGCTCGGTATCAGCAGAGCCACCCCTACGATGACAAAGCTCGGGAACGGATCCTGTCTGCTCTGGTTAAAGGACTGTATCGACAAGGTTTTGAGAATGTAGCTGTTGACTACTTTCTGGAGCAGAGCGCATTTGCCGACAAGAACCTGGTGGAATGGCTATTGCGAGAACACATTCTCAAAACCGACTGGCCAACACTGATCCGCCTCATAGACGAGCTACCCGAAGAACAGCGCTCCGAACAAAAGTGGCGCTACTGGTACGCCAGAGCGCAACTGCTCCACGGCACCGCCCCAGACACTGTGGATAGCGCCAGAACCACCCTACGGGAACTGTCTCGCTTTAGAAGCTTTTATGGCTTCCTGGCCAGCGATTGGGTAAACAACCCCTATCAGATGCAACATGCCCCAGTAGCGATCACCGAAGACGATACCGCCGCCATGAGGGCCTTACCCGCTATGCGGCGTATCCGGGAATTACGGATTCACGGACAGGCACTGTACGCCCGACGGGAATGGTATGACCAAGGCAAGCATTTCGATTCACGACAATGGCAAACCGCTGCCCGTCTGGCGCAGCAATGGCAATGGCATGGCCAGGCTATTCTCGCCATGGCCCGGGCTGACTACTGGGATGATATTGATATCCGCTTTCCCACCCCTTACCGCCAGGAATTTGATCACCATGCTAAAAAGCAGGGCCTGCCACTGCCTTTGGTGCTGGCCGTCGCCCGCCAGGAAAGTGCATTCCGAGCGACTGTCCAATCACCGGCCGGCGCCCGCGGTCTGATGCAACTGATGCCCGCCACTGCCCGGGAAACCGCTCGCAAACACAAGGTTCCCTATCGGGGTAGCAATCAACTGACCGATCCCTCACTCAATATCCAGCTTGGAACCCTGTATTACAGGGGCGTACTGGATCGCTTTGGCGGGAACCGCATACTGGCCTCGGCCGCCTACAATGCCGGCCCACACC
The DNA here is from genome assembly GCA_003448675.1 of Porticoccaceae bacterium. Taxonomy (GTDB): domain Bacteria; phylum Pseudomonadota; class Gammaproteobacteria; order Pseudomonadales; family Porticoccaceae; genus HB2-32-21. Next base: position 7,079 of record DLXZ01000038.1, read on the forward strand.
GAGTCGACCGCTGGCTAAAACGCAGCGGCGGCAAATTGCCCTTCGATGCCTGGGTTGAAACCATTCCCTTTAAGGAAACCCGCCAATATGTTCAGAACGTACTGGCCTTTTCAATTATCTACGCTCATCACCTGGGCATAGATGCCTCGCTGCTCGAACCAGCGGAACGGACGCACCTTTGAGCAATCGAGGTCATCGTCAATGATTGCTCCCCACCCTCTGGTGGATATCGGCCTTAATCTCTCCAGCAAACAGTTCCACGGTGACCAAAGCACTGTGCTCGAACGGGCGCTGACGGCGGGGGTAGACACCTGCATACTTACCGGCACCAGCGAAAGCACCAGCGCCGAGGTGTTGGCCCTGTGCCAACAATTTGCCGATAAATTCCCGTCCATGCTTTATTGCACCGCAGGCGTCCACCCCCACGAAGCACGGCACTGGACAGCACATACCCGCGCGGCCCTGGAAACGTGTTTGACGGCGCCGCAAACCGTCGCCATTGGCGAGTGTGGTCTGGATTTCAATCGCGATTTTTCGCCACGGGATGCCCAGCAACAGGTTTTCGAAGCCCAGCTTGAGCTGGCCAGTGCAATTGGCAAACCCCTGTTTATGCACGAACGGGATGCTCACCAAAGACAACACGAGATTCTCAAATGCTACCGGGATAACTTTGACCGAGGCGTTATCCACTGCTTTACCGGTGAGCGACAAGCCCTGTTCAATTACCTGGATCTGGATTTACATATCGGCATTACCGGCTGGGTCTGCGATGAACGCCGGGGAGCCGAATTGCGCGAATTGATACCTGAAATACCGTTGAATCGCCTGATGATAGAAACCGATGCGCCCTATCTGATCCCGCGCACCATCAGACCCAGGCCCAAATCCCGCCGCAACGAACCCGCTTTTTTGCCCTGGGTATTGACCACGATCGCGGAATTGAGACATGAATCCCCGGCGGATCTCGCTAAAGCCACCCGCAAAACCAGCCTGGAATTTTTTGGTATCCTTGCAAACTCACCCACTCCTCAAACACAGGAACCGGCAGCCTAGGCAGGCTTTCCTCGTATCCATGAGCGAGAGACCCTTGCATACAGCCAAGGCCCCTACGGACGACAAAACATGGCCTCTTCCCGCGGAAATGACGACACCAGCAAGCTGGAACCTCGCGCCCAGTTTGCCGCCCTGTTTGCCGATGACTCCCAGGCCATCGACCTGATCGAAGCGGCGCTGTTGATTGCCGCCGAGCATCACCCGGAGTTTGATCTCGCCGACTGTCACCGTCAGATTGAGAAACTGGCGACCGAAGCCCGGGAGCAGTTGTAGTAGTCAGCGTGG
>DLXZ01000038.1:8611-10562 GCA_003448675.1 Porticoccaceae bacterium
GAGCACATTGACTTTTCGGGCGATGCCCGGAGCATCGGCGAGGACCTGTGCAAATTCATGTATCGCCAGGCTAAATATAACGGTGACCACGCTGACTACTACAACCCCGACAACAGCTATCTGGATCGGGTACTGAAGCGGCGCAAGGGCATCCCCATCACCCTGGCCCTGGTCTATATCAGCGTCGGTCGACAGCTGGGCCTGCAAATGGAGCCCGTGGGTTTTCCCGGCCATTTCCTGGTCAAATTGATTGGCGACGACACCGACGTGATTCTCGACCCCTTTTCAGGCCAGCTACTAAGCGAAGACGACTGCAAGGAATTACTGAAAACCTGCACACAGGGTCAGGTAAGTTTCAAACCAACGCATCTAGACACCACCAACGACCGCGATGTGGTGCGACGCATTCTCGGCAACCTCAAGGGTATCTATCTCAGTCGCAAGGAGATGGACCAGGCGCTGGCGGTCTGTGACCAGCTCCTGCTGATTAGCAAGAACTCCCCACGGGACATTCTCGACCGCGCTTACGTGCTGGAACAGATGGATTGCCATGCCGCCGCAATTCAGGATCTGGAGCACCTACTGAGCCTGGCGCCCCCACCCCATGTCAGCCAATCCATTCGGGAAAAAATTGCCAATCTTAAACGCCAGAATTCCGGCCAGTTACATTAAGCGGAGCCATCCCGACGCCTAGTCACCCGCCACCAGGCGCTTAATCTGCCCGGCGCTAAAGGGCCAGCCTTTTTCCTCGCCCCGAGCGTTTTTCACCACCGGGATACGGATGCCATACTCGGTCAGCAGGGTTTCATCACCGCTGATATTTACCACCGTGTAAGCCTCTGGTCCGACCACCGCGTCCAGTATCTGCCTGGCCTGATCGCACAGGTGGCAACCGGTGCCCGTATAAAGTGTAATCATTCTTCCTTCGCCTTATTGATTCGACTTCGCATCACGCACCACCCGCTGCCGACCGATGCCGGATCAGCCAGCAGTGGTGTATATTTTTGCGCCTGGCGAAATCCCGATCGATGGTACGGGCAGTAATGTCCTCAACATCAAATCGGGTAGCGATATTTTCCGACAGTCTGAAGCGACGCCGATTGGTCGAAAACACCAACACACCATCACCCGCAAGAAGCGCCATGGCCTGGCTGATCAAACGCTCGTGGTCCCGCTGCACATCCAGGGTCTCGTTCATGTTTTTGGAATTGGAAAAAGTGGGCGGGTCGAGAAAAATCACATCGAACTTGCCACCCTCCCTATCACCACCCCCGGCCAGCCATTTCAGACAATCGGTGCGCAGTAGACGATGACGGGACTCATCAATGCCGTTGAGCTCAAAATTACGCCTTGCCCAGTCCAGATAACTGGCGGACAAATCCACGTTCACACTCTCCCGCGCCCCACCCTGTACAGCCAGAACCGTGGCGCTGGCCGTATAGCAGAACAGGTTGAGAAAGCGCTTGCCGGTGCACAACCGTGCTAACAACTTGCGCACTGGTCGATGATCCAGAAACAGGCCGGTATCCAGATAATCGCGCAGGTTGACCAGCAGGTTCACCTGTCCTTCACGGACAGCCATGGTGCGCTTTTCATTGCTGTGTTTTTCATACTGCTGCTTGCCGGACTGACGCTCACGGCGCTTAAGCACAATCTGTTCGGCCGGTACGCCGGTGACCTCAGGCAACACCGCCAGAATATCCAGCAGACGACGCTCTGCCATCGCCGGGTCAACCGAGCGCGGTGGCACGTATTCCTGCACATGCAGCCACTGTTCATAACGATCAACGGCCACGGCGTATTCAGGGATATCGGCGTCGTACAGGCGATAGCAATGAATTTGTTCGCGCTTCACCCACTTGCCAAGATTCTTGATGTTTTTCTTCAGGCGATTGGCAAACGCCTCCACCGGGCCACGGATCGCGGACGGTGCTTCGGCCGTTGAACGCTC
>DLXZ01000069.1:0-2301 GCA_003448675.1 Porticoccaceae bacterium
GCCGGTGAGCCGGTCAATGGTGCGGTGGTCAGAGCGATCGCCGAGCGGCATCCCGGGCTGCCCATTCAAATCGGCGGCGGTATTCGTAGCGCCGACACCATCGCCGCCTATCTGGAAGCCGGCGTAAGCTATGTGATTATTGGCACAAAGGCGGTTCAGGAACCGGATTTCGTCACGGAAATGTGCCAGCGCTATCCCGACAATATTATCGTTGGCATCGACGCCAAGGGGGGGATGGTGGCAACCGACGGCTGGGCCGAGGTGAGCAGTGTCAAGGCCACTGATCTGGCTCGCCGCTTTGCCCGTGACGGAGTCAACGCCATTGTTTATACCGATATTGACCGTGATGGCATGATGCAGGGCGTCAACGTGGAGGCAACGGTGGCGATGGCCAGAGCCGCGTCCATTCCGGTGATAGCATCTGGTGGCATCACCGATATGGCGGACATCCGCAGGCTGCTGGATGTGGCCGGCGAGGGCATTCTGGGGGCAATCACCGGGCGGGCAATTTACGAAGGTACCCTGGATGTGGCCGAAGCTCAGCGTGTTTGTGACCAGGCCCTTGTGGATCAGGGCCTGGGTTCTGGGTCTAATCCAGACCTTTTATGATTCCCTTTTTATGTAGCTCGGCGATTTCTTCGGCGCTGTAATTCCACTCCGCCAGAATGTCATCGGTGTGTTCCCCCCGCCGGGCGGGTGCGCGGGAAACCGCTCCCGGTGTCGCGCTAAAGCGTGGCGCCGGCGCCGGCTGCACGATGTCATCCACTTTGACAAAAGCATCTCGGGCCAGGCTTTGGGGGTGTTCGGGAGCCTCGGCAAAACGCAGCACGGGGGCAAAGCAGATGTCGCTTTGCTGCAACAATTCGCACCATTGATCGCGGGTTTTGCCTAGAAAGATTGCCGCTAGCTCGGCCTTTTGTTCAGGCCAGCGTTTGGGATTCATCTGTTCACCAAAGTTCTCTTCACTCAGGTTGAGCCGTTGTTTCAGCTCAGCGTAAAACTGGGGCTCTACCGAGGCGATGGAGATGTATTCGCCATCGGCGCATTCGTAGGCATCATAGTAGTGACTGGCCCCGTTCAGGGGGTGTTCGCCGCGGCCTTCCCGGAAACTTCCAGAAGCCAACTGGCCGAAAAAAGCGGTGCTGAGAATAGCGGCGCCGTCGAGCATGGCGGCGTCCACCACCTGACCGGCGCCGCTGAGTTTGGCTTTGAGGATGGCGCTGACCATGCCAAAGGCCAGCAGCAGGCCGCCACCGCCAAAGTCCCCCACCAGATTCAGGGGCGGCGCCGGAGGTCCACCCTTGACGCCAAAATTAAACAGGGCGCCAGACAAGGCGATGTAGTTAATATCGTGCCCGGCCACATGGGCAATGGGGCCTTCCTGACCCCAGCCAGTCATGCGTCCCACGACGATGGCGGGGTTTTTTTCCAGTAATACATCCGGGCCAATACCCAGACGTTCCATCACACCGGGGCGAAAGCCTTCAATAATGCCGTCGGATTTTTCAACCATGTCCAGCAGTATTTTCTTGCCTTCCGCACTTTTCAGATCAAGTCGGATGGAGCGTCGGCCGCGGGCGAGTAAGTCGTATTTTTCCTTTCGGGGCAGGCCGCCGGCAGCACCGGTGCGATCTATACGGATGACCTCCGCGCCCATATCGGCCAGCATCATGGCGCAAAAAGGGCCGGGGCCGATTCCCTGTAATTCGATAATGCGTAAGCCTTCGAGTGGTCCCATTATTGTTATCCTTTGTCTGTGTAAGTTTTTATTCGTCTGGTGACATTACCCTAGTGGGATTTAATAGCCTTTGGCCGATAGTGGGTGTTTTCGAATTCGCCAAACAGTTCCTTTACCTGCGGGTGCCCCACCGGCTTGCCGCTGTCATCGGGCAGTAAATTTTGTTCCGAGACATAGGCAACGTAGTAAGTCTCTTCGTTTTCGGCCAGCAGATGATAAAAGGGTTGATCTTTTTTCGGACGCAGGTGTTCGGGAATGGATTGCCACCACTCCTCTGTATTATTGAAAGTCGGATCGACATCGAAAATTACCCCGCGAAACGGGTACAGCCGGTGCTTGACCACGTGGCCGATTTCAAATTTAGCGGTACGTACTGCTTCTCCGTTCATGGATTCCTGATTCCTTGATTAATGGTCTACCTCATGGCGCCATCGATTTGAATGGTCTCGCCATTGAGCATGCGGTTCAGGCAAATGTGCTTGACCAGCTCGCCCAGTTCGCGGGGGTCGCCCCAACGTTTGGGAAAGGGCACCATGGAAATGAGTTTGTCGGTATGCCTGGCT
>DLXZ01000069.1:2580-4893 GCA_003448675.1 Porticoccaceae bacterium
GCGATGGTCATAACCCGGATGCCGTAGGGCGCCAGATCCCGGGCCAGGGGTAAGGTGGCGCCGGCGACAGCTCGCTTTGATGCCGCGTAGGCGGATTGTCCGGGTGGCCCGTTAAAGGCGGCGCCGGAAGCGATATTTATCAGTACGCCTCGCTCGCCGTCGTCCATGGGTTCCAGGTCGAGCATACGCTCGGCGAACAGCGCACAACCGTCCAGGGTGCCAATGACGTTGACATCGATCTGGCGTTTCAAGGATTCGAAAGGATGAGGTCCCTGGGACTGGCTGGTGATTTTGCGCGCCACGTCGATGCCGGCAAAGTTGATGGCAATGCGCGGTGGGCCGATGGCCTCGCAGGCCTGGTGCACGGCGGCGGCGAGGGATTCATGATTGGCGACATCGCATTGCACCGCAACGCCGCCTAACTCACGGGCCAGGGGTTCGGCCAGGGTCATGTCGCGATCCAGCAGGGCCACGGTGGCGCCGCTTTCGGCCAGCACCCGGGCGCTGGCCGCGCCCAGCCCGGAGGCGCCGCCGGTTAAAAATGCATTTACACCTTCAAGTTTCATATTGTTTTCCTGTTAGCCTTTTTTATCAGTGAACAAGGCGGGGTTCTGTCAGGGCGGGTTTCTATCAGAAAAAGCCTGCGTCAATACGAATAGTGGAGGCATTCAACATCTGGTTTTCACAGATATGCTGTACCAGCGCGCCGATCTCCTCAGGTTTGCCCTTGCGTTTGGGAAACAGTGCGCGACGCAGCAACTGGCTGGTGAGGGCCTCGTCCATGGTGCCGGCAAGGGGGGTGTCAAACAGCCCCGGCGCGATGGTCATAACCCGGATGCCGTAGCGCGACAGGTCGCGAGCCATGGGCAGGGCGGCGCCCACAACACCGGCTTTTGAAGCGGCGTAGACAGATTGTCCATTGGGTGCGTTAAAAGCAGCGATAGACGCGATATTAATCAACACACCCCGTTCGCCTTCCTCATCCAGGGGTTCTAGATCCAACATCGCGGTGGAGGCCTGGGCGCAGCAGTACAAGGTGCCGATCAGGTTAACGTCCACGACCCGCTGCATGGGACCGATCGCGTGGGCGCCGGTTTTGCGGCTAGCGATTTTACGGGCGGTGTCTATGCCGGCGCAGTTGACCAGAATGCGTGGTGCGCCCAGCGCTTCGCGGGCTTGTGCAAAGGCAGCTTGTACGGATGTTTCATCGGCCACATCGCAGGCAAAGGCGGCGCCGCCTACTTTGCTGGCCGTGGCTTCGGCGAGTTCCATATTGCGATCAAGAATCGCGATTTTGGCTCCGGCGTTACTCAGCACCTGGCTAACGCCAGCGCCAATGCCGGAGGCGCCGCCGGTGACGATGGCGGTCAAACCCTCTATTTTCATGGTGTTTCCCAAATTTGTGTACAGGCCGCGAGTATTGCATATCGCCTGTGGCCAACACAAAAACGGGATTAGGGGAATGGCTTTTTAGCGGGCTTAATCAACGCCGAGTTTTTTGAGTTTGTAACGGAGTTGACGAAAACTGATCCCGAGTTTCTCGGCGGCTGCGGTTTTATTCCAGCGACAGGACGCCAGGGCTTCTTCGAGCAGATGCTTTTCGACACTGGCCAGATATTCGTCCAGATTGCCACCGTTGTAGGCGGGTGGGCCATCCGCCTTGTCTGTCGCATTGGACGGCATCCCCCGGGTTGGAGAGATGGATGATTCGAGGCTGTTGCCAGTTGCTGCGATACCACCCTGTAACTGAAGGTCTTCCTCGATGATGATATTGCCGTCGCACAGGGTTGCGGCCCGTTCCAGGGTATTTTCAAGCTCGCGCACATTACCGGGAAAGTGGTAGCGCAACAGCGCGCTCAGGGCCGAAGGGGCAAGCCGCGGTGCTCCGGAATCCGGGTCGGTATTGTTTTTGCGTAAAAATAGGTCAACCAGCTCGGGAATATCTTCCCGCCGGTCGCGCAAACTGGGGACACGTAATTCGATAACGTTGATGCGGTAATAAAGGTCCTGGCGAAAGTGATTGAGCTCGACTTCCCGCGTCAGGTTTTTGTGGGAGGCGCTGATGATGCGGATGTCAACCGGGATTTCGCTGTCCGCGCCGACCGGTCTAACCGCTCGCTCCTGAATGCCCCGCAGGAGCTTTACCTGCATCGACAATGGCAGATCAGCGACTTCGTCGAGGAATAAAGTCCCGCCGTCGGCGGCCTGAAAAAGCCCCTGTTTGTCCTGATAGGCGCCGGTAAAACTGCCTTTTTTATGGCCGAAAAATTCGCTTTCCATGAGTTCCGAGGGAATGGCGCCGCAGTTGACCGG
>DLXZ01000163.1:0-8402 GCA_003448675.1 Porticoccaceae bacterium
GCTTGCCCGCCGCCCTGGGTGCCCGGCTTGAACAAACGCCGGATAGTATCGATAGAGGCCGCGTGAAAAGTGCCAAAGGTGAAAGCATGCAGGCATTGGGCAAAGATCAGCAACCAGAGCACATCGGCGCTGTAGCCGATAATCCACCAACGCAAGGCCGCCAGCACCAGACTGGCGATCAGCACCGTACGCACACCAAAGCGCAGCAGCAGATTGTGCATAACAATAAAGACCAGGATCTCGGCAACCACCCCCACCGACCAGAGCAAACCTATGGCGGTACGGCTATAACCCAGGTCTTCCATGTATATACTGAAAAAACTGTAGTAGGCGCCATGGGCGGCCTGGAGGAATATTCCAGCCACCAGAAAGGCGATCACCGGCGCCTGAAAAACCGCGCGCAGCAGGCTTTCCCGCTTCGGTCGCTGACCTTCACCCTCGGGTCTGGGAATGGTCAGACTGGCGACAAAGATACTGGCCAGAAACGCCAGACTGAGCCAGGGAAAGGCTGTCACGCCAACTCTCTCAAACAGGACGCCCGCGCCGATCACTGCCGCTATAAAACCCACCGAGCCCCACAGCCGCAGCCGACTATAACGCTCGGGGTGTTCACCAAGAAAATTCAGGGTAATAACCTCAGCCTGTGGCAGCACGGCGTTCCAGAAAAAGCTGTAACTGATTATCACTATCACCAGCCAGGTAAAACCCTGGTCGATAGTGATGCCGATAAAACAGAGCAATCCCAGCAATGAGCCCAGTTGGATAATCCCCAGACGCCGCCCGGTGCTATCAGCCAACCAGCTCCAAAGGTTGGGGGCAAGCACTTTAGTGACCATGGGAATCGCCAGCAGAAAACCAATGCTCTCGGCATCGAAATGGAGGTGCTGCAAATAGAGCGGCCAGTAGGGATACATACCGCCAAGCAGAGCAAAGTAAAAAAAGTAAAAGCCCGACAGGCGCCAGTAAGGCACGGCCACGGTCGGCGACTGGGAAATACCGGCCTCTGCGGTGCCCCGATGTTCTCGGTCAGCAACCGGCAAGTGCTGACCCACTAATCCGGTTCGGCGGGTATCTGCAATTCGCCGGGCCCGTCGCTACCCATTTGACCGCGATGACGCAAGGCATGATCCATCAACACCAGTGCCAGCATGGCCTCGGCTATGGGTGTTGCCCGTATGCCAACACAGGGATCATGGCGCCCCTTGGTACTCACTTCGACGGACTCGCCCTGGACATTCACCGAACGGCCCGGCAAACGTAGGCTGGATGTGGGCTTAAGCGCCAGATGGGCAACAATGGTCTGACCGCTGGAGATGCCGCCGATGACACCACCGGCATGGTTGGAAAGAAAACCCTGGGGAGTCATCTCATCCCGATGTTCGGTTCCCTTCTGTTCGACACTGGCAAAACCGTCACCCAGGGCCACGCCCTTGACCGCGTTGATACCCATCAGCGCGGCCGCGATTTCGGCATCCAGGCGATCAAACACCGGCTCGCCCCACCCGGCGGGTGCGCCGCTGGCGGTGACCGTGATCTGCGCGCCGATGGAATCCCCCGCCTTGCCGAGCTTTTGCATGAAGGCTTCCATTTCAGGGACTTTATCGGCATCCGGACAGAAAAAGGGATTGTTGGGAACCTCTTCCCAATCAACGCGCTCAATCTTGATCGGACCCAACTGGCTCAGGTATCCACGCACCTGGACACCGTAATGGTCTAGCAGATACTTTTTAGCAATGCCGCCAGCAGCGACCCGCATCGCGGTCTCCCGCGCCGAGGAGCGGCCGCCACCACGGTAGTCACGCACACCATACTTCTGCATATAGGTGTAATCGGCGTGGGCGGGCCGAAACACATCCTTGATGTCGCTGTAATCCTTGGATCGCTGATCGGTATTTTCAATCAGCAGGCCAATGGGCGTGCCAGTGGTGCGCCCCTCAAAAACACCGGAGAGAATTTTCACCTGGTCTGCTTCCCGCCGCTGAGTGGTGTAGCGCGACTGACCCGGCTTGCGACGATCCAGATCCCGCTGCAAGTCGTCCTCGCTCAAGGCCAGGCCCGGCGGGCATCCATCAACAACACAGCCGAGCGCCGGCCCATGGCTTTCGCCAAAGGTGGTCACCGTGAATAATTTACCGAAGGTATTTCCCGACACCCTGTGGTCCGCCCCTAACTTTAGTTTATGTTGGTGAGCATATTATAAGCGCTGAGCGAGCAAACCCGAACGGCTCATGCACCCGCGCTGCCATTTACCCGAGTACGCTCGTTAAAAATACCCGGCACAGGCAACCAGTTGTTCCCGGTACAACAAGAAAACCCCATCGCCGCCCTGCTCAAATTCAAGCCAGTTGAAGGGCACCTCGGGAAAGGCCTGCTCAAGATGCCAAGCGCTGTTACCCACCTCAACCACCAGAAAACCCCCGCTATTGAGGTATTCCGCCGCTTTGTGCAGCAAGCGGCGGGTCACATCCAGCCCATCGGGGCCCGAGGCCAGCCCCAGCACCGGCTCCCGATGGAACTCCCCCGGCATCGCCGCCAGGTCATCCGCATCCACATACGGAGGATTTGCGACAATGAGATCGAAAACACCTTTCACGTTCTCGAAAACATCCGACTGCAAACACTGAACACTCGCTTCCAGGTGATACGCTTCAATATTCTTGTTCGCCACGGCCAGCGCCTCTGGTGATATATCGGTAAGCACGACTTCGGCCTCGGGAAAAGTTAACGCACTGGCAATGCCAATACAGCCCGAGCCGGTGCACATATCGAGTATGCGCGCCGGCGGCGAGGTCAACCACGGGTAAAACTGCTGGCTTATCAGCTCGGCAATGGGCGAGCGCGGAATCAATACCCGCTCATCAACGTAAAAACGCAGACCGGCAAACCAGGCCTCACCGGTAATATAAGGGGCGGGCACATGGTCGCAACGGCGCTCGAAAACCTCAAGCACCGCCTGCTTTTCCGCTTCCACCAAACACGCATCAAGCACTTCTGAGCCGCTTTGAGCCGGCAAATCGACAGCATAGAGCACCAGCGCCACGGCTTCATCCCAGGCATTATCGGTGCCATGGCCAAAGAATAGCTTACGGCGACGAAACAGGCTCGCGCCATAACGGATAAAGTCACGGATACTGGATAACTGATGTTTAATGGAGGGGTCGATGGACATGGGATGGCCCGCTGGAAAAGCTCTCATTCTACAGCCTCGCCGGGAAAAACTGCTTTACCTTTTTTGCCCGCTATCATAGGGTAGCGTGCTTTTGCGAAGTTGAACGCATTTACCAAACACTATGAAAGATCAGCATTCAATGAAAGACCAGTATGCAAAGCTTATTGAGAGCATTGGCGAGGATCTCAGTCGCCCTGGCCTCGTGGACACCCCGGATCGCGCCGCCAAAGCCTTTGAGTTTCTCACCGGCGGTTACCATCAGGACCTGGACGAAGTGGTCAATGAAGCGCTGTTTCCCAGCGATTCCAATGAAATGGTCATCGTCCAGGACATAGAGCTTTATTCCCTGTGCGAACATCACCTCCTGCCCTTTGTCGGCAAATGCCATGTCGCCTATATTCCCAATGGCATGGTGCTGGGCCTGTCGAAAGTTGCCCGGGTGGTCGATATGTTCGCGCGACGTCTGCAAATCCAGGAAAATCTGGCCACGCAGATCGCCAGCACCATTGAAAAGGTGACCGGGGCTCAGGGTGTCGCGGTTATCATCGAAGCCAAGCACATGTGCATGATGATGCGCGGTGTGGAAAAACAAAACTCCATTATGAAAACCTCGGCCATGCTGGGTGTGTTCCGCAGCAGCCAGACCACCCGCAATGAGTTCCTTTCACTGATCAAATAAGCCCCTGCGATAAAAAACCTTAAAAAACTAAGCGCCGCCTGGCTTTTCCAGCCATAAGAGCTCGGCAAAGCCGGGGACCGTGGCTTCTGACTCCAGCGCAGCCAGCCAGGCTGTCCCCATGCTGCCAGGGCCACTGCCGGCGCTAAGGCTCTCGACCAGGCGACCTACCAGGGGCATATGACTGGCAATAAGAATGGCGCTGGCATCCAGTTGGTCGATAAATGCCAGCACTTCTGATGGCCTGCTGTCCGGAATCAGACAATCACTGATAAGCAATTGCAGGCCAACATCCAGTTGATCTATGGCTAACTGAGCGGTTTGCCGGGCGCGCAGGTAAGGGCTGGCCAGCACCAGTTCCACCTCCGCCAGGGTAGATTTGCGCTGATTAATGACTTGGACCACTTGGGCGCGGCCTGCTTCGGTCAATGGCCGACTGACATCCGCCGCCAGATCAAAACCAACGGCGGGCGCGGCTTCTCCATGGCGCATGATATAGAGCTTCATACCTTGCCTTGTGGAATTACTCGCAGATTCGTTTTCGGTTACTGGATGCGAAACTCTACATCCTCGGCGTGGGCCGACACCATCATGCCTTTTACCACCTGATCGATGCTGGCCCCGTCAAACATCACCTCATAAAGGCCGCTAGCCAGTGGCATATAAATACCCAGTTCATCGGCCTTGAGTTTAACCGTGCGAGTGGTGTTGACACCCTCGGCGACCTGCCCGACTTCCTCAATGGCCTGGTCAAGACTTTTACCCTGACCCAGCGCCTGGCCTATACGATAATTTCGACTCAGCGGCGAAGTGCAAGTAACAAACAGGTCACCCACCCCGCTAAGACCAATAAAGGTCATGGGATCGGCGCCCAGGCGGGCGGCAAAACGGGTCATCTCAGCGAGGCTGCGGGTAATCAGCATGCTGATAGTGTTTTGCCCGAGGTTCATCGCCGAAGCCACGCCGGCAGTAATCGCATAGATGTTTTTCAGCGCCCCGGCCAGCTCCACCCCAAACATATCGCTATTGGAGTAAACCCGAAAGGCATCAGTACTGAGCAGGGTCTGCACGGTCTCGCACAAAGCCGAATCGGGACTGGCGATGACCGTCGCGGTCAACTCCCGACGCGCCACCTCCCGGGCCAGGTTGGGGCCACTGATCACGCCCACCCTGGGTTGCTTTAATTCTTCCTGGAGCACATCACTCATCAGCTTGAAGGACTCACCCTCAATGCCTTTGGCAGTGCTGACCACCATGGTATTGGCCGCGATAAAAGGGGCGGCCTGCTGACAAACCTGGCGGAAAGCCTTACTGGGTACGGAGAAAAACACCAGCTCGGCACCGGTAAGTGCCGCTTCCATATTCGAGCTTATGGTCAATCGAGGACAGAGCTTATAGCCAGGCAAGTAACGGGCGTTCTCGCGGTCTTCCCGACACCGTCGGGCATTTTCCTCGTCACGCATCCACAGGGATGTCGAATGACCATTACCGGCAATCATATTAGCGACGGCGGTGCCGAAACTGCCGCCCCCCAGCACCGCGATTTTTATATCGTTATCCGCCATGGTGTTTCCCCTCACCACTGGTTTCAGCAACAGGGCTCATTATAAAAGCCATACGCGGGCGAGATAAGCCCGCCCGCTGATGAAACTGAAACGGTAGTTACAAGAGGCGGTTGATACGCTGAACAAACAGAGCCGGATTTTCCAGCTGCTCACCGGCCGCCAGTCTGGCCTGATCAAACAGCAGTCCCACCAAATCCTCAACCTTAGTCTGATCCGCCTCTCCATCCAGGCGGGCAATCAGTTTATGCTCGGCGTTAATCTCCAGGATTGGTTTGGTATCGGGCACCGACTGCCCCGCAGCTTCCAGGATCTTACGCATTTGCGCACCCACATCACCCTGGCCTAGCACCAGGCAGGCCGGAGATTCAGTCAGACGGTGGGTGACCCTAACATCTTCAACCTTGTCACCGAGTGCGGATTTAATGGTCTCCACCACCTTTTGGTTGCGTTCGCTGTCTTCCTCGGCGCCGTCGTCCTGCTCACCCAGTTCGCCCAGGTCCAGCTCACCACGACTAATGTCCTGAAGCGGCTTGCCATCAAACTCGGGAATGCCTTGCATGGCCCACTCGTCGATACGCTCGCTCAGCAGCAGCACCTCAATGCCCTGTTTGCGAAACACTTCAAGATAAGCACTATTGCGGGCGGCGGCGGCGGTGTCGGCAATCAGGAAGTAAATTTTCTCCTGCTCCGGCTTCATGGTGGCCACGTAGTCGGCCAGCGACACAAGGCTCTGCTCGTCACGGGTGCTGGCAAATCGCAGCAACCCGGCAATGCGTTCGCGATTGGCAAAATCCTCGGCGGGGCCTTCCTTGAGCACCGAACCAAAGGCCTGCCACATTTTTTCGTAATTAGCCGGCTCCTCCCGAGCCATGGTTTCCAGCACATCCAGGGTGCGTTTGGTCAAGGCAGCGCGGATGGAATCCACCTGTGAACTGCTCTGAAGGATTTCCCGGGAAACGTTGAGCGGCAGATCGGCACAGTCGACGATGCCTTTGATAAAACGCAGATACAACGGCAAAAACTGCTCCGCGTCATCCATGATAAAAGTACGCTGAATATAGAGTTTCAGGCCTCTGGCGGTATCCCGGTTATAGAGATCGAAGGGCGCGTGGCTGGGGATATAAATGAGACTGGTGTAGTCCAGCTTGCCCTCGACCCGGTTGTGGCTCCACGCCAGAGCGTCTTCGTAATCGTGGGAGATATGCTTGTAAAATGCCTGATACTCGCTGTCCTCGATGTCGGTCTTGGGCCGTGTCCACAGGGCCGTCGCGGTGTTGACGCGCTCAAACTCGGGCACGTCGACAATATCTTCCTCGTCGTCATTTTCATCCTCGCCACTGGGCGGCGGCGCGGGCTTTAGCATTTCCACGGGGACGGCGATGTGATCGGAGTATTTCTTGACCAGACCCCGTAGGCGCCAGTCGTTAGCGTATTCCTTGGCATCCTCCTTGAGGAAAAGGGTCACCGTGGTGCCGCGCTCGGCCCGCTCCAGGGTTTCGACCGTGAATTCCGCCTCGCCATCGCAGCTCCAGCGAACACCCTCATCGGCACTGACGCCGGCCCGGCGGGATTCCACCTGGAGTTTGTCCGCCACCAGAAAACCGGAATAAAAACCGACACCAAACTGGCCGATAAGCTGGGAATCTTTCTTCTGATCACCGCTAAGGGAGGCAAGGAATTCACCGGTGCCGGAGCGGGCTATCGTGCCCAGATTGGCCACTATCTCATCGCGGGTCATGCCAATGCCATTGTCACTCACCGAGACCGTGCCCGCCTCTTCATCCACTTCAATGCGGACTTTTAGATCAGCGTCACCCTCGTACAAATCTTCCAGAGCCAAGGCCTCGAAACGCAGCTTGTCACAAGCATCGGAAGCATTGGATATCAGTTCGCGTAGGAAAATGTCCCGGTTGCTGTACAACGAATGGATCATCAGATGCAAAAGCTGCTTGGCCTCGGTCTGAAAGCCCATGGTTTCGGCCTGGGTAGCTGCGGACATATCCTACTCCTGTTCTTTGTGATCAAAATGGGGAATAAAAGCCTGCGTTATCAGGTGGGGGCAAAAAGCCTTTTTTTCAAGCCTTGATATTCCCTCGAAACCGAGAGCAGACCTATTCCGATTCCGTTAAACTGGCGCCCGACCTCTGAACTCCCATGAAAGCAGGGCGAGCGCTTGTGTTGAGTACGCTTCAGCCCGAAAACAGGCCCTATTATGAGTCAGCCCGAACTGCGTTATGCCTCGACCGTCATTCTGATCCGTAACGGTGACGACGGCGTCGAAGTGCTGCTACAGGAACGTAGCGGCAAATCCGAATCCTTTGGCGGCATGTTTGTGTTTCCCGGCGGCAAGGTGGACCTCCACGACGCGGACCGGCAATACGAAGCCCTCTACTCCGGCCATTCCGACCGGGAGGCCAGCAGCATTCTGAGCGTACCCCAATACGGTCTTGCCTACTGGATGAGCGGCATCCGCGAATGTTTTGAGGAAGCCGGTATTCTGCTGGCCTATGATGAGCGAGGCGATATTGTCAGTTTTACCGATGACGCCACCAAGGCGCGCTTCAGCGACTACCGAGATGCGCTCAATGCCGGTGACATCAGCCTGTTGGACATCTGCAAGCGGGAAGGCCTGACCCTGGCCACCGACCGAATGCTGTACTACAGCCATTGGGTAACACCACTGAGTCAGCCCCGCCGCTTCGACACCCGTTTTTTTGTCTGCCCGGCGCCGGAGAACCAGGAACCCATCATCGACAATCACGAGGTGGTGTCCCAATGCTGGATTAATCCCAGCGAGGCCATTCGCCGGCAGCGAGAAGAAGGCTTCCGTATCTTTTTCCCGACCATCAAAAACCTGGAACCCCTGTGTCAGTACAGCAGTGTCGAAGAACTACTGGCCGGCGTCGCCGCCATCAAGGAATTCCCGCGCATTCTGCCCATGCGTCCTAACCCGGACGCAGAAATCCCGCTCATTCCCGGTGACGAGGGCTAC
>DLXZ01000163.1:8545-12142 GCA_003448675.1 Porticoccaceae bacterium
AAATCCCGTTGATTCCCGGTGACGAGGGCTACATCCACAGGGAAACCGCGAAAACCCATTACTAAGTTGCATTCGTCAAGCCTGATAGATACACCCAAATTAGTTCGCCAAGGAATTACCCATGAGTAGCGACAACTCCCCCAGCCACCCCGACGGTTTGATCACCACTCAACAGCGGGGCAACGTGTACCTGATTGGCATTAATCGCCCGAAAAAATACAACGGTTTTACACCAAAAATGTTTACTGAACTGGCCGACGCCTATGCCGAGCTGGAAAACAACGACCAGCTGTGGGTCGGGGTTCTCCACGCCCACGGCAAACACTTCACCGCCGGGCTGGATCTGCCCCAGTTTTCCGACGCCATGAAAGCCGGAAAGCCGATCCTGCCCACCAATGGTATCGATCCCTTTTCCCTGAATGCCCCCTTTCGCACCAAGCCAGTCGTTACCGCCGTAAAAGGCATCTGTTTTACCGCTGGTATCGAATTAATGCTGGCGACGGAAATCATTGTGGCCGCCGCCAGCACCCGCTTCTCCCAGCTGGAGGTGGGGCGCGGAGTCATGGCCGTGGGTGGCGCCACCTTCCGAATGGTGGAAAGAGCCGGCTGGGGAAACGCCATGAAGATTTTACTGACCGGCTGCGAATTTAACGCCGAGGAGGCCTTGCGCTATAACTTTATTCAGGAAATCGTCCCCGACGGCGGCGAGCTGGATCGCGCCCTCGAACTGGCGGAAGAAATCGCCCGGCAGGCGCCCCTGGCAGTTCGTGCCACGCTGAAAAACGCCCGCGAATATTATTTTGACGGAGCGGCAGCCGCGATTGATGCGTTTACCGGCATCAACCAGAAACTCGCCAACTCGGACGATGCGGCAGAGGGTGTGCAATCCTTTATTGAAAAAAGGTCACCTGTCTACAAAGGAAAATAGCCGGAAACGGGCGTCTATCAAACGGGCAAGGAAAAGCCGGACGCGGCTTCACACCCCGCCCGACCGCAATAGCACTTCCTTAACCACCCAGATTAGCCGAGAAAAAGGCTTTCAAGCGCGCCCAGGCATCGCTGGCCGAGGCCTCGTGGTAGGAGGCCCGCTGATTGCAGAAAAACCCGTGGTCGGCATCGGCATAGCGCTGGATCTGGTAGTCCTTATCCAGGGATTTTAAACCGGCATCCACCGCTTCAATCTGCTCGACGGGGATAAAGGCATCCAGATCACCAAAAAACAGCAACAGCGGGCATTTGATTTTGTCTGCCTGATCCAGATGATTGACGATACCGCCGCCGTAGAAAGGCGCCGATGCCGCCACTTTATCCGACAGTTCACAGGCCGTAAGAAAGCTTAAACGCCCGCCCATACAGAAACCGGTAACACCCAACGCGCCCGCTTTAACTTTGCCACTTTGCTCCATAAATTCGATAGCCGCTTTGGTATCTTCAACAAAGGCCCCGTCATCGACCGCCTGCATCAGCTCGATGGCTTTGGGCAGTTCATCGTAACCCACCTTGTTATCCGGCAATGAGCGGTAATACACATCCGGCGCCAGGGTGGCATAGCCTTCACCGGCCAGACGCTCGGCCACCTCTTCGATGTGGGGCACCAGACCAAAGGCCTCCATAAACACAATCACCGCGGGAAAAGGACCGTTCCCCTCGGGCAGAATCCAGTGTGCCGGCATCACGCCATCCGGAGTTTTGATTTCGACAGTATGCTTTTGCACCATGGCTTTTCTCCTTTTTCAGTCTGCTTATTAATTGATAGCGATTTATTTGCTTTTTCAAAAGCATAATAAAAAAGAGCGGCTGATGCCGCTCTTTTTTGTGGTCGTCTCTGTATGGAAAGTAACGCTGACTTACCAGCCAGTGATTTCCTTGAGACCATTACCAATTTCCGCCAGGCTGCGCACCGTCTTGACGCCGGCATCTTCCAGAGCGGCAAACTTCTCGTCCGCCGTGCCCTTACCGCCGGAAATAATCGCGCCGGCATGACCCATGCGTTTACCGGGAGGCGCTGTCACGCCCGCAATATAGGACACCACGGGCTTGCTGACATTAGCCTTAATGTAGGCCGCCGCTTCTTCCTCGGCGGTGCCGCCGATTTCACCAATCATAACGATGGCCTCGGTCTGGGCATCCTTTTCAAACATGCCGAGAATATCGATAAAGCTGGAACCGGGGATGGGGTCACCACCAATACCGACGCAAGTGGACTGGCCGAAGCCATAGTCGGTGGTTTGCTTCACCGCCTCATAGGTCAACGTGCCGGAGCGGGACACCACGCCCACCTTGCCCGGCAGGTGAATATGGCCTGGCATGATGCCAATTTTGCACTCGCCGGGAGTAATAACACCCGGGCAGTTCGGACCTATCAGGCGTACATTCAGCTCATCGCATTTCACCTTGCAGGCCAGCATATCGAGAGTGGGAATACCTTCAGTGATACAGACAATCAGTTCAATACCACTGTTGGCGGCTTCAAGAATAGAGTCCTTACAGAAAGGCGCGGGCACGTAAATCACCGAAGCCGTCGCGCCAGTCTCGGCTACCGCGTCCGCAACCGTATTAAATACCGGCAGATCCAGATGTTTCTGGCCACCCTTACCTGGCGTTACACCGCCAACCAGTTTGGTGCCATAGGCCAGGGCCTGCTCGGAGTGCATGGTGCCCTGGGAGCCGGTAAAACCCTGGCAAATAACTTTGGTGTTTTTGTCGATCAAAATACTCATTAATCTGTCCCCGCGGCTTTAACGGCTTGTTCAGCGGCATCGCTCAAACTGGTAGCGGCGATAATATTCAGGCCACTCTCGGCCAGCAGTTTGGAGCCGACATCGGCGTTGTTACCTTCCAGTCGGACCACCACGGGTACGGATACACCCACTTCCTCGACGGCGCCAATAATGCCTTCGGCGATCAGATCGCAGCGTACGATGCCGCCAAAAATATTGACCAGCACCGATTTGACGTTGTCATCGGAGAGAATGATTTTAAAGGCCTCGGTGACCCGCTCCTTGGTGGCGCCGCCACCCACGTCCAGAAAGTTGGCCGGAAAACCACCGTGGATTTTAACGATGTCCATGGTACCCATGGCCAGCCCGGCACCATTAACCAGGCAACCGATAGCGCCATCCAGGGCAACATAGTTGAGGTCCCATTCCGCTGCGTGGGCTTCCCGAGGATCTTCCTGACTGGGATCGTGCATCTCCTTCAGCTCGGGCTGACGGTAAATCGCGTTACTATCAATATTAATCTTGGCATCCAGGCAATGGAGGTTGCCTTCATCGGTGATAACCAGGGGGTTAATCTCCAGCAGCGCCAGGTCCTTTTCGATAAAGAGCTTCGCCAGGCCCATAAAAATTTTGGTGAACTGGCCAATCTGACTGCCGGACAGGCCCAGGGCGAAAGCCAGCTCGCGGCCCTGGTAGGGCTGGGCGCCGGTGAGGGGGTCAATTGTGGCGCGCAGAATTTTTTCCGGGGTTTCCTCGGCGACTTTTTCGATCTCAACACCACCTTCGGTGGATGCCATGAACACAATGCGGCGGGTGGCGCGATCAACCACGGCGCCCAGGTACAGCTCCTGGGCAATGTCGGTGCAGGATTCCACCA
>DLXZ01000163.1:12417-12682 GCA_003448675.1 Porticoccaceae bacterium
CGGTCTGGTAGGTCACCAGGCGATTGCCCAGCCATTTCTGGGCAAAGGCGCGGATGTCGTCCTTGTTGTCCACCAGGGTTACGCCCCCGGCCTTACCGCGGCCACCAGCATGTACCTGGGCTTTAACCACCCAGCGCTCACCACCAATGGTGTCAGCCGCGGTGACGGCTTCGTCAACGGTCGCTGCCGCGATGCCCTCTGAAACAGGCAATCCGTATTGGGCAAACAATTGCTTGCCCTGATACTCATGTAAATTCATACAAAA
>DLXZ01000163.1:12905-13107 GCA_003448675.1 Porticoccaceae bacterium
TAAATTCATACAAAATATCCCAGTCGATTGATATGGAGGGTTGGAAATCCAGGGGTATGGCTCGTTAGTTCTTTTGCTTGCGCTTGCGCCGATTGGCCACGTGTATGGCATGACCGTTAACCGCCAGGGCGGCTTCGTGAACAGCCTCGGACATGGTCGGGTGAGCGAAGACCATCATACCCAGATCTTCGGCGCTGGAGCC
>DLXZ01000163.1:13363-18062 GCA_003448675.1 Porticoccaceae bacterium
CGGCGCTGGAGCCAAACTCCATGGCAATGGCCACTTGCTGAACCAGTTCCGCCGCCGATGGCCCCATCACATGAGCGCCCAGCACCCGGTCGGTTTCGGCATGAGCGAGAATTTTTACCAGACCGTCGGTATCGTCGGCCGCCAAGGCCCGACCACTGGCAGCAAAGGGGAACATGCCGACATTGTATGGCTCACCCGACTGTTTGAGTTCTTCCTCGGTCATACCCACGGAAGCAATCTCAGGGTGGGTATAAACCACATTAGGAATAATATCGTAATTCATCTCGGTCTTCTGCCCGGCAATACGCTCGGCAACCATCACCCCTTCTTCCGAGCCCTTGTGGGCGAGCATGGGGCCGCGCACCAGATCGCCGATGGCCCAGACACCGGGCGCATTAGTGGCGCAATGGTCATCGACAAAAATCGAACCCCGTTCGTCCAGATTAACCCCACTATCCTCCGCCAACAGGTGTTCGGTGAAGGGACGTCGACCAACACAAACGATCAGTTGATCAAAAACTTCCTGTTGCTCTTCACCTTCGGGGTTCTGGTAGGTAACCGTCACTTTGCCCCGACTGACCTTGGAACCGGTCACTCGGCATCCCAGGCGTATATCCAGGCCCTGGCGGGTGAAGATTTTATTGGCGTCCTTGGCAATCTGCTTGTCCATCACCGCCAGAAACACATCCAGGGCTTCCAGCAGAACCACTTCCGAGCCCAGGCGATTCCAGACGCTGCCAAGCTCCAGGCCGATAACACCGGCGCCGATGATGCCCAGGCGCTTGGGCACTTTAGTCAGCTCCAGCGCACCCTTGGAGTCAATAACCACCTTGCCGTCAATGGGCGCTACCGGAATATCAATGGGTTCCGAGCCCGTGGCTAGGACAACATTGTCCGCCTCGATGACTTCCGTCTTCCCCTTGGCGTCGGTGTACTCAACTTTTTTCCCGGCCAGTAACTTGCCGGTGCCATATAGCGCGGTAACGCCATTGGCCTTGAATAGCGCTGCGATGCCGCTGGTCAACTGCTTGATGATGTCGTCCTTACGCGCAATCATTTGCCCGACATCAACACTCACCGTGCGAGCGTTGATACCGTGCTTGGCCAGGTCGTTTTTGGCCTCGTGGAACTTCATCGAGCTATCGAGCAGGGCTTTGGACGGAATACAGCCCTCATTAAGGCAGGTACCCCCATTAACTCCCTTACCCGTCGGTGCCTTGTACTTTTCGATACAGGCCGTTTTCAACCCTAACTGGGCAGCTCGGATGGCGCAAACGTAGCCCGCCGGCCCAGAGCCAATTACCACCACATCATATTTATCTGACATTTCTCTCAACCTTTAACAGTCAGCCAACGATCACCTAGATTTCAAGCAATATCTTGGCTGGATTTTCGATCATGTCCTTTATGGCGACCAGAAACAGGACTGCTTCCCGGCCGTCAATCAGGCGATGGTCATAGGACAGCGCCAGGTTCATCATGGGTCGAATTACTACCTGCCCATTCTCGGCCACTGGGCGCTCTTTTATGGCATGCATACCCAGAATCGCGGTTTGCGGTGGATTCAGTATCGGTGTCGACAACAACGACCCGTAGACGCCGCCGTTGGTAATCGTGAAAGTACCACCGGTGATTTCGTCTATGGTCAGCTTGCCGTCACGAGCCCTACCGCTATATTCAACAATCGTACTTTCAATTTCGGCAATGCTCAGCTGATCGGCATCACGGAGAATGGGCACCACCAGACCACGATCCGTGGATACCGCCACACCGATGTCCTGGTAACCATGATAGACCACATCGTTACCGTCTATTGAGGCGTTCACCAGAGGGAAGCGCTTGAGTGCTTCAACCACGGCGCGCACGAAAAAGCCCATAAAACCGAGACGGGTGCCATTGTGCACTTTCTCGAACTGATCACGAAACTCGCTACGCAGGTTTATGATGCGGTGCATATCCACTTCATTGAAGGTGGTCAGCATCGCCGTGGACTGGGTGACTTCCAGTAGGCGCTCGGCAATACGCGCCCGCATACGGGTCATGGGTACACGTTTTTCAATACGCTCACCAAGCATCGGAGCCGCTGGCGCCCCAGCATCAGCAGCGGCGCTGGGTGCAGCCGGAGCCGGACTCGGCGCGCGCGCTTCGGCGGGCGTTGCCGCGGAGGACGACTCAAAATTAACCACATCCTCCTTGGTGATGCGGCCATCCTTGCCCGTGCCTGCAATCTGATTCAGATCGATATGCTTCTCCGCCGCCCATTTCCTGGCCGCCGGGCTGGCAATCACCTCTCGGTCGTTCTCGGTTTCAGCGGTTATCGGGGGCGTACTTTCAGCCGCTGGCGCTGCCGCACTGCTACCGGAAGCACTACTATCAAAACGCGCTAAAATCTCCCCGCCCTGCAGGATAGCTCCCTCCGCCTGCAGGATTTCCAATAACGCGCCATCCTGGGGCGCTACCACTTCCAGCACCACTTTGTCGGTCTCTATATCCACCAGTAGTTCATCCCGTGCAACCGCCTCACCGGGTTGCTTGTGCCAGGTGGCGACGGTGCCTTCCTGTACTGATTCGGGAAAAGCGGGTACTTTTATATCAATAAACATCTTGTTCCTTCCTGAACTCAAGCCGGTGCGGCACTTGCACCAAGGGCTTTGTTAATAAATTCAGATTGCTCTTCCAGGTGCGTGGACATGTAGCCAGCAGCCGGAGCCGCCATCGCCTTACGACCGGCATAGCGCAAGTAAAGATCCGGGTAGCAGGCATTGATGGCGGCACGCATACGGTGCTGCCCCATGTACCAGGCACCCTGGTTCTGTGGTTCTTCCTGGCACCAGACAACTTCGCTGAGATTTTTATAGCGGTTCAAAATAGCAATCAAACTGTCATCATCAAAAGGATAGAGCTGCTCTATTCGGACTAGCGCCACATTTGTCAGGCCCTGTTCCTCCCGCTCTTCGTAAAGGTGGTAATACACCTTCCCCGAGCACAGCACCAGGCGATCAACAGTATCCGCGTCGGCCCGGTTGTCATCGATTATCGCCTGGAAACCGCCCTCGGCCAGCTCTTCCAGCGAAGAAGTCGCGAGCTTATGGCGCAAAATCCATTTGGGACTCATTACCACCAGGGGTTTACGGGTCGGGCGGATCACCTGACGCCGCAACATATGAAAGAGCTGGGCCGGGGTGGTGGGATTACAAACCTGAATGTTGTGCTGAGCACACAGTTGCAGGAAGCGTTCCAGACGGGCCGAGGAATGCTCTGGACCCTGACCTTCATAGCCGTGGGGCAAGAGCATGGTCAGGCCATTCATACGGCCCCACTTCTGTTCACCACTGGCGATAAATTGATCGATCACCACCTGGGCGCCATTGGCGAAGTCGCCAAACTGGGCCTCCCAGATCACCAGCGTATTGGGCGTGGATGCCGCATAGCCATATTCAAAGGCCAACACAGCCTCTTCAGACAGATAGGAGTCATAGATATCGCAACGGGGCTGGTCTTCAAACAGGTTGGCCAGGGGCATATAGCCGACGCCGTCTTTCTGATTAAAGACCACCGCATGACGATGGGAAAAGGTACCCCTGCGGCTATCCTGACCAGTCATCCGCACCCCGTAACCCTCCGCAACCAGGGTGCCATAGGCTAGCAGCTCGGCCATCCCCCAGTTGATGGGCAAGGCACCGCCAGCCATTTTTCGGCGGTCATCATAGATTTTTTGTACCTGGCGTTGCATGGCGATGCCGTCGGGAATATGACTGAGCTTATGCGCAACCTCCTGCAACTGCTGGAGCTCGATCCGCGTATCCCCCGGCGTGTCCCAGTAATCGTGACCCAGATAGGGCTGCCAGTCGACGAACAGAGATTCGTCGGGCTCCGAAACCAGCGTGCTCAGCACATAGGTACCGTGATCCAGGGACTCGCGATAGCTATCAAACATAGTCCTCGCGACGTCTTCATTGAGCACACCTTCTGCTACCAGCTGCTCCGCATACAGGGTACGCGTGGTCTTATGACTACGTATTTTTTGATACATCAGCGGCTGGGTTCCCGAAGGCTCATCGGTTTCGTTGTGGCCAGCACGGCGATAGCAAACCAGGTCGATGACCACATCTTTTTTGAACGCGTTGCGATAGTCCATGGCCACCAGGGTAACAAACATCACTGCATCCGGATCATCGCCGTTTACGTGAAATATCGGCGCCTGCACCATCTTGGCCACGTCAGTGCAGTACTCGGTGGAGCGGGCATCGTTTCGATTACTGGTTGTAAAACCCACCTGATTATTGAGCACCACGTGTACCGTGCCCCCGGTCTTATAAGCTCGGGTTTGAGACATTTGCAGGGTTTCCATGACCACGCCCTGACCGGCGAATGCCGCATCGCCATGAACCACAATCGGCACCACCTGATTGCCCTGCTGGTCGCCACGGCGATCCTGACGAGCGCGGGTCGAACCTTCGATAACCGGCGAAACTATCTCCAGGTGGGAGGGATTAAAATTGAGAGCCAGATGCAGCTCACCACCAGGGGTCATAACATTGGAGGAAAAACCCTGGTGATACTTCACATCACCGGAACCGGTTTCAATAAAGCTCTTGCCGTCAAATTCCTCGAACAGATCCTTGGGGCTCTTGCCCAGGGTGTTGACCAGCACGTTCAGGCGGCCCCGGTGGGCCATACCGATGACCATCTCCTTAGC
>DLXZ01000231.1:0-141 GCA_003448675.1 Porticoccaceae bacterium
CGCCATTGGCAAACACCGGGATGTTCACCTGCCGGACGACTTCCGCGATGGTGTCGTATTCGGCCAGCCCGTCAAAGCGGCAGGCCCGGGTGCGCCCATGTATGGCCAGAGCCTGAATCCCGCAGTCCTCGGCGATGCGGG
>DLXZ01000231.1:403-573 GCA_003448675.1 Porticoccaceae bacterium
GGCGCGTTGCGATATTCCGGACTCCAGCCAGTGCGGGTTTTCAGGGTCACGGGCACGCTACTGGCTTTGACCACTGCCGCCAGTATCCGCGCTACCAGGTTTTCGTCCTTCATCAACGCCGAGCCCGCGGCTTTTTTGCAGACTTTTTTTGCCGGGCAGCCCATGTTGAT
>DLXZ01000231.1:834-1956 GCA_003448675.1 Porticoccaceae bacterium
GCCGTGATCGACACAGCGGCGCGCCGCCTCGGCCAGTTGTTCCGGCTCGGTGCCGGCGATCTGAACGATCCGAGGTTCGGTCCAGTGAGGGGCGGGTAGACGAGTGCTGGATTTTCTGGAAGACCATAACCGCCAGTCGGCGGTCAGCATTTCGGCGCAGGTGCTGCCGGCGCCGTGGCGTTGGCATATTTCCCGAAAGGGTTGATCGCTGACGCCCGCCATGGGCGCGAGCACGGCGACATTGTCTAGTGAATGTTTGCCGATTTGAATCACGATGACCCTCTCGAAAAAACGCTAGCCGGTATCTAATAAGGGCCGGCCATCATACTTGGTGAAAGGCGATGGAGAAAGGTGTCCTGGCCAACTAATTCTATTATTCATCGACTATCAGGGCATAGGATACCGCTTCCTGGTCGGGCGCTAACAACTCCAGTCGGATCTGGTAAGCGAAGGAGGGCAGCATGACTTTGATACCCTTCATGGTTTCGGGCAAATATTGGCCTGGATCAAATGACCGCTGGACCAGCGTTTGGCCGCGGACATCCATGAAATGTAATGTTGTGTCCGGAAAAGGCTGGGCATAGGTCGCGCGGTTTACCAAAATTGCTTCCACGGTCAACACCTTTTTTAAGGAGGGATGTTTCTGGATCGAGAGAGCTTCGACGCTGATTAAACTGGGGTCTCTTAATTCCGCCACGGGGCAGCCGAGTTGGTTGCACAGAAGCTCGACCATTGGGCGGTAACCGGGTTTGAGGCTCAGGTGGGCGGAATAGTGGAATAATAACTGCAGTAATAGTGCCGCCAGAAGTACCGCGCTGGCGAAAAAACCTAGCAGGCGCGTTACTTGCTGGCGTGGGGATGGGACAGGCTCGGGGAGCGGGGTCTCGCCCCCGGCGTTGGCGTCAAGCTTGGTGTTTCTGGCCGGGGCAAGATGCTTCGCCAGCTTATCGAGATCCAGTGACAGCGATCCCGGTTCGATGCTTTCTGGTGATCGCGGTTCGACTGAGGAAGCGTCTTCCACTTCATGACGGTCGTCAATGTCGCTGACAGCTCCTTCAACGTTACTGGCGTGTTCCAATGAATCAGAAATATCCTTGATGTCGTCAGGTTCGTCAGGTTCGT
>DLXZ01000231.1:2198-2882 GCA_003448675.1 Porticoccaceae bacterium
AGGTTCGTCAGGTTCGTCAGGTGGTGTCGTTTCAGTAAGCGCTGTGGTGTGTTCCGCGCTATCGGAAATGTACTCAGCAGGTGGGGAGGGTTGTGCCTGGAAGCCATGCTCGGCGGCATCGAACAGGTTCAGGCAGATGCCGCAACGAACGGTCCCCTGTGCCGCTTTCAGCTGTGTAGCATTAACATGGAATGCGATATTGCAGTGGGGACAACGGGTCTGTTCAACTTCAGTATTCACCGCCAGACCATCAACGTTTGTAGCCCACCAGCCGTAGCCAGCCGTCTTGTTCGACTGGAGGTTCCAGGGTAAACGCGGATTTGTAAGCGTTGGAAACCGCATTGTGCTGGCTGGTGAGTATTCCCGACAGGCATATTGCCCCCCCGTTTTTGACCAGGTCGCCCAGTGTCTGGGCTAGCTCGATCAGGGGGCCGGCCAGGATATTTGCTACCAGGTAGTCAGACGGGTTTGCAATCATCGTTTCCGGCGTGCTGATGGTTAGGCGCTCGGGCTCAATAGCGTTGCGCTGGGCATTGTCCGCGCTTGCCGAGAGCGCCTGGGGGTCGTTATCCACGGCGCTGGCGTGGTCGGCTCCCAGCGCCAGGCTGGCGATGGCCAGAACCCCGGAGCCGCAGCCGTAATCAATGAATGTTTTGCCCTCTAGCGCCAGACCTTCCAGCCACT
>DLXZ01000231.1:3100-3570 GCA_003448675.1 Porticoccaceae bacterium
AATGTTTTGCCCTCTAGCACCAGACCTTCCAGCCACTCGAGACAGAGGAAGGTGGTGGGGTGGGTGCCGGTGCCAAAGGCGAGACCCGGATCCAGTTGCAGGTTTACGGCGTCTGGCCGTGGCGGTTCACACCAACTGGGGCAGATCCACAATCTGCGGCCGCATTGCAGTGGTTTGAAGTCGTTTTGCCAGCGGGTTTCCCAAACCTCATCCTCCAGCGTTTCCCAGCGCCAGGTGGGGAGGCTGGCGCCGGTTTGGGCGCAGAGCTGCAGAAGGATGGTGTCGGTGTCGGTGTCGGAGGGAAACAGGGCGCTGAGCGTGAGCTGATTCCACAGCGGCGTCTGGCCGACGCCGGGTTCCAGAATGGCTTGGTCGCTCGCATCCGAAAGCGTTACCGAAACGGCGCCGAGACCGAGCAAGATTTGTTCAAATTGCTGCTCGGCATCTCGATTGATATCAATGTGTAATTG
>DLXZ01000231.1:3819-4223 GCA_003448675.1 Porticoccaceae bacterium
AGCCAGCTCATATCGCGCCGCGGTCCCTGCCAAATTGCACGAAATTCCGTTCCCTGGGGTTGGTGTGCGCTCAGAGGCCCAGTTTCTTCTCCAGGTAGTGGATGTTAACCCCGCCCTGTTTGAATTCCGCATCGGAGACCAGGTCCCGTTGCAGGTCGGTATTGGTTTTGATGCCAAGAATAAAAAGTTCGTCCAGCGCGGTTTTCATACGCGCCAGGGCCGCTTCCCGATCCTTGCCATAGGTGATGATTTTGGCGATCAGGGAGTCGTAGTTAGGCGGTATTACGTAGCCGCAGTAGAGGTGTGAGTCGACACGCACACCATTGCCGCCGGGGGGGTGGAACGTGGTGACTTTGCCGGGGCTGGGCATGAACGTTACCGAATCTTCGGCGTTGATGCGGCAT
>DLXZ01000231.1:4436-4855 GCA_003448675.1 Porticoccaceae bacterium
TCTTCGGCGTTGATGCGGCATTCGAAGGCATGGCCGCGAAAGACAATCTGATCCTGGCTGAAGCTCATGGGTTCACCGCTGGCAATCAGCAGTTGTTCCTTGACGATGTCTACGCCGGTAATCATTTCCGAGACCGGGTGTTCCACCTGTACCCGGGTATTCATCTCAATAAAGTAGTAATTGCCATTTTCGTAGAGGAATTCGAAGGTGCCCGCACCCACGTAGCCTAGCTCCTTGCAGGCGGCAACGCAGGCATCGAATACCGCCTGTCGCGCTTCAGGGTCGATGTCCGGGGCCGGCGCTTCCTCGAGAACTTTCTGGTGGCGGCGTTGCAGGGAGCAGTCCCGGTCACCCAGGTGGATGGCATTGCCATGGGTGTCGGCCAACACCTGCACCTCGACATGGCGCGGTGTTTCGAG
>DLXZ01000231.1:5216-8921 GCA_003448675.1 Porticoccaceae bacterium
CCGCCACCACCGGCTGCAGCCTTGATAATCACTGGGTAGCCAATGTCCCTGGCGATAGCAAGGCTGCGTTCGTTGTCGTCGTCCAGGGCTCCGTTTGAGCCGGGTACGGTGGGTACGCCGGCCTTGCGCATGGCGGCGATGGCCGCGACTTTGTCACCCATGGTGCGAATTACGTCTGCGCTGGGGCCAATGAAGGTAAAGCCACAGCGTTCCACCTGCTCGGCGAAGTCGGCATTTTCGGCGAGAAAGCCGTAGCCGGGGTGCACGGCGACGGAGTCGGTAACTTCCATCGCACTGATGATGGCCGGAATATTCAGGTAGCTTTCGGTGGGCGAGTTGGGGCCGATGCAGACAGTTTCGTCAGCCAGGCGCACATGTTTTAAGTCGGCGTCCACTTTGGAGTGGACGGCCACGGTTTTAATGCCCAACTCCCGGCAGGCGCGGAGAATACGAAGGGCGATCTCGCCGCGATTGGCGATTAAGACTTTTTCCAGCATGGCCGGTAGGCTTCCTTAAGCATTGGGGGAGTGTGATCGGTGTATGGGATCACTCAGGTAATGGTGATCAGCGCCTGGTCGAACTCGATAGCTTCACCGTCTTCAACCAGAATTGCACTGACAGTACCTGCCTTGTCCGCTTCGATCTGATTCATCATTTTCATGGCCTCTACAATACACAGGACATCGCCGGGCTTGACTGATTGACCCACTTCAACAAAGGGGGGCGCCCCGGGCGCCGGCGCCCGGTAAAACGTGCCGACCATGGGAGAGCTGATCACATGACCGTCAATCGCCGTAGGGGCAGCCGAGGTTTCGGCAACCGGGTCTGCAGTCTGAGTGGGTGCGGGCGCCGCGATCGGAGCCGCCGCGACTACCGGGGCCGCAATGGCGGCGCCAGCCTTATTGCGGGTAATGCGCACGGATTCCTCGCCTTCCTTGATTTCAAGTTCGGCGATATCGGACTCTTCCAGTAATTCGATCAGCTTTTTGACTTTGCGTATATCCATTGAAAGTTTTCCTTACCGGGAAAGGGTTGCTTGGTGGAGTTATTGGGCTACATGTTCCAGCGCCGCCTCCAGCGCCAGTATGTAGCTTTGTGCCCCGAAGCCACTGATTGTGCCCTGGGCGATGTCGGCGAAATAGGAATGCTGGCGGAAGTCCTCGCGACCATGGACATTGGACAGGTGCACTTCAATAAACGGGATTGAGACTGCCAGCAGGGCATCGCGCAACGCGACACTGGTATGGGTGAAGGCGGCCGGGTTGAATAGAATGAAATTAACCCCCTCCTTGCTAGCGTCGTGGATGCGCTCGATCAGCTCGTATTCGGCGTTGCTTTGCAGGGCCAGCAGATGGTGGCCCGCTTCAATACAGCGCTCGGTCAGGCGGCGGTTGATGTCTTCAAGCGTGGCGGAACCGTAAACGGCCGGTTCACGGGTTCCCAGCAGGTTCAGGTTGGGTCCGTGTAGCACCAGAATGGTCGCCATTTCACCTCTTTTTTGAGTTGCTCTCGGGGAATGGCGCGCAGTGTGCATCAGGATGCGGGTTTTGTCCAGTTTTCGGGATTTTTGCCGATGATATGACGGTTTTCGGTGCAGTTGGCTGGCTTTGTTTTGCGTGGTAGGTCTGTTCGTCTGCCCTGGGTCGCGCCCATTCGCGAGAGCGTGGTTCAGGGGGTGGTCTGGCCAAAAGCCTTTAAAACGATGGTCTCCGTTAACAACTGAGGCAGGATTTTCGGCGCGTTACCGACGGCATCATAGTACAGATAGAGAGGGACACCGGTGCGCCCATGATTGTTCAGCAGATGGGTAATCTCTGGATTACGGTTGGTCCAGTCACCCTTTAGGTAGGTGATATTCCCGTCACGCAGGGCGGCGCGGAAAGTATCGGAATTAAGTGCGATTTTTTCATTGGCCAGACAGGTGATACACCAGTCCGCGGTGAGATTAACAAATACCGCTTGCCCTGCTTCTCTCAGCTCCATCAGGCGAGCGGTTGAATAGGGTTGCCAGATGGTTTCCGTGTTAGCGCCATCGGTGGGACGAATAGCCGCCAGGCTCAGCGCGCCAGCCAGGGCGGCGATGCCGAGTGCGCGGGTCAGGATTTTCGCGGGTCGTTTGTGTAGCCAGATGGCGAACGCGATAAGCAGGATGCCCAGGCTGACCAGTACGGCATGATCAATACTGGTCTGCCGGCCCAGAACCCACAACAGCCAGATCACCGTGGCGTACAGTGGGAAGGCGAGCAGCTGGCTGAAGGTGCCTATCCAGGGGCCCGGCGTCGGCAGTTTCTCCATAAGCCCGGGAAGCCAGGACAGGAT
This sequence comes from Porticoccaceae bacterium, assembly GCA_003448675.1. GTDB lineage: Bacteria > Pseudomonadota > Gammaproteobacteria > Pseudomonadales > Porticoccaceae > HB2-32-21. The sequence continues at coordinate 7,536 of DLXZ01000231.1, forward strand.
CAGAAAGGGCAGGGCCATGCCCAGCCCCAGTGCGGCAAAGATACCGAGACTGACAGCGGCGGGTTGAGTTAGCGCGATACCCAGGGCAGTGCCCATAAAGGGCGCGGTACAGGGGCTGGCGACAACCGTGGCCAGCACGCCAGTCATAAAGGAGCCGCTGACACGGGTGCTCTGGGTCAGGTTCTGACCGATGTTCATCCAGCGGCCGCCGATGGTCAGCTGGCCGGAAAAGCTCTGGCCGATGGCAAACATCAGATAGGCCAGGAGCGCCACAAATAACGGCGACTGTAACTGGAAACCCCAGCCGATAGCCTCGCCACTGGCTCTCAGTGCCAACATGGCGGCGGCGATGACCAGAAAAGACAGGATAATGCCCGCGGTATAGGCAAGGCTGTGCAGATGTTTACTGTGCTCACCCAGATGGGCCGCGGTGGTTGACATGACTTTGATGGAAAGCACGGGAAACACACAGGGCATCAGGTTAAGAATAACCCCGCCAGCAAGGGCCAGCAGGAAAATGACCACCAGGCTGTGGGGTGGGTTTTGTATCCCGCCCACCGTGGCAGATCCAAAAGCAGGGCGCTCGCTATTAGCGCCGGCCAGGGGCGGCGCGGCAAGTGGCGTCACGAGTTGTTGGGTGAGGTCGACTTCAAGGTAGTCGGTACGCGGTGGATAACACAGTCCGGCATCAGCGCAGCCCTGGGAGGTGACGCTGACTACATAAGTGGTGGCTTTGTCGGCAGGGCTTTGCGGTAACGCGGCGCTGACCCGGGTGTCCTGATAATAAACTTCGAGGTCTTTTTCGTAGTAGTCGTCGTAGATCACTTGCCCGGGTTCGAATTGCAAGGCAAGGTTTTCACCAGCTGGCTGAGTTGCGTCGACGATACTGGCGATCGCAAAACGATGTTTGTAGAGGTAATACCCGGGGGCGATCATCCAGTCGATGATCAGTGTTTCGCCTTCAAGGCTCGGTAAGAGGCGGTAGGCTTCTTCCACGGGCAGGAATTCAAGGGGCGCTTCCAGGCCGGTGTTCAGTGACGAGGGGGCGTTAGACAGGCTGTTACCGGCGGCAGTGGCGAGGCTGCTCAGAGGGAGACATACAAGCAGCGCCACCCAGGCGACGGTAAAGTGGCGTAAATGCGGGTAATTTCTCGACATAGAGGGAGTTCTTTCTAAAACTGTTGCTTCGACACGCAGATTATCCAAAGGTTTTCAGCTATTATGAAGCTTTTGAGTAGCCGAAGCTAAGTGTTTGATATACAGAGGTACGCGTTGCTTGCGGGTTAACCAAATAACAGTTAAATAGCGGCAGAGGCATCGAATGACTAGACAAGACTGGAAAGCCCGGATAGCCGAGCTGGGTAGTGGCAGGCGCGGCAGGGGGAA
>DLXZ01000231.1:9103-20781 GCA_003448675.1 Porticoccaceae bacterium
GGCAGGCGCGGCAGGCGAACTGCCGGTGGTGCGGAGCGCTCAGTGGGTTTTACCTGGGCTACCCGGGTATTGTTACTGTTGTTGCTGATTTGTCTGATCCTGGGTTTCTACTGGAGTCGGGAGCCAGACATCAACCCTGTTGAGATTGGGGCCGAGCCGCTAGCCGGTGAGGCGACGGTAGGCGCTTTGATCGCGGTAGTGGATACCCTGCTGGAGAAGCCCGGGGGCTATCTGAGTAACGACGTCCTGCCTCCGGGTGTGGTGCTGGATAATATTCCTAATTGGGAATATGGTGTGATTATTCAGGTGCGGGATCTGGCCAAGGCGCTGCGGGAATCCTTTGCCCGCTCCCAGTCCCAATCCACGGAAGATCCGGATCTGGCGCTGGCGGAGCCCCGGTTTAATTTTGACCATGAAAGCTGGATATTGCCCGCCACCGAGACGGAATACCAGGAAGGACGCAAGCATTTACAACTGTATCTTGCCCGACTGGTCGATGACGACCAGTACAATGCCCAGTTTTATGCCCGCGCCGATAACCTGCGCTACTGGCTGAGCACGGTGGAGGCGCGGCTGGGTAGCTTGTCTCAGCGTCTGGGCGCCAGTGTCGGTCAGCGCCATCTCAACATTGATCTGGCTGGTGAAAGCGGCGCCCGGCAGTCGACGCCGACGCCCGCCGAAAGCTATCGCAAGACCCCCTGGCACGAACTGGATGATGTTTTCTATGAAGCGCGGGGCACCACCTGGGCGCTGGTTCACTTCCTGAAAGCCATAGAAGCGGATTTCGGCACGGTGCTGGAAAAGAAAAACGCCCTCGTCAGCTTGCAGCAAATTATTCGAGAGCTCGAAGCAACTCAAACACCCCTGCGTAGCCCCATCATTGTCAACGGCAGTGGTTTTGGGCTGCTGGCTAACCATTCCTTGACCATGGTTTCGTACATTAGTCGAGCTAATGCCGCGATAATCGATATGCGGGAATTGTTGTCCCAGGGTTAAACCCGGACCCGATAATGGGTGAACAACACGCTAGCAATGCGGAGATGCCGGTAAAGGATTTACAGGTGACGTCAGCATCGTTAAAACAATATGTTGCACAGGCAAAACGGGTTGTAACAGCCACTCCCCGGTCTCATGGCTTTAGGGCCCTGGGTGAGCGCGGGGTTAGTGTGTCTGGCCGGAGGGTTGTGTGACCGGGGCTGAGCCAAACCTGGATTTGAATGTCCTCAATGACGAAAAGCTGCGCGAGCTCCTCGTCGAGCGGGTGGATAGCCAAACCCATGGTGTCGTCGTTCTAGATCAGAACGGGCATGTGTTGGTCTGGAATACGTGGATGGGTGACTGGACCGGCATCACTGGCGCGGAGGCGCTGGGGCGATCCCTTGAAGCGATGATTCCGGCCATTGTCGGCGGCGAGTTTGCAAGAGGCATTGACGAAGCGCTGCGATCCCAAGAGGCGCTTACCTGGACCCTGGATCGGGAACCACGACGCCTTGACCAGCTGGAAGCGGCCATGACTCGCGGTGATCGTCTGTTACCTTTGTCTCGATTTGCCTTGACCCCAATGTCGTGGCGGGATGGTCGGGGTTGTTTGCTCGAATTTATGGAGGCACCCTACACTTCCACACCAGTTGCCTCTTCGACCAGTATTAGGAATGATCGTCTCGAAATGCCGAAGCATGACGATAATTTGTCTGGTGAAGATGAAGGTTTCGTCGTCCAGCTTGAATCCTCTGAGCATCCGCTTATTGAAGTCTCTGCGAGTGGTCTTATAGGGGGCGTCAACGAGCATTTGCTGGAGGTCAGTGGGTTTTCCCGGGAGCAGCTCATTGGCACACCGCTGCGCTTGTTGTTTCCAGCTTTAAGTGATGCTGCCGAATCCGATGATTACCGGGCATTGGTGGCCACCCGGCTCAAGCAAGCTCCAGAAAGCCAGATGGAGATTGTCGACGCTGATGGGCGAGCTCACACTTACCAGATTACCGTCTGTCCTTCTCTGCGCGGGGGTGGTTATTTTGTCCTGTGGTGCCGGGATATTTCTTCGCAAACGGGGAACCTGGAGGCCCTGAAGCGCCAACGTGAATTGTTGGCCGCGGTATTCAGTCAGGTCACCGACGGCATTGTACTGACCGATGCCGAGGGTGCGGTTGAACAGATAAACCCGGTGGGTTTGGAGATGCTTGGCCTGGGATCGGAGCAGGGTTACGGTGCGGCAATCCAGTCTCTACTGCAAATGCAGGACGAAAGAGGAGCCCATATTGATCCCTGCGGTGAAGCATTACGCAGAGGCACCACCTGTGTAACCCCGGACAATACGCAGTTGCTGGTAAAGCAGCGCGCGCCGATTGCAATCAGTGGTTCGGCAATGCCACTGCGGGATCGCCAGAATCGTATTACTGGCTGTGTGTTGGTGTTTAGAACCATCGATCCGGCCACCAGGATGTCCAGCCGGTTGTCCTGGCAAACGGATCACGATCCCCTCACACAATTGCCCAACCGACGCTTTCTTGAAGCCCGGCTGGCGCAAGCTATCGAGTCGGCTCGTCTTGGCGATCAGCGCCATGCGCTTCTATATATTGACCTGCACAGTTTTTCCCTCGTCAATGACACGGGTGGGCGCGTGGCCGGAGATATGCTGCTGCTGGAGTGTGGCAAGTTGTTGCAGGAGGTGGTGGGAGTCGATCATTTGGTGGCGCGGGTGGGTAATGATGAGTTCGCGGTCCTTTTGCAGGAATGCTCGGTGGACGAGGTCAACGAATTGATCGAAACAATGTTGCAGCAGGTTCGGTCTTTTTCTTTTCCCTGGGAGGAGCGCCGTCTGAAGATTGGCGTCAATGTCGGCGTTGAAATCATCGATAGCAGTACCAGTTCGGAAACCGATGTGCTGGTGGCGGCGGCGGCTTCCTGTGCCGCGGCAAAAGAAGTTGGCCGGAACCGCGTACATTTTCGCCAGGAGCAGGAAGACCGACCGGTGTTGCGAAAGGCTGCGACCTGGGTGCCCAAAATTTCCGACGCCATCGAACAGGATCGTTTCCAGCTTTACTATCAGCCCATTATTGCCCTTGGCGGTGATCGGAAGCAATACAGTCACTTTGAGGTGCTGATTCGTTTGCAAGACGAGGGTGGACAGCTCGTAGCACCCGGTGAATTTATCCCCGCGGCGGAGCAGTATGGGTTAATCGACGATATTGATCGCTGGGTGGTGAAGCGGGTGATCGCGGACCTTGGCGGTAAAGCACTTCGAAATCAGTCGGATTTACGACTGTCCGTGAATCTGTCCGGGGCGACGATAGGTGATGAGCGTTTCAAGAATTATTTGCTGCAACTTATCGATGATTCAAATATAGATCCGCGGCAGCTGCAATTTGAAATCACCGAAACCACGGCGATCCGGGAATTTGACCGGGCACTTGATCTGATACATCAGGTCAAGGCGAGGGGGTGTTATTTTTCTCTGGATGATTTCGGCAGTGGTCTCTCGTCCTTTGGTTACCTGAAGGACTTGCCGGTGGACTTTCTAAAGTTCGATGGCAGTTTTATCCGCAATATAGAATTTAATGATGTCGATTACTCCATGGTTAGCGCGATTAATCATCTGGCTCATATCATGGGTATTTCCACGATTGCGGAAAGTATCGAGAATCAGAGCCAGCTTGCCATTTTGGAGCAGATTGGTGTCGACTACGGACAGGGCTTTTATATCGACATTCCACAGACCCTTGACAAGTTTTTCCCCTGATTGGTGCTTCGTCGTTAGCTGGGTCCCCTATCCTTAACGAGTGCTAATTTGCAGAGATTCCAGCACGGTTTTGTGCTGATCCCGGTGTAACCGGGGGCCGAACTGAGTGACCACATTAGCCGCGGCGATACTGGCCAGTCGTCCGGCCTGAGCGTAGTTCATACCCGAAGTAATACCGTATAAAAACGCCCCGGCGAACATATCGCCGGCGCCATTGGTGTCCACCGCGGTGACCGGGGTGGGCGCTATCTCATGCAGGTTGTTGCCGTCAAAGACAAGTGCTCCCCGGGCGCCGAGAGTAATGGCAAAGGCGCCAGCGCTGGCTTTCATCGCCTCTAATACCGCTGGCATTTCCTGTTCGCCGGTCCAGGCCAAAGCTTCCTCGCGGTTGCAAAACAGCAGGTCGACACCATCGCCGACCATATCCTGGAGTCCGGACCGGAAATGTGTAACGAGGCCGGGGTCGGACAGGCTCAGGGCGGTTTTGGTGCCGTTCGCCTCGGCATGCTCGCGAGCAACAATGCAGGCTTCCTTGCCGCTGTCGGACGTTACCAGATAGCCTTCGATATACAGATAGTGAGAAGCGGCGACCGCTGCCAGATCCAGGTTGGCGACGCCAATGGTTTCGCTGATGCCGAGATAGGTATTCATAGTGCGCTCGGCATCGGGGGTGATTAGCACCAGGCATTTGCCGGTGGTGCCTTCGGATAGCGCACCGTTACCGGGGTGGTGAACGCCGGCTGCGCTCAGGTCGGCAAGGTAGAAGTGGCCGTTATCGTCGTCGGCAACCTTGCACGAATAATAGCAGTCACCGCCAAAGCAGCTGACCGCGATTATACTGTTCGCGGCCGATCCGCCACTGGTGCGTCGGGCGACAATAAGATGGTCCTCCAGGTGCTCCATGAGCGTTTCCTGTCTGGCTTCATCAACCAGGGTCATGAGCCCCTTTTCAATGCCAAAGGCGCTTAGTTCATGATCCTGGACTTCGATCTCGGTATCCACCAGGGCCGCGCCGATGCCGTAAACGTGGTACTGCTTGTCGGTCATATGTCAGCTGATCTCCTAAAAGCGTCCATTATCGCCGCCACTCCGACAGAGTAAACACCCGGTTGACTTGCTATGATTCGGTGGCTCCGGCAAGGGTGGTGAGTGCCGGGAGACTTTTGCGTATAGGAGCGGGTATTGCCGAGTAAAAAGAAGCCTAAGACGAAAAAAAACCAGCGCCGACGTGCCCGGCCGGGTCGGCTTCGGCGCCTCGCCCGGTGGCTTATCCTGTTGGTCCTGTTGGTGGGCGCTGGGGGTGTGCTGATATTGGACTTCATCGTCAGGGAAAAATTTTCTGGCGCCAAATGGTCCTTGCCGAGCCATGTCTACAGTCGACCTCTGGAGCTTTATGAGGGTCTGAATTTAAGCCGTGACCAATTACTTTGGGAGCTGAGTAAACTGGGGTATCGGCAAGTCGATTCCGTCAATGGGCCGGGCCAGTTTTGGCTCCAGGGCCAGCGGCTGAATATTCGCTCCCGGGTCTTTGAGTTTTGGGATGGTGAACAGCCAGAGCAAAATATTCAGCTCCGATTCGATAGTAGAGGTATTCGCTCAATCAGGGACGGCGCCGGCAAAGCCCTGGCCCTGGCTCGCCTGGAACCGCTGCTGATCGGCGGCATTTACCCTGAGCACCTGGAAGATCGCGAGCCCGTTTTGCTGGAGGATTTGCCCCCTTACCTTATCGATAGCCTGCTGGCCGTGGAAGACCGTAATTTCTACCACCATCGCGGGGTTTCCCTCCGTGGTATTGCTCGCGCGCTGCTCGGGAATCTGCGCCAGGGGAAAATGAGCCAGGGTGGCAGCACCATCACGCAACAGCTGGTGAAGAATTTCTATCTCACCCGAGAGCGAACCCTGGTGCGCAAGGGGCTGGAAGCGGTCATGGCCGTGCTCCTTGAACTTCACTACAGCAAGGCTGAAATTCTCGAAACCTATATTAACGAAATTTATCTGGGTCAGGCCGGCAAGCGGGCGATCCACGGTTTTGGCATGGCCAGCCGCCATTATTTTCGCCAACCGCTACGAGAGCTGGATGTTCATCAGGTGGCATTACTGACCGGTCTGTTAAAGGGCGCCTCCTACTACGACCCCCGGCGACATCCCGAGCGGGCGCTGGCGCGCAGAGATCTGGTCATTGATCAGCTGGCGAGCCTGAAAATGCTTGATGGTGACTCAGCACGGCGGGCGAAGGGCCGAGGCCTGGATATTTCCAGTAAGCCGGGCACCAGCATGAATCTGTTTCCCGGCTACCTTGACCTGACACAGCGGCAGTTGCGCCGGGACTACCCGGAAAAGGCCCTGCGCTCGGAAGGTCTGCGGGTGTTTACCAGTTTTGATCCGCAGCTACAGCGGCGAGTGCAGGCCACACTGGCAAAACAGTTGACAGAGCTGGAGCGCCAATGGCGTCTGGAGAATAACAGTTTGCAGGCGGCAGCTGTGGTTGTGCGCGTGGGCACTGGCGAAGTCGTGGCGCTGGCGGGTTCGCGCAAGGGCGGGGTTGCTGGGTTTAATCGGGCTCTGGATGCCCGGCGTTCGGTTGGCTCGACCATTAAGCCGGCGGTTTATTTAACCGCCCTTGGCCGGGGTTTTACCCTGTCCTCGCTTGTAGATGACAGTTCGTTCAGTTTGGCGCTGGCCGATGGCAGCCATTGGCAGCCGAAAAATTTTGATCGTCTTGAGCATGGTCAGGTGCCAGCCTACGAAGCCCTGGCGCGTTCCTATAATCAGGCCACTGCTCGCCTTGCAGCTCAACTGGGCGTAGCCGCAGTGGCTAAAACCGTGAGAGAGCTGGGCTATGATGGCGACCTGCCCCAAGTGCCTGCTTTGGCCCTGGGTGGAGTGAGTATGTCGCCTCTGGATGTGGCGAGTCTTTATCACACCATTGCCAGTGACGGCTATTACAGTCCCCTCAGCGCCATCGAGTCGGTTTACACGAGCGACAATCAGCCGCTCAAGCGTTATCCGCGTCAGAGCGAGGCGCGCTTCGAGCCGGGTGTCATGCATCTGCTCCAGTACGCCATGCAAGCGGTGGTGCGCGAGGGCACCGGTAAGGGGGCTTATGCAACGATAGGGCCCGAAGTAGCCCTGGCAGGCAAGACCGGCACCTCCAATGATCAGCGGGACAGCTGGTTTGCTGGCTTTGGTGGTAACTATCTCGCCGTTGTCTGGGTGGGGCGGGATGACAACGGCATGATGCCTCTGACCGGTTCCACGGGTGCGCTGAAGGTATGGGCGCAAATCATGGCGCGAATTGGCGTCTCTTCCCTGAATTTTGTCCAGCCTGAAAACGTTGAATACCACTGGGTGGAAACGCGAACCGGCCTGCTCAGTGGGGCGGATTGTGAGGGCGCCCGTAAACTTCCGTTTATCAAAGGCAGTGAACCCGTCGATTTTGCTCGCTGTAGCGAGCGTGATCGGGGCGGTAATATTGCCGACTGGCTCAGAGGGGTTCTGGGCTGGTGAATGCTTTTTCAAATAAAACCAGGGAAAGACAGGATATGAATAGCGGGGAGGTAAGGGGTGGCCGGTGGTATCAATGCATGGGGGTGGGAAGCTCCCTGGTACTGGCCGCGTTGCTGACGGCTTGTGCACCCATGTACCAAGGCGCGCCGGCGCCGATCCATAGCCCCTCGCCCGTTTCGGCGCCGCCTGCTGGCTCTTACCCCGAGCCCGCCACCGATGCCGTATCGGAAGAGGAGCAGGCACCAACTTATGCGATTGCGCCAGTCGAGTCGTCGTCGGGGTCGGCGGGTAAAGCAGTGGACAGTCTGCTGGAAGCGGCCTGGGGGCACTATCGCCAGGACGACTTTGATCGAGCGATTGCCGTTGCCGAGCGCGCTCAACGCCTGGACCCCCGAGCAGCGGAAGTCTACCTGGTCCTGGCCAGCGCCTATCTGGGCCAGGGTAAGGATCAGCTGGCCGGGCAGTTTGCCCGCCGCGGTATTAGCTACAGCGCCGCCGGTTCAGCTTTGCGGCGGCGTTTGCAGGCAGTGATGGCGCAATTGTCGCCCTGACTAATATCGAAGGCGTGGCCTGCTCAAGGTCATCAGTTTAAAGCTTGGGTCGCGGGCGATGACTTCGAGGCTTTCGAAATAGCTGGCCGCCAGCTTTTCCAGGGGAATGAACTGATTTACCACGAACAGGGCCTGACCATGTGGCTTCAGACGGTTGGCGGCGGTCTGCAGAAAACGTAGCCCAAGACGGGAATCAGCTTTAAACCCCCGATGGAAAGGGGGATTGCAGAGCACCACATCGAACGGGTCACGGATTGACCCGGCGCAATCATCGGCGATCACTTCAATGGGTAGGCCCGAGGTTGCGGCATTTTTTTTACAGGCTTCTATTGCTGCGGCGCAATTATCGGTGGCGACGATACGCTCGAAACCAAAGCCGCCGGCGCAAACGCTGAGATAGCCATACCCGCAGCCGAGATCGAGCAAGCTTCGGGGCGCTCGATCAAAGCCGGCAAAAAAAGCCGGCATACAGGCTGCCAGCATGGCGCTGCCCGCATCAATCCTGCCGGCGCCGAACATTCCCGCCTTGCTGGCCAGCGTTATCCGCGTCCGTCCCTGCAGGGACGGCAGTCCCAGGTCTTCCAGATCCACCTCTACCGGCAAGGTCTGGCCGTAGTCATCCGGCGGTGGCTGGGTACTGGCTTCATTACCGTTTTTGGTGATGCGAGCAAGGTAAAGGGAGCCGGTTTTGCGAATGTCCGCACTGCCTTGAAACAGTTGCGCTGCGTATTTTGCAAAGCGCTTGAGCCCCTCGTTTTTAGCGCCGCAGAGAATTAGCTCCCCCTCGACCTGGAGTACCCGCAAGGCCTGGCGGATGACGTGCTCGACCACGGCCTTTTCCTTGGATAGGCGATAACAGAGGCGGGCAAAGTGGTTGGCGGGGTAGCCGCTGAAATCGAAGTCGTTAAAGTGTGTTTGCAGACCCGCGTTTTGGGCGGAGTGGGCAATGTCGAAACGGTTGCTGATAACGTCTATCCCTGAGTCGATGGTATTGAAAGACGCTTCACCCAGGTTTTCGTCGGCTACCAGGAGGCAGGTTTGTCCCCCACCTCCCAGATAGGTGTGTAGCAGTGCAAAAGCGCGATCCACCGTTAGTTTTGGCCTTGCAACAGTTTCGCCGCTTCCAGGGCGAAGTAGGTCAGGATGGCGTCGGCCCCGGCCCGTTTGAAGGCCAGCAGGGATTCCAGAATCACCGCCTCCCGGTTCAACCAGTCGTGCTCGAAGGCTGCGCAGTGCATCGCGTATTCGCCGCTGACCTGATAAACGAAAGTGGGAGCCTGGAGTTCGTCCTTGACCCGTCGGACGACGTCCAGATAGGGCATGCCCGGTTTGACCATGATCATATCGGCGCCCTCGGCCAGGTCGAGCGCGCACTCGTGGAGGGCCTCGTCACTGTTAGCTGGATCCATCTGGTAGCTGAATTTATCGCCACCCTTGAGGTTGCCCGCGGAGCCCACGGCGTCGCGAAAGGGGCCGTAATAGCTTGATGCGTACTTGGCTGAATAGGCCAGGATGGCGGTATTGTTGTGTCCGTCCCGTTCCAGGGCGGAACGAATGGCGCCGATGCGACCGTCCATCATGTCCGAGGGTGCGACGATGTTGGCGCCAGCCTCGGCGTGGGACAGCGCCTGGCGGGTTAGCGCTTCGACGGTGACATCGTTAAGCACATAGCCCGTATCCCGGCCGTTCTCACCAAGGATGCCGTCCTGGCCGTGGGTGGTGAAGGGGTCGAGGGCCACATCGGTAATCAGGCCCAGCTCTGGCACCGCTTCCTTTACCGCCCGGACCGCCCGCTGGGCCAGGCCATCGGGATTCCAGGCTTCCTCGGCATTGAGACTTTTCTTCTCCGGCGGCGTGACTGGAAACAGTGCCAGAGCGGGAATGCCGAGGGTCGAACATTGTCGCGCCAGTTCAGTCAGCAGGTCGATGGACAGGCGCTCGACACCGGGCATGGAAGTAACCGCTTCCCGTCGGTTACTGCCTTCCAGGACAAAAACCGGCAGGATCAGGTCGTCGCAGGACAGCTGGTTTTCTCTGACCAGACGCCTGGAAAAATCATGACGGCGACTGCGTCGCAGGCGGGTGGCGGGGTAAATTCCCCGTGGGCTTTGCCAACTCATGGATGTGTATTCCTGGGGTTTGGTTAATTGGGGTCTGCGTAGTTGAGATCCACCGGCGCGCCGATCAGGTTGGTTTCAAAATAGCGGCTGATGATATGGGTGTCGGCCTCGAAGGCCATTTCCGGAAAATTCCCTGTATAGGGAAACCACCGGACTTCCTCCATGCCGTCGCCCGCGTTTAGTTCACCATTGACGACTTCCGCGCTGAGTACGGTAACCAGGGAGTGGATATTGGGTTTCAGGTAGTTGGTCACCACGCTGATAATGGATTTGATGCGCACGTCCATGGTGGTTTCCTCCCTGACTTCCCGCACCGCCGCGCTCAGATAGTCCTCGTGATATTCCACATAGCCGCAGGGCAGGCACCACTGGCCGTGGCCGAGGCTTTTGGAAATGCGCTTACCCAATACGAAATGTTTATCCCGCTCGATAAGCACGGCGATGGCTGGCTGGGGGTTTTTGTAGTGGATAAAACCGCAGGCGCCACAGGCGGAGCGGATACCCCCTTCGAGGTGCTGTTGTTCGCAGGTCGCGCCACAACGACCACAATAACGATTGATCACCGCCTGGTTGGCGGTGTCGACATCCTGCGGGTAGGCCCGGAACACCTGTTGTGGTTTCACTGTGTTGTCTCGGTGTTGTCTAGCGGAGATTATGCGCACGCGTGCCCCTGATGCACAAGGCGGCCTGGATGAGAACAGGCCGGTTCGCCGATGAGCCCTCAGTTCTCCAGCAGGTCCGCGCGGATGGCTTCGATGACGGGTTTGGTATGGGGCCTTTTCCCGCGCCACAGGAAAAAGGATTCGGCAGCCTGTTCCACCAGCATGCCCAGGCCATCGACAACCTGTTTGGCTCCCCGATCACTGGCCCAGCCCATAAATATCGTCGGGTCAGCACCATAGAGCATGTCGTAGCAGTGGCTGTTACTGGCAATGATGTTGTCGGGCAGGGGTGGCAATTCACCGCCGAGGCTGGCGCTGGTGGCGTTGATAATCAGGTCAAAGGACGCTTGCTGACCCAGGTCTTGATAGCCGGAAGCCTGGATATTGCCCAGGTCGCTAAAGGATTGCGCCAGGGTCTGGGCTTTGCTCAAGGTGCGATTGCCGATTACCAGGGTCGCCGGGCCTTGCGCCAACAAGGGTTCCAGAACCCCGCGGGCGGCGCCACCGGCGCCCAGTAACAATAAGCGCTGGCCTGTTATCGGCCATTGCAGATTGTCAGTGAGGTCGGTGAGTAGACCCTGGCCGTCGGTATTGTCACCCAGTAGTGTGTTGTCTGCTGCCAGCTTTAGGGTGTTAACTGCGCCCGCTCTTTGCGCGCGTGGACTTAAACTGTTGGCGAAGGCAAAAGCATCTTCCTTGCAGGGCACCGTGACATTCATACCCCTGCCGCCGCTGGCCAGAAACTGTCTGGCCGTTTCCCGAAACTTGCCATTGGGCACCAGCACCCGGTCGTATTCGATGTTTTCTCCGGTTTCAGAGGCGAATGCCCTGTGGATCTGCGGCGAGCGGCTATGAGCGACCGGGTTGCCAAAAACCGCGTATTTATCGGGCACGGCTTGAGCAGTCCATGGTTAAACCCAGTCCCTGGTTGGCAGGAAGCGCTCGTAGAGTTCGGCTTCCGGGCTTCCAGGTTCGGGATGCCAGTCGTAACGCCAGCTGGCCAGGGGCGGCAATGACATGAGAATGGATTCCGTGCGGCCGCCGGTTTGCAGACCGAACAGGGTGCCGCGATCGTAGATCAGGTTGAATTCGACGTAGCGGC
>DLXZ01000149.1:0-282 GCA_003448675.1 Porticoccaceae bacterium
ACCAGGGTTTCCACGCCGCCCAGATCATAAAAAATGGGCATGATGATGCCCACATCACCCTGGTGGGCTGCCCCCATGTTGTGAGGGTCATTGCATATAAAAGCATCGCCAGGGTTGATATCGTCCGGGTAACGGGCCCTGGCGATAGCGCGTACCCCCAGTCGGGAGCTGGCCAGATGGTAGAGCAGATAACCAACCACACCGAGCTGGTTGCAATCGGCGTCGAACAAAATGGTGGAAAAATCCTTGGATTCAGTGAGCACCGGCGAGCCGGAGGTGCGC
>DLXZ01000149.1:485-1102 GCA_003448675.1 Porticoccaceae bacterium
CCGGCGAGCCGGAGGTGCGCAGCAGCACCAGGCTCATCTCGGAGGCAATATTATCGAACGAGGAGCGAATCACCTCGGCGGTAATCGGATCAAACTCGCTCCGCACCTCTATATCCGCATGCATTACTTGAGCGCTGCTGATGGACGTCGCCGTCCCGTGATTTTGTTCAATGGTCATTATTTTCCCCCTTGTTATCAGACATCCGGCTCGCTCGGGGAGCAGGCGTCTGCGGGTTTTATTATTAGTCGACCCAGCCTAATGACATTTATTCACTTTGGAAACAAAAAACACAGCCACCCGGGTCAATCAAACAAACGATACTGATCCGGGTCCTCGGCGGCGTCGGCGAAGCGAACGCCGATACCCAGCAGGCGCACTGGCCGGCCTCCGCGCTGCCAGGCCTCCCAACACAATTCGCGATAGCTCTTTAAGCTTAACTGCTTGAACTGACGCTCAATAGTGGTCACCGCGAAGTCGTCGAAGCGCATCTTCAAAAACATCCGCACATTGCCCTCGTTCACGCCAGCGCCATCCAGTCTGTTATAGCGGCTTAGGAGCTTGTCAAACAGGCTATCCAAATGGCCGGCGCAGACCTCGACGTCGGCCAGATCAATGG
>DLXZ01000149.1:1305-1616 GCA_003448675.1 Porticoccaceae bacterium
TCGACGTCGGCCAGATCAATGGCAAAAGTAGTTTCCACGCTAAGGGATTTACGGCGACGGTTGGTTTTCACGGCTCGCTTATCGATACCGCGACACAGCTCATAAAGCCGCTGGCCCATGACGCCAAAGCGCTCGCTCAGCGCCGCCAGCGGCAGCTCACGCAGATCGCCACAGGTAACAGCGCCGAGTTCATGGAGCTTTTTCTCGGTCACTTTGCCGACACCAAAGAGTTTGCCGACGGGCAGGTTCCGAACGAAGTCATCCACCTGCCCGGGAGTAATCACAAACAGGCCATCGGGCTTGTTCCAGTC
>DLXZ01000149.1:1874-2274 GCA_003448675.1 Porticoccaceae bacterium
GGCCATCGGGCTTGTTCCAGTCGCTGGCAATCTTGGCCAGGAACTTATTGGGCGCCACGCCGGCGGAGATCGTGATACCCACTTGTTCGGCGACACGCCTGCGAAGCTCCCTGGCGATCAACGTGGCGCTGCCACCAAAATCTGAACTGGCGCTGACATCAAGGAATGCCTCATCCAGGGACAGGGGCTCCACCAGCTCGGTAAATTCATCAAAGATGGCGCGAATATCAGCCGACACCGCGCGATATTTGGCGAAGTCCGGCGGCATCACCACCAGCGTGGGGCACTGGCGCAGGGCACGGGCCATGGGCATGGCCGAATGAATACCATAATCCCGGGCCGCGTAGTTGCAGGTAGCGACTACGCCCCGTTGGTCCGGGTGGCCACCCACCGCCAGCGG
>DLXZ01000149.1:2521-3009 GCA_003448675.1 Porticoccaceae bacterium
ACTTCTGCCAGCGAGGGGTCGTCGCGCATCTCCACCGCCGCGTAAAAGCAATCACAGTCGCAGTGAATAATTTTGCGCTGTTCAGCCGCCTCGGTAGTAGCCATTGCTCACACGATAATGCTCGACTAAAACGTCTAGCTATTCCGACTGACCCTGTTGCGCTTCGGGCTCGACTTCACCTGTTTGGACGGGTAACGGATTAGCAGCCCTGGCGGCGCCCAGCATGATGCCCAGCCAGCGGGTGCCGGGGTCACGCTCCAGGGCAATTTTGACCAGGATAGTCAGGGGAATAGACAACAACATACCCACCGGACCCAGCACCCAGCCCCAAAACACCAGGGACAGGAATACCACCAGGGGCGAAAGGTTCAGCCCCTTGCCCATCCAGCGCGGCTCCAACACATTGCCGACGCCAACGTTGATCAATACATATCCCACAGCGCCGAGCGCCACCATCGCCGGTGACACCTGCAACAGCGCCAGCAACA
>DLXZ01000149.1:3211-3615 GCA_003448675.1 Porticoccaceae bacterium
CCCAGATAGCGGTTGACGCTTTCGGTGAACTCATCGAGGGCGACTCTTGATGCGGTCGCCCCGCCACGGGCCTGCACCAACTTGTCGGCAAAACCCACTTCCTCGGCCAGAATAAAAATCACAGTCAGCAAGATGAGGAAGGCATTGGTCATCACATTGCCAAAGGACGCCAGGGTATTACCCGCCATTTGCATGACCACGCTGGGATTGACGGTCTGGGTCCATAATTCCGGATCCACCTCAATGCCCCGGACCGCCAGCCAGTTAAGCACCACCTCGCTCATGACCTGCAGGCGCGCCTGGTATTCTGGCAGATCACCGCGGAAGTCCCGAATCGACGCCCCCACAATGGCGCCCATCAACGTTCCCAGACCAAGTACTGCCAATACAATCAATGCCAGGGC
>DLXZ01000149.1:3999-4225 GCA_003448675.1 Porticoccaceae bacterium
CACCACAAAAGCCGCAGCCACAACTATAAAACGCACCACCGGGGACAACTTATCCATGATCCTGATCCGCTCTTTCCGCTTTTAGCTCTCGCAACATTGATTCCAGTTCCCGCAGGCCCCGGGGGCTAAAAAGATAAGCTCCCCCGGCTCCCAGGTATTCCGTTTCCGTCAATCGCTGACAGCGTCTTTGCATATCCCGCAAGGCGATGTCATGGCGCAGGGGAAT
>DLXZ01000149.1:4507-4682 GCA_003448675.1 Porticoccaceae bacterium
CCGATAAACACCTGCCAGTCATTTTCGCTGGCCTCGCCAGCCAGCACCAGTTCAAACAGAGAAATAAGATTGCTGGGCTCCAGCCGGTAGACCGGCGACCCGACCCGGACAAACACCCACACCGCTGCACTGACCACCGCCAGGGTCAGCAGAAAAGTTAACAGATAGCTCATGG
>DLXZ01000149.1:4833-10921 GCA_003448675.1 Porticoccaceae bacterium
ATGCAGCAATTTAAACGCCATTGCCAGGGTGACTCCAACAATTACCGGTTGTACAAAACGGGTGCCGCGACGCATGACCGCATTTGAGCCCAGCCGCGCGCCAACCATTTGCGCAGCGGACATCACCAGCGCCAGATCCCATAATACCTGCCCGGCGATGACAAACAGTACCGCGGAAGTACTGTTGATGGCGAGCACCATCACCTTGGTCTGCGCGGTTGCCGCAGGCAGGCTGTAACCGGCCAGCCAGACAAACAGGAAAGGAAAGATCGAACCCATGCCCGGTCCAAAAAAGCCGCCGTAAAAGCCCATGGGCAGGGCAACGGTGAAGGCGAACACCCACACGTCAAGGCGCGCTTCACCAGCCTGATCGGATATACGCGGGGACAGCAGGAAATACACCGCAATGGCAATCAGTAAAACAGGAATCAAACGCAACAGTAGATCGTTGCCGAGTTGTTGTACCGTCAATGTGCCAGCACTCGATCCCACCAGGGCAAGAATAATCGCAGGCACTAAGGGTCGCAGCTGAAGATGACCATTGCGGAAAAAATTCCAGGTCGAAGACAAGGTTCCCAGCGCGCTTTGCAGTTTATTGGTAGCCAATGCATTAATCGGCGGCAAACCCGTCCAGAGCAGGACCGGCAGGGTCAACAGGCCACCGGAGCCAGCGATAGCAGAAATATAACCGGCGGCAAAGGCAACAACCGTTAACAGGGCCGTGAGTTCAATGGAAAGGCTGACGGGTTTGCTCCCGATGGCGCGGACACAGGCCGCATTCTAGCATCGGCCCATGCGCCAAAAGTCTGCCTGCGGCCCGGATTCAGGCATGATAAATTCCCGTCCTCAGACACCTGCTCAATAATGTAACGCCCCGATGACCGAAGCCAGCAAAATGCCACCAGATCAGCAGAGTAAATCCCGCCTCTCCCGGTCGGGGGCACAGTGGATCAATCCCAGAAACCTTCGCTTCTGGGCCATAACACTTATTTTGCTCTATACCCTTATCGGCTTTTTCCTGGCGCCCTACCTGGTGAAAAAAGGCATTGTCGATTTTCTACAGGGTGATCTGGGCCGTAAGACCCAAATCGAGAACGTTGAATTCAATCCCTACGCCCTGAGCCTGAGAATCAACGGCTTAAACGTCGAGGATACGGATGGCGTAAAACTCGCGGGTTTTAGCGAGTTTTTTGTCAACTTCCAGCTCTCCAGCCTGTTTTATCGCGCCTGGACCTTTGACGAAATCCGCCTGGATAGCCTGTATTTTTTCTTCCAGCGCTTTGACAGGGAAAATTCACGTGTCAGCCGCCTACTCGATGATATTGCGAGCCTGCAAACCGAACCGGACCCGCCTAAGTCGGCACCTGTCGAGGAATCCGGTGACATACCCCGCTTGCTGATCAGAAACCTGATCCTCGGTAACGGCGTGGTGGACATTCAGGACGACGTACCGCAGGCGCCGGTCAGCCTGCAAGTAAGCGCTATAGATATTGTCATCAGTGAGCTCAACACCCTGCCGGACAAAGCCGGCCGCCAGGAAGTCACCATCAAACTACCCGATGGCCTGATCCTGCACTGGAAAGGCAGCCTTGATCTGGCGCCCTTTGAATCCGCGGGGCAACTGGTATTGGAAAATGGCCAGCTGGCTCGCGGCCTTCCCTATCTGCAAGCCATGGCACCCCTTGAATCACTGACGGCAACGCTGTCCAGCAGTTTTGATTACCGTATCTTTATTGGCAACGACGGCGCTACGGAAGTTCAGATAGATAATCTCGGTATTAATCTTGACGATGTCGCGTTGGCCGGCCTGACCCCCAGCACTGAATTTCTGACTGTCGATGCGCTAACCCTTAAAGGTGGCGCGTTTCGTTATCCCGAACAAACCCTGCAATTCGAGAATCTGCACATCGAACGCCCGGAAATTGTCACCTGGCTCAAGCCGGATGGCGCCATCAACTTTGCTGATCTGGCGCCAACGCCATCTGAACCCTCAAAAACGCCACCTGATGTCTCTAACGCTGAACCGACGAATGGGGGCGCCGAGTATGCAATCGAAATCACCAAAGTCGAGAACGGAAACACCGCGAGCAAAGCGCCCACGCCACCCTGGCTAATCGGCGTCGACCTGATTTCCCTGGCCGGTGGCGGGGCTGAATTTACCGATTACAGCATCGACCCACCCGCACAGTTGGGCATTGCGGACCTAACTATCGAACTCAGGGCATTCAGCACCGAAGACGACGCACGGATGCCATTGAGCCTCGCTGGTAATCTGCGGGAAGGAGGCCAGTTTAATGTTGATGGCGCGGTCAGTATCGCGCCGGCAACCGCCCTTGAACTCCAATTGCAAACCACGGACCTGCCCCTGAGCGTCGCCCAGGCCTATGTTCAGCAACACCTGCGGGTAGTTATCGAAAACGGACTTCTGAACACCGACCTGAATATCACCCTACCCGCAAACCAGGGTCCAAAAGCGGCTGGCTCGCTGCAAATCGCCACGCTGGACATCAGGGATTCGAGCCAGAAAAATTCGCTGCTTGCCTGGGAGGGCCTGGCGCTGAATCGGCTGGAGCTGGATACCGACACCAACAGCCTGGAAGTCTCCGCCCTGGAATTTCAGCAACCCTATGCCCGCTTTGCCATTCACGAAGATCTCAGCACCAACATCTCCAATCTATTGATCCGTGACAATGGCCATAGCGACGGCGAGGCCAAGGCCACCGACTCTAAGGCTGTCAACAACGCAGTTGATAGCCCAGAGCAAGACTCAAACCCCTTGCATGTGGTCATCGGCGGTATTCGCATCGATAATGCGGCGCTGGATTTTTCCGATATGTCGCTGCCCCTGCCCTTTGCAACCCACGTGCATAGCCTCAATGGTGCCATCTCCACCATCGCCACCTCCGGCAACGAACCGTCAAACATCATACTGGAAGGTCAGGTCGATACCTATGGGCTCGCACGCATAGAAGGAGGGGTGAACCTGCTGAACCCTCAACTACACACCGATATCGCCCTGGAATTTCGCAATCTGGACATGCCTGGCATGTCCCCCTACAGCGGCAAATTTGCCGGCCGCAAAATCAGCGAGGGGAAACTGGCCCTGGGCCTCAACTACCGCATCGATAGGGGCAACCTGGAGGCCAGTAACGATATCGTCTTGAGTAAGCTGCGACTGGGAGAGAGAATCGACAGCCCCAACGCCATCAGCCTGCCCCTGGATCTGGCTATCGCCCTGCTCAAGGACGCCGATGGCATAATCGACGCAAAAATACCCGTTACCGGTAATGTTAACGATCCCCAGTTCGCCCTCGGCGGCGTCATCTGGGACGCCATCGTCGGTCTCATTACCGACGTTGCCACCGCACCCTTTCGTTTCCTCGGCAATATGCTCGGCATCGACGCGGAGGATCTGGGGCAAATCCAGTTCCTGGCCGGTCGCGCGAACCTGACACCCCCTGAACTGGAAAAAATCAGCCAGCTGGCCAGCGCCCTCGAGCAGCGGCCACAACTGGCCATCGAAATCAGCGGCGCCTATGACCCCACCATCGACACCCCGGCCCTGCAACTTATCGCACCACGCGAAACGTTTATTAAAAAAGCCGGCACCAGCATGAGTCTGGAAAACAAGGAAACCATGCTCGCGGCTGATATTCGCGGCACTCTGGAGGGCTTATTCAAAGAGCACTTCCCCGAGACGCCTCTGAAAACCCTGAAAGCCGCCCACAAAGTGCCGCCCGCGAATAACCCGGAAGGCAAGCCACAGCTCAATGAACTGGCCTATGCCGCCGACCTTCGGGATCGCCTGCTAGCTGCCCAGTCCGTTGGCGAGCAGGAACTCAAGCAACTTGCCGAAGCCCGGACCGAAGCGATAAAAACCGCATTTTTAAACAACGACAACATCGACCAGGCTCGTATCACCCTGACTGAACCCACCAAAGTCACATCCGAAGATGGCAAATGGGTCACCCTGGAGCTGGCGGTGGCGCCTTGAACAGTCACCTGCCGCCCTTTCCCTTTTGATATAGATAAGGTTTTCATCAAAAATAGTCTGTGCGACCCGGCTGCGGAAATTTCAACTGTTCCCCTGTTTCCGTGAGCTGGTAGAATCGTTTCTTTTGATGAATTTCAGAGGTAAAGCAGGCAATGACCGGGACAGAATCAAGCACAAACACCACCACACTGGATTACGATGCCCTTGTCGTCGGGGCAGGCATCGCCGGTTTATACGCGGTCTATAAATTGCGGGAGATGGGCCTGCGCGTACGCGGTATTGATGCCGCGCCGGCGCCCGGTGGCACCTGGTACTGGAACTGCTACCCCGGTGCCCGGGTCGATTCCCAGTCTTACATTTATCAATACTGGTTTTCCGACGAGCTAATCAAAGAATGGGACTGGCCCGAGCGTTTTCCCGCTCAGCCGGTGGTGGAGCAGTACCTCAATTTTGTTGTCGATAAATTTGAGCTGGACAAGGAATACGCCTTTAACACCCGCGTAACCTCGGCCGATTGGGACAACGACAAGCAATGTTGGACTGTGGGCACAGATCAGGGCGATAAACTGACAGCTCGCTACTTTATCAGCTGCACGGGCATGTTATCCGAGCCAAAAATTCCCGCCTTCGAAGGCCAGGAAAAGTTTAAGGGCATTATCGCCCATACCGCCCGTTATCCGCGTGAAGGCATCGACCTTAAAGGCAAACGCGTAGGCGTAATCGGCTGCGGCGCCACCGGCATTCAGGTCATCCAGACCATTGCCAGCGAAGTAGAACACCTGACAGTATTTCAGCGCACCGCCTCCTACGGCGTCGCCATGCACAACGAAAAGTTCGACGACGACGCCCGGGACCACTGGCGATCAAAAGCCAAGGAACTACAGGAAACGGTGTACAATAGTTTTGTCGGCTTTGATTACGACTTCGAGCACGGCTCCTGGTATGACCTGACGCCAGAACAACGCTACGAGGTGTTGGAAGAAAAATGGCAGGAGGGCTCCTTGAGTATGTGGGTGGGGACTTTCCCGGAGCTCTTTACCGACCAGGCCGTCAACGACGAGATCTCCGACTTTGTCCGCGAAAAAATTCGCGCCCGCATCAAGGACCCAAAAATCGCCGACCTGGTGACCCCCCGCAACCACGGCTTCGGCACCTACCGCGTGCCCCTGGAAAACGGTTACTACGATGTATTTAATCAGGACAATGTGGAGCTGATCGACGCCCGGAGCACCCCCATCGAGGGCTTTACCGAAACCGGTATAACAGTTGGCGGCCGAGACATCGCGCTAGACGTGGTCATCCTGGCCACCGGTTTTAACGCCGGCACGGGCTCCCTGACGAAAATGAATATCCACGGCCGTGACGATCGCTCCCTGACCACGGAGTTTGACGAGGACATTCGCACCACCATGGGTCTACAAATCCACGGTTATCCCAACCTGTTTACCGTCGCCGGCCCCCTGGCGCCTTCAGCGGCCTTTTGCAATATGACCACCTGCCTGCAACAACAGGTCGACTGGGTAACCGACTGTATCGCCTACCTGCGCGAACATCACCATCAATCCATAGAACCTACGGTGGAGAAACAGGACGAATGGGTGGCCCACCACGACGAGGTCGCCAACGCCACCCTGCTCACGGCCACCCAATCCTGGTACACCGGCGCCAATATTGAAGGCAAACCCAGCCGTTTGATTTCCTATATCGGCGGGGTCAGCGAATACCACCGCATCTGCGATGAGGTCCAGGCCAGCGGTTATGAAGGCTTTACCAAAGCCTAAGGTACCTATATTCCGCAAGGCCAGAGTGGATGTTAACCACTCTGGCTTTTTTTCGCGCAAAATAAACGCAAAACATTTCCCTATCCCCAGCAAACTTACTAGCAGTCTCATTAAAAAAGGAGCACTCCCATGGCCATTAATTATGAAAACCGCGTCGCGGTGGTCACCGGCGGCGGCGCCGGACTCGGCCGCAGTCACGCACTGTTTCTCGCCAGCCGCGGCGCAAAAGTCGTAGTGAATGATCTGGGCGGCGACGTTCAGGGCAAAGGCAGTGGCACCAGTGCTGCCGATGAGGTGGTGGCAGAGATCAAAT
>DLXZ01000149.1:11066-11687 GCA_003448675.1 Porticoccaceae bacterium
CAGCGGCACCAGCGCTGCCGATGAGGTGGTGGCGGAAATCAAGGACGCTGGCGGCGCGGCGGTCGCCAATTACGATTCGGTCGCTACGCTGGAAGGCGGCCGCGCCATTATCCAGACCGCGCTGGATGCGTTCGGTCGGGTGGATATCCTGATCAATAACGCTGGCAACAATATCGAAAACAGTTTTCGCAAAATGACCATGGAAGAATTCCACTCGGTGCTCGATGTGCATCTGATGGGCGCGGTGCACTGCACCCAGGCCGCCTGGCAGCCCATGCTCGATCAGGAATATGGCCGCGTCATCATGACCACCTCGGCTGCCGGCCTCTACGGTGGTCACGGGCTGAGCAACTACGCCGCCGCCAAAATCGCCCTGGTGGGCCTGATGAATTCCCTGGTGCTGGAAGGCCGAAAGCGCGGCATCACCGTCAACGCCATTGCGCCGATGGCCATGACCCGCATGTCCAAGGACGCCATGGATGACAAAACCGGGCCGCTGTTAAAGCCCGAGTTTGTCACCTCCATTGTCGGTCTGCTGGCCTCGGAAGCGCATACCGGTTCGGGAGATATTATCTCCACCGGCGCCGGCTACTACTCGAAAATCGGCATCGTCGAGGGCGC
>DLXZ01000149.1:11992-14053 GCA_003448675.1 Porticoccaceae bacterium
ACGATATTTGCGACCTCAGCCAGGCCAAGCCCCATGGCGATGCTTTCTCGTCCGTGGCTGATGCCATGCGCAATGTCTTGCGTGGTATGAAAAACTGATCTCGACGCTGGTCGTCGAGCATAAAAAACCCCGGGGCAGTCCCGGGTTTTTTTAAGCGTTTGTGGCTCAACCGCCCTCAAACATTTTTACGTCAAAGTATTCCCGCCAGCCGCTCAGTTTGCCGGCATCGTTGAACTCCAGAATACCCAGCACCGGCAGGCTCTTTTGCTCGCCCTTCTGGGTCCAGCCATCGACACGCTCGGTGACCACACTGTCACCCGCGACCACCAGTTTGATCAGTTCAAAGGTCATGTTTTCACCGGTTTTAAGAAAACCATTAACGGCTTTTCTAATTTTCTCGATACCGCTCACCGGCTTGTAGGGAATATTGTGGTAAACGGCGTCATCGGCAAAAAAACTGACGATGGCCTCGGCATCGGCCCGCTCCCAGGCGGCGAAAAAATCCCGGGTCAATTGCTCGTTGCGGCTCAATGTGGATTCATCGCCGGAAGCAGCGAAAGCTGTGTTTGTCATTATTGCTATCTCCCATTTTGATTAATGTCTGTATTCGTTGATTTATGGATGGGCTTATCCAATGGCAAAATCTTTGTCACTGTGAGTATAGGCATAATCCGCCAACACGCACTCACTCGACCTGTTTGTCCCCACTAGCGGTACGCAAATCTCCCGAAAATCAAGTAAAGTCCGGACAGGAATATCAATGGGCGGTGTCTTTGGCAAGTTTCCGCATCCGAGGAAGCGCCTGAAAAATAACATTAAAAATGAGGAGACATTCACTATGAGCTCTGCAAACTTTGAAATATTCGCCGACGGGTTCACCTTTCTTGAAGGCCCGCGCTGGCGCGATGGCTTGCTGTGGGTATCAGACGTCAACGGCAAAAAGGTCTATACGCTCGCCCCCGATGGCAGCCGCACCGTGATGGCGGAAGTCCCTGACCGCCCTTCCGGCATCGGCTTTCTGCCCGACGATACGCCCATTGTGGTGTCCATGCGTGATCGCAGTCTGAAGCGCATTGAAAACGGCCAGCTGGTGCTGCACGCCGATGTCAGCTCGCTGGTTAGGGGTGAAATCAACGACATGGTGGTCGATAAAAAAGGCAATGCCTATGTGGGCAGCATGGGCTACGACCTGTTTGCCGGCGAGGATTTCAAAACCGGCGCGCTGCTGTTGGTCACTGCCGATGGCAAGGCCCGGGAGGTGGCCGACGAACTGCACTTCCCCAACGGCCCGGTGGTCACCCCCGATGGCAAAACCCTGGTGGTCGCTGAAAGCTGGGGCAAGCGCCTGAGCGCTTTTACGATCGAGGAAGACGGCACACTCAGTGGCCGTCGGACTTTCGCAGACCTGGGCGATTACACCCCCGACGGCATCACCCTTGATGAAGAGGGCTGCGTGTGGCTGGCGGCTTTTGCCAACGACTGTTTTGTGCGGGTTAAAGATGGCGGGCAGATCACCGATGTGCTTGAGCTGCCCAATCGGCGAGCCGTCGCCTGCACCCTGGGCGGCGAGGACATGAAAACCCTCTACTGCATGACTTTTGATGGCAAGATGGAAGACATCGGCAAGGGCAAAAAGGGTTCGCAGGTGGAAACCATTAAAGTTAACGTGCCCGGTGCGGGTTCGCCCTGAAATTGCTCAGGCTTCGAGGCCAGCGTCTTTACCTTGCCATCAATACCCTTCCTTCACCCGAAAAACGCTCCGTTCCAGACGGGGCTCTAAATTTCGAGCATACGATTTCAAATCAAGAGCGGTACATTCCTCCGCCAGCCAGCCGACGCCAATGTTGATATCCAGTCACCCGCCGGAGATGACATCAGCATCGGCCGCCTGCTTGGCCAAGTAAACCGGGTTGCGCTGGGGCAGGATGGTAATGCCGGTGGCGAACCGGATACGGTTGGTCTGCCCCGCCAGAAAGGACAGGGTGGTAAAGGGCTCCAGCAGGACATGCTGGGGATCGAGAGGCACCTTGCCATCAGCCGGATAGGGATAGGGATAGGGAT
>DLXZ01000149.1:14346-19043 GCA_003448675.1 Porticoccaceae bacterium
GGGATAGGGATAGGGATAGGGAATCGTAGCCCTCGAACAACAGCACATGCTCAGGCATCCAGAAACCATGAAACCCCGCATCCTCCACCATTCCGGCGGTTTTGCTCATATGTTCCGCCGGCGGCGGGGCCGGCAAACACACCCTGTAGTCCAATTTTCATGGTTATTGCCTCGCTGTATCTGTCTATTTATTGTTTAGCCAAATTCGTTTACCCCGATTGTTAATTCGACGGCTTCCGTGCTGTCGAATGTCGAGCAATCGTACTAATCCCAGCCATGCAAGCGTTACTTACATTTCCAGCCCACCGTTCCACGGCCTGACTGGGAATTGGTTACAATAGCGAGCTTGGTCAAATACTGGATAAGCCTCCATGCCTGTCACCCCCAAAACGCCCGATGAAATTGCCAAAATGCGTATTGCCGGACGCCTCGCAGCGGAAGTGCTGGAGATGATCGCACCCCACGTCCAGCCTGGTATCAGCACCCTAGAGCTGGATGAAATCTGTCACCACTACATGGTCAATGTCCAGAATGTTGTACCTGCCTGCTTGAACTATCGGGGCTATCCAAAAACCATCTGTACCTCGGTGAATCAGGTGATCTGCCACGGCATACCCAGCGCCAATAAGGTGCTAAAAAACACGGACATCATCAATATCGATATCACTGTCATCAAGGACGGTTACTATGGCGATACCAGCATGATGTTCTGCATGGACAAGGCACCGGAACACGCCCGCCGACTGTCTCAAGTCGCCCATGAATGCCTGTATCTGGGCATCGAAGCCGTCAAACCGGGCGCCCGACTGGGCGATATTGGCCACGTCATTCAGGTACACGCGGAGAAAAACCACTACTCAGTAGTGCGCGAGTATTGTGGTCACGGCATAGGCACTGAATTCCACGAAGACCCCCAGGTACTCCATTACGGCAAGCCGGGAACCGGCATGGTGCTAGAGGAGGGGATGACTTTCACTATCGAGCCCATGGTCAATGCCGGCAAGCATCACACCAAATTGAAAAAAGATGGTTGGACTGTTGAAACCCGTGATGGCCGTTTGTCCGCCCAGTGGGAACACACCCTTTGCGTCACCAGCGACGGCGCCGAAATTCTGACCACCAGGCGCGATGAGATCGCCCCGGTCGTCACTGGCTAAAATAATGCCGATTCCCCTGCCCGGCTCCAGACAGCAGATAATGACCACGCTTACACCCCCGACGCTACTGTTTTTCAAGGAAGGTCGCTTCGTTGAGGATCTGGAAAACAATGAACCTCTCCAGGTTTTTCGTGATGCCTTGAATGCCGCCAATCTGCATCTGGACACCCGCTTTCAACAGGGCGAGCAGGTGGGCAAGCTAATCTCAGACCGAGCGCTGTTTATCGACCGCATACTGGATATCGCCTGGCGCCGCTTTGACTGGGATAACAACATTGCGCTGATTGCCGTGGGCGGCTATGGGCGCATGGAATTACACCCGCATTCCGACGTCGATCTGCTGATTCTCACCCGAAAGGACAACCACGGGCGTTATCAGGCCAACATCAGTAGCTTTTTAACCTTTCTCTGGGACATCGGTTTAAAAATCGGTCACAGCGTGCGCTCCGTCAAACACTGTATTCGCGAAGCCAAAGCCGATATCACCATCGCCACTAACCTGCTGGAGAGTCGCCCGCTGTCTGGGAACCGGGAGCTGTTTCGCAAGATGCGTGAACGCACCTGCTCAGATAAAGTCTGGTCATCGCGGGCGTTTTTCGAGGCCAAGCGAGCCGAGCAGGATCAACGCCACGCAAAACACGACAACACCGAATACAACCTCGAACCCAACATCAAGGAAGCCCCCGGTGGGCTGCGTGATATTCAAACCATCAGCTGGATCGCCAAACACCATTACGGCGTCGCCAACCTGATCGAGTTGGTGGACACCGACTTTTTATCCGAGGAGGAATTCCAGCTGATCAGTCAGGGCGAAGAGTTTCTCTGGCGGGTGCGCTACGGCCTGCACATGATCGCCGGGCGTCCAGAGGAGCGACTGTCCTTCGAACACCAGCGCAAGCTGGCGGAACTGTTCGGCTACCGGGACACCGACGAAAGACTCGCGGTGGAGCAATTCATGCAGCGCTACTACCGCGTCGTGCTGGCCATGCACGAACAAAATGACGTGCTGATGCAATACGTGGCGGAAGTGATCTTCAGTGACCGACACAGACTGGCCACCAGAACACTCAATGAACGCTTCCAGGTCTGCGACAAACATATCGAGGCCATCAGCGACACCCTGTTCCAGGACGAGCCTTCAGCGATGCTTGAAGTTTTTGTCCTACTGGGGGAAAACCCGGACATTGAGGGTGTGCGCTCGGAAACCATTCGCCAGATCCGTGAAAACCGCCACCGTATTGATGAGGCCTTCCGCGAGGACGAAACCAACCGGGCCTTGTTTATGCGTCTGTTCCGCTGCCAGGGCAAACTCTCCTCCCAGTTACAGCGAATGACCCGCTATGGCGTGCTGGGCAAATACCTGCCGGAATTCGATCGCATCGTCGGCCAGATGCAGCACGACCTGTTCCACATCTACCCGGTAGACGCCCACTCGATTCTGGTGGTTCGCAATATCCGTCGTCTGGGCAACCCGGAGCTGGCGCAAACCTTTCCAGTCGCTTCCCACGTGGTGAAAAACCTACCGAAGCCGGAGATTCTGCTGGTGGCGGGCCTGTTTCACGACATCGCCAAAGGCCGCGGCGGCGATCACTCCAAACTTGGAGGCGTGGTGATTGAACAATTCGCCCGGAAACATGGCTTCACCGACCAGGAAATCCGCATGCTGAAATGGCTGGTGGAAAATCATCTGCTCATGTCCAGCGTCTCTCAGCGAGAAGACATATCCGATCCCGATGTGATTTATAAGTTTGCCGAGCTGGTGGGCAATCAACTCTATCTGGATTATCTGTTTACCCTGACCATCGCCGACATCAACGCCACCAATCCGAGCCTGTGGACCAGCTGGAAAGGCTCACTGATGCGTCAGCTGTATTTCTCCACCCGCGAGGCACTTAAGCGTGGACTTGAAAACCCGGTCAATCGTCAGGAATGGATCGACAATACTCGAGCACAGGCGCTATCTATACTGGCCGAACGCAATATCCCCGAAGCCGCAGCCCATAGCTTGTGGGCCGATCTGGATGATGAGATTTTCCTGCGTGAAAGCGCCACCGTGATCGCCCGCCATACCGAAAACGCCTATCTCGCTCGCGACGAGGAAGGTCCTCTTGTCGTTATCGAAGATGCCGGTGTGGAGAACACCAGCGCTACCCGGATTTTTATTCACACCAAGGGCATGAGTGATGTGTTTCCCATCACCGCCGCCGCCCTGGACGGCGTCTATATCAATATTGTCGATGCGCAGCTTTATACCGGCTGCCGCCAGCGGCACACCTTCGATGTGTTTTATGTGCTCGATGAGAATGGCCAGCCCTTTGCCGAAAACCCAGAAAAATCCCGACGCGTGCATGACGCGCTAATCGAGGCGCTGAAATCTCCATCCGACGCAATCAGGGCCGTGCAAAGGCGTACCCCCCGCCAGCTCAAACAGATGACCATTGGCACTTCGGCGCGTATCGACAATAGCGTCACTGAAAACACCAGCTACCTCGAAGTCATCACCCCGGATCGGCCCGGCCTGCTGGCTCAGCTGGGGCGTATTTTTCTGCATTTCAACCTGCACCTGCACAGCGCCAAAATCGCTACCCTTGGAGAGCGGGTTGAGGATGTTTTCTATATCACCGACGAGCAGGACCGCCCCATCACCGATGCCGCCCTCTGCCGGGAAATCGAGCAATCCATTTGCCGCGAGCTGGACAACCGCAACCTGGACGACACCTCTTCCGGCGCCCCACCCCAATTACTCAATACACGAACAGCGGATACCGGCGGCTCGTCAGCGCCCAGGCAGTAGTCAAACACCATGAACCCGGATTTACAGAGCCTCCAGCCCTACCCCTTCGAAAAACTCCGCACCCTGAAAAGGGGAGTCGAACCACCGCCGGGTTTAGACCATATCAACCTCTCCGTGGGCGAACCCAGGCACCCGGCGCCGGAGTTTGTCCGCCAGGCACTGGTGGCCCACCTGGACGACCTGTCCACCTACCCCGGCACCAAGGGTCTGCCGGTTCTGCGTAAAAGTATCGCCAGGTGGTTGCAACAACGTTTTAAACTGCCGGAGATGCTCAACCCGGACACCCAGGTTCTGCCGGTCAATGGCACCCGGGAGGCTTTATTTGCCTTCGCCCAGGCGATGATCCACCGTGGCGCTAGCGAGGTAGATGAACGCCCGACGGTGTTGATGCCAAATCCTTTCTATCAGATTTACGAAGGCGCCGCCCTGCTGGCTGGCGCTGAGCCGGTTTATCTCAACTGCACCGAGGAAAACAGGTTTTTGCCGGATTTCGATGCTGTACCGGAAGCTGTCTGGGAGCGATGCCAATTGTTATATCTTTGCAGCCCGGGCAATCCTACTGGCGCGGTACTGAGCCTCGCAACATTGCAGACGCTGATAGACCTGGCTGATCACCATGATTTTATTATCGCCAGTGACGAGTGCTATTCCGAAATCTATCCCGATGAAAATCAGCCGCCCGTGGGCCTGCTCCAGGCCTGCGCCGGCATGGGGCGCACGGACTACCGCCGTTGCGTGGTGTTTCA
>DLXZ01000149.1:19306-19530 GCA_003448675.1 Porticoccaceae bacterium
GGCTTTGTCGCCGGCGACAGCAGATTGCTGGAGCCCTTTCTTCTCTATCGCACCTATCACGGCTGCGCCATGCCGGTACAACACCAGCAGGCCAGCATTGCCGCCTGGGAGGATGAAGACCATGTACGGGCTAACCGGGTGCTGTATCGAGACAAATTTCAGGCGGTGATCGACATCCTCGGTTCGAGTATGGAACTCCAGCAACCGGACGCCGGCTTTTATCT
>DLXZ01000053.1:0-2936 GCA_003448675.1 Porticoccaceae bacterium
CATAAAAGTCATGGGCAAGCCTTTTAAAGATTTTTCCAGCAGCTTTCGTATTCCATGCCACGCACCATCAACGTAGCGCGATGGGAATATCCGACTATACACCCAGTGAGGTCAGACACTTGTCTGCCGTATCCAGAGGGGCTTCATCTTCCAGGTAACCTGCTTTGCAATTATCGATATAGTATTCAAGGCAACTGATACCATCGGCAAAAACCTCCCAGAAATTTTCCATTAATTGCGATGTCTGGCCTGCGAACACGACTTCCTTGATAAACTTCAAACTGCGATCAGTAAGCGCCGCGAGGCGAGCGTACTGAATAATTCTGGCCCCGGCAGCAATTGCTTCAAGCGCCGACTCCAATTCGGGCAATGCGTCTTCTCCGGCATAGCCGGAGGACACCTCCGTCAACAACTCCTTAATCTGATCGAGCCGCACCGCCGCTTCATCCAACACGGCAATTTGAGCCGTCTTCAACAGGCTATGTTGCAGTATCTCGTTGATGGGCCGACTTTCCCATTCCTTGGCCTGGATCCTGGAGGGTTCCATATAGTCAAATTCAATCAATGCGCACTCGGACTGTAAAATGGCGTCAATCATTTCGACCATCATTTCCTGCGACAGCGTATCGTCCGTGTCGCCGTCCGACAAGCGCGTCGCGAGTAGTTTAAATCGGCGAGAGAGCCCCTTAAACCCAGTTTGCCCCCATAAATTCGCCATTTTGGTGAAAGCCTCTTTCACCTCGATAACTGAAATCGCCCCGGCGCCATTATCACCGTCTTCAGAAACATCCAATAAAAACCGGGTATTCCAGATCAAGTCCTTGAGGGATCTAAATGCTTTTCCTTCGCCACCAACATCCTCAGCGATGTATTTTCTGATACTGGCGATATCCTGCTCACCGAAGCCCAAATCAGGTACGCCAATTTCTTCTCTTCTCGCCTGGTCTGCTTCGTCCAGAGAATCCAGCAGTGCGACCAGACTAACAAACGCGCGCCAGAGCCCTTCCGGGTAGGGGCTACGACCACTGGCGGGGTCATCAGCCGCCAGTAACCGTATCTGCTTTTCCACGGCTGCCAATAAACGCAAGCGTTCTGACTGCATCTCCAGTCGACCTTCCGCGAGCGCCCTGATTACCTGGGAGACAACCCACCAATAGTCTTTTTCCGCACCCAGTTCAGCAATGTCCTCAAGACGTTTACCGACACGAAACAGAATCACAAAAGCTTTCTTTCGATTGTTGTTGCGAATCACATCGAGCAAGCCAAACTGATAAAGGTGTAGCAAGCGCTTGACATCCTCCTGTTGCTCACCCCCGAGCGGGTTAGTAGCTACCGCTTTGTCCAATGCCGGCCAGTTCACTTGCTTTAAGCAGTGATATTCATAAAGCGGTGTTTCACCACGTAGTCTTCTCAGCGCGGACATTTCTGGCAACAATGCACAGGTATTGTCGGTTCTGGTATCGATAACGGCCTTTACCAACTTGCTGGCTGCTACCAGACTGTTGTGTACCCGTTCCTTAAGCTGCTCCGGGTCGACTATTTTAGCGAGAGAGTCCTTATTCAAAGTTACCACCAACTCGTCCGCCAGACGCCTGAGGCTTTCAAGGCCGACAAGTGCGCAGGTACCCTGAATCTGCGTGAGCAATTCCACGAAAGCACTCGCATTCTCTGGATCGAGGGCTTCAGCCTTTTTCTCCGCTTCGCTCAACACAAAGCCCAGCTCCCCTTCCAGCAACTCCACCACCTGGCTGTTAAGCGTCTTCATAGAAACCTGGCCTCGATACCCTCTGGATAAAGTAAAAACATTTACACTCGATCTAAAGACACCTTCTAAAATCAAAGGAATTTAGCTAAAAATGCAAGTAACTGTTGAATAATACCGTGGTTTTCGCACCGGGGACAGCAAGACCAGAAGCGCTCTGCCGAGGTATAACCCAGTGGCAGTGCAGCCTCCGAAAGCTCTAAAAAAACCCCATCGAAACAAAACTGTTCTTGGTCTTACCAATCTTTGCGGTAAGCAGGCTGTTTTACAGACTTCTTCAGCTACCAGTTATCTTCCCTGCCACTCATTGCCGCCAAATCACTCACTCTCCGCTCATGTGAAACCAGTTCCTCGGTATCCGCATAGATGATTTTAAGTGGCTTTCTGTCACCATCAAGGCGCCGAACCACGGCAACAGCTTCACCGGTGTTCTGCCTCGCGTGCTCGCCATCCAGGCCCAAATCAGCCTGCCCTCCGGTCATGGCCAGGTAGACTTCGGCCAGAATCTCGGCGTCGAGCAATGCGCCGTGTAGGGTTCGCTGGGTATTATCCACTCCGTAGCGCTTGCACAAGGCATCGAGACTATTGCGCTGCCCAGGATGGAGCTGTCTGGCCATGAGGAGGGTGTCGGTGACACGACAGTGATGGTCGACGACCTTTTCTCCCTGACCTAAGCGGTTGAATTCATAATTTAGAAAACCGATGTCAAAGGGAGCATTGTGAATAACCAATTCAGCACCGGTAATAAAGGTCAGAAATTCTTGCGCGATAAGCTCGAAAACCGGCTTGTCTTCCAGAAATTCACTGGTAATTCCGTGGACCTCCATGGCGCCAGCGTCAATTTCCCGCTGGGGGTTAATGTAGCGATGAAAATGCCGGCCGCTGGGGCGCCGGTTTATCAACTCGACGCAGCCAACCTCAATAATCCGATGATCCTGAGTCCATTCCAGACCCGTGGTCTCGGTGTCCAGAACAACCTGTCTGTTCGCACTCATCGCCCCTCCTGCATTTCGTCAATGCCCTTGTTAGCCAGGCAATCCGCAATCTCGTTTTCACGGTGGCCGCTGTGGCCCTTAATCCAGTGCCAGTTGATTTCATGATTGCTGGACAGGCTGTCCAACCGCTGCCACAAATCCTGGTTTTTGACAGGCTTTTTGGCCGCTGTTTTCCAGCC
>DLXZ01000053.1:3192-3327 GCA_003448675.1 Porticoccaceae bacterium
TTCCAACCGGGCAACCATTCGGTTATACCCTTTCGCAGGTACTGGGAATCCGAGGTTAAATCGACGCGGGCGGAAACCTTCAGCGCCGATAAAGCCTCTATAGCCGCTATCAGTTCCATGCGGTTATTAGTGGTA
>DLXZ01000053.1:3491-6796 GCA_003448675.1 Porticoccaceae bacterium
CGAATCACTGCGGTCATTTCCATGCGGTTATTAGTGGTATCAGGCTCCGCACCGTATAGGTGTTTTTCTATCGTACCGTAGCGCAACAAGG
Organism: Porticoccaceae bacterium; assembly: GCA_003448675.1. Taxonomy (GTDB): domain Bacteria; phylum Pseudomonadota; class Gammaproteobacteria; order Pseudomonadales; family Porticoccaceae; genus HB2-32-21. The sequence continues at coordinate 3,583 of DLXZ01000053.1, forward strand.
CTCCCCAGCCACCAGGGCCTGGATTCCCCCGACAGGCGCCGTCGGTAAAAATCTCTACATGTTTTGTTGGTTTATGCATAGACAAGCATTATTTTTTTGGACAGGTATCCTCTACCCGCTTAAGACCATGTAATGCCGGAATTTTAACAGGCTGCCAGCCCCCTTGCCTTATCGGGCTCAGCGGCGTGGTGCGCTGTCTCGCAACCAGCACATAAAAAGCCCTGCTCATCACTTGCCATCGCCACCAATAGAGAGCACGGTTAATTTTTGCTCCGCCCGTTTTGCTAAATCTTTCCCGTTGACGAGTATTAACGGCAACCGCTTCAAAGCCGATAAGACGAAGCCAATCTACCAGCCTCGCACGTCGCAGACTGTTATGCCGCCAAACCGGACGATCCGTTAGCAGGCCACCCCACCACTTGGTCAACCCAAACAGACTAAAGGGATTGAACCCGACGATAATCAGAAAGCCCCCTTCATTCACCACACGAGCAGCCTCGTTCAACAGCACGTGGGGGTGGGGTGAAAAGTCAAGCGCGTGATGCAACATCACCGTATCAAGCGTCTTTGAAGGCAGAGGCAGCTGGTGAAATTCCGCTACGCCCGCCGCCGCTTCCCCCGGTCTGGACGCCAGTATAAATTTGTGTACGTGGGCTTGCTCCTCAATCAATGAATGCTGGGGAGAACAGCCAAGCTGCATCACCCGATAGCCGGGCGTTTTACAATCATCACCTTGGCATATTCGTTGTTCGGCCTCAAAAAGGTGTCTTCCCGAAGACGAGTTTAACCAGGCCACCAGGTCCGCCTGTGACTGCTCAAGCGGCGGCACTTGATAACGCTTCAAGAGGAATTTGGATAGCTTGCTGGACAAGGGGCTATTCCTTGAATAGAACTCGCTACAGTAGCGCACTCACAACCAAATTTGGGTAGAATACGGCGCTCCGGACTCACCTTATTCGAGTCGGAACACGATTACCGGCACATACGGTTCTCAAGTATACCTGCTCAACCACACAAGTCGCTTGGGCAAAAAAACAATACAACAGCTCGAGCCACGCCGTGCGCTGGCTTGCCGATAACGGGAAACCGCTTTTTCGACAACCAGGCCATCAAGCATGCATAGAATGATCGTAATGGGCTTACTGCTCGGCATTTTTCTGAGCGGGTGTAGCAATCAGCACAGCAGCTCAGCCAGGGTGGTGGCGCCTGTATCATCAAAAATCACCAAAGACAAAACAAGGATCGCCGAAGCTGATGCGCTATCTGTAGGGCCCACTGCACGAGTCAGCGAACGCGGCTTGGGCTCCTTCCCCGCTGAAAACAACACTGGCTCCCTCAGCCCGAGAATATCAACCTCACCGGAGCAAGCTGTAAAACCCACAAACTTGTGGCAGGAGCTTGCCACCAATCAGTCTTTCGCCCCTGGCGTCAAGCAGCACCCACGCATACATTCCCAAATGCCGGCCTACACCCGCCATAAGACGAGACTGAGCCAGCAATTAAACCGGGCTGGACTCTATCTTCCCTATATCATCGAGCAGTTACGGCAAAAGCAACTTCCCCTGGAGCTGGCGCTATTGCCCATGGTGGAGAGCGCCTACGACCCTTTCGCCTATTCTAGTAGCGGCGCTGCCGGGTTGTGGCAATTTGTCCCGGCTACCGCCGACCACGTGGGGCTCGAGCGTAACTGGTGGTATGACGGTCGCAGGGACCTCGTCAGTTCGACCGAAGCGGCGCTGGAATATCTCGACTACCTGAACAAGCGCTTTGAGGGAGACTGGTTGCTAACCCTGGCCGCCTATAACGGCGGTGAAGGTACGGTGAGCCGAGCCATCAGAAAAAACCGGGGACTGGGACGAGATACCAGCTATTGGGCCCTGGACCTGTCAGAAGAAACACGCGCCTATGTACCACGCTTTCTGGCTCTGGCAAGCATTATTCGGGAATCCCGGCAACACAAACTCAAGCTGTCGACATTAAGTCAGGAAATTAAATTTGAACTGGTCAGGCTGCCGCATTCCATTGATTTGCAACAGGCGGCTTTTCTGGCGGATATTGATCTGGAAATACTGTATCGACTGAACCCGGGGTTTCTGCGCTGGGCTACTCCGCCGGCCAGACCATATAATCTTGCATTGCCTAAACACTCCGCCAATGTTTTTAGAAAGCGCCTCGCTGCTACACCGCGAACAGAGCTGCTATCTAATCGACGACATATTGTCGAAGCCGGCGACACCCTGGGCGCCATAGCCCACCAACACCACACCAACGTCAACACGCTCATGGCTCTCAACCAACTGAAATCCACCTTGATCAAAGTAGGCCAAACCCTGCAAATTCCAGCGGGATTAAGAGAGCCGCCCAGCGACAGGCATCGGACGAAAGTCGCCGCCACAAGCGGTACACCGGAACGATATAAAAAATATCAGACAAAAACAGGTGACACACTCACCACCATTGCCGCCGAACACGGTGTTTCGGTATCCGAGCTAGTGCTTTGGAATCAATGGCCACGATCAAAAGCGATCTTGCCAGGTAACGATTTGGTGGTTAGTTACGAGCCCCCGACGCCGGAGCGGGCAAAGGTAAATTACAAAGTCAGAGCCGGCGATTCTCTCTATAAAATTGCGAAAAAGTTCAATGTTGCTGTTACCGAGATCGTAAAGTGGAACGCGTTGAAAAAACGCTCCATTCTTCACCCTGGTCAACGCTTGCTACTTTATCCGCAGTCTTGAATCTTAAATGGGAGACGGCCCGGCTCTCCCTGCGAACCGCTCGACCTGTGCTTATAACCCTTTTACAGTAGCGTTGGCTACCAACGCTCTCTGGTAGAGACCGCTTTCTTGTAACGCCATATCGTTACGAAGAGAACGTACTAAATTATCTTTTTGAGTTTGATTCAGCTGCCCCACATCACCATCGCGTATCCTCGCTAGTGACAAAATAACGTAATCACCCTTGTCCGTCAGAAAACCGCTCACATGGGGAAGGTCGGCGCGCGCGGGCGTGGCGAAAGCCTTTGCTCTGACGGTTTCATCGATATTGCCACCGTACATTTTCGTATCAATACTCACCTGCCACGGGAGCCCCTCCCGCTTGGCCAGTTCCTCAATACCGGCCCCGGCTTTTATTTCTTTTTGCAATTCGCGTCCTCTCGCCTCAACCAGCGCGGGGGCTCTTTCGCTCGTGAGGACATCCTCAATATTGAGGATGT
>DLXZ01000023.1 GCA_003448675.1 Porticoccaceae bacterium
TTCGGCCATGAAAAAGGCGCTTTTACCGGAGCCACCCAACGGCGCATCGGTCATTTCGAACAGGCGGACGGCGGCACACTGTTTCTGGATGAAATCGGTGATATGCCTCCAGAGGCGCAAACCCGCTTGCTGCGCGTGCTATCCAATAACGAGTTTTTCCGGGTCGGCGGCCATGTGCCGGTAAAAGCCAATGTCCGGATCATCGCCGCCACCCATCAGGATCTGGAAAAACTGGTAGCCAGCCACAGCTTTCGTGAAGATCTGTTTCACCGCCTCAATGTCATTCGCATCCACCTGCCCCGCTTGGCGGAACGCCGGGAGGACTTGCCGAGGCTGATGACACACTTTTTTCGCAAGGCCGCCAAGGAGCTGGATGTTGAACCCAAGGTTCTGTCGCCAGAAGCTGAAGCTTTTCTGGTCAAACAACCCTGGCCAGGCAATGTCCGACAACTGGAAAACACCTGCCGCTGGCTGACCGTCATGGCCGCCGGGAGGGAAATCCTGATGGCCGACTTGCCTCCGGAAATGCATACCGAAGTCCCGCCGGCTCCCGAGCAGGTGGAAAATGACTGGCAAGCTTGCCTGGATCAGTGGCTGCGCAAGGAGCTTGAGCAGGGCAAAAGCAACGTCCTGGGTACCGCCTTGCCCGCTTTTGAACGCACGGCCATTGAGGCCGCCCTGCGCCATACCGCCGGACGCAAACGCGACGCAGCAGTACTGCTGGGTTGGGGGCGTAACACCCTTACCCGCAAATTACAGGAGCTTGGTATTCAGTCCTGATTCAAACCGCTATCCCCTCGCGCTGAATCCGAGCCCGGTCAGTTAGGCTTGCCGCTCGGTGAGGCGCCGCCACTAAGTGCGTTTTGGCTTTTTTCCCGCGCCGCCTGCTGAAACAGCGCTTCGAAATTAATCGGCGGCAGCATCAGGGGAGGAAAATTACCCCGCACGACCAAACTGTCGATTAACTCCCGCGCGTAGGGAAACAGAATCGAGGGGCAGTGGGTATTCAACACCTGACCCAATTGTGGCGCTTCGAAGCCAGCCACCACAAACACGCCAGCCTGGTGAACTTCGACCAGATAGAGAACTTCCTTTTCCTGTTGCACGGAAATGGTGATACTGAGCACCACCTCGTATTCATTTTCATTCAAGCGTTTTACTTCCGCGGCAATATCCTGATTAACCCGCGGTTGCCATTGCTGACCAAAGGCTTCAAGCCCCATGGGCACCTCAAAAGATACATCCTTGACATACACTCGCTTGATTGCCAGTTGGTTACCCGCGGGTTGATCGCGCCCATCGCCATTAACTGGGCCTGCGTTCTGTTCAGTCATATGTATTCCCCCTAAAATCCGACGCTAAAGCGATGAATGTATTCAGGCGTCCGGGCCCTTGCCCTGCAACAAAGTCTCCAGCCGACCGGCATTATGCAATTGAGCAAGCTCGGTATAACCGCCCACGTGGGTATCACCCACCCATATTTGTGGCACTGTGTGACTCCCGCTGATCGCTTCCATATGTTGGCGCAACTCGCGGTTACCATCCACAGCGATATTTTCGTAAGTCAACTCCAGGCTATCCAGCAACCGTCTTGCCGCCATGCAATAGGGACACAGGCGCGTGGTGTAAATCACAATTTTTTCGGTTTGTTTGACATCCATGGGCCTCTCCTAGTCTGTTACCACTGGCAAGCTCTGACTACGCCACTCGCCCATCCCCCCCCGCAGGCGACGCACGTCAAAACCCGAGGCACGCAGTTTGCGACCGGCGGAGGCGGAATGCTGTCCAAGTTTATCCACCAATACCAGGGTTTTATCCCTATGCTTTTCCAGCTCGGTTAGGCGTCCTTCAAGCTTAGCCAGTGGCATATTAATAGCGTCGGTAATATGCCCAGCCTGAAACTCCTTGCTTTCACGCACATCAATGACCAACCCCTTATCGCTATTAATCAGAAGGGTCAAATCATGGACGGAAACCTGTTTACCCGCTTTGTGTTGCTCGGTAAATGCAAACACATAAATCAGTACCAGCAGAAGGCTGACGGCAAGCCATTGATCACTAATAAATACGAAAAAATCCAAATGTCTTTACCTCAAGATTGGTCGCGCGAGGGCTTGCGCGAAGCGGCGTAGTATACACAAATGGCCCCCACGCCAGCAGCGCCCAATGCGTGGCCGGTCATGGAGTAAAACGGCCCGAAGGGTTACCATGGCACCCTGTAAACCACCTTCAAAAAAGCCACAAACCCTCGGGATTATTGACTTGAGCACACTCACTTCCGCAGCCCATACCAAAACGCCCTTACTCTTATTAATACTCGATGGCTGGGGGCACAGTGAGAACCCCAGGCACAACGCCATCAACGCCGCCAACACCCCCACCTGGGACAGGCTCTGGCGCGAACAGCCGAAAACCCTGCTGCACTGCTCGGGCACCCGGGTCGGGCTACCCGAAGGCCAGATGGGCAACTCCGAGGTCGGGCATATGACCATCGGCGCCGGGCGCGTCATCTACCAGAACTATTCCCGCATCAACCGCGCCATTGATGATGGCAGCTTTTACGACAACCCCGCCTACGTCGAGGCCGTCGACAAGGCAGTCAGCGCTGGCAAGGCTGTTCATATCATGGGACTGCTGTCACCGGGCGGTGTGCACAGCCACGAGGAACACATTGTCGCCATCCTCAAGCTGGCCGCCCAGCGCGGCGCCGACAAACTCTTTCTGCACGCTTTTCTCGACGGCCGCGACACCCCGCCCCGCAGCGCCCGCGCTTCTATCGAAAAAGTTGAAGAAACACTTGGGGAACTCGGTGTTGGCCGTCTGGCCAGCATTAGTGGTCGATACTACGCCATGGACAGGGATCAACGCTGGGAGCGGGTTCAACTCGCCTGGCAGGCCGTGGCTGAGGGCGAGGCGGAACACCGCGCGGCTACGGCCCTGGATGCGCTGGATGCAGCTTATGCGCGCGGTGAAAACGACGAGTTTGTCGTGCCAACCATTATTGCCGACGAGTCACAGCAAGTGGCTCGCATTGATGACGGCGATAGCGTTATCTTCATGAATTTCCGCCCCGACCGGGCCCGTCAACTAAGCCGTGCCTTTGTTGACAAGGGCTTTGAGCAATTTCCCCAGTCTCAACGTCCAGACCTGGCCGCCTTTGTAATGACCACCGAATACGCTGATAACATCCAGGCGCTCTGCGCCTTTGGTCCAGAACCTATTAAACAGAGCCTGGGCGAATACCTCGCCAACAGCGGTAAAACCCAGCTACGCATTGCCGAAACCGAAAAATATGCCCATGTGACATTTTTCTTTAGCGCCGGACGAGAGGAAACCTTTGCCGGGGAAGACCGTATCCTGATTCCCTCCCCTCAGGTCGCCACCTACGATCTGCAGCCGGAAATGAGCGCCTACGAGGTGACTGAAAGCCTGGTCAAAGCCATCAAAAGCGGCGACTATGACGCGATCATTTGTAATTTCGCCAATGGCGACATGGTCGGTCACACCGGCGTTTACGATGCCGCCGTGAAAGCTGCTGAAGTCATCGACCACTGTCTTGGCGAAATTCTTACCGCCCTTGGGGAAGTCGGCGGCCAATGCCTTATCAGCGCAGATCACGGCAATATAGAAAAAATGCGCGACACCGATACCGATGAAGTCCTGACCTCTCACACTGTGGACCCCGTACCACTGGTTTATTTCGGGCCACGCCGGCTAAGCCTCGCGGAAAACGGCAGCCTCGCCGATATTGCACCGACCATGCTGGCTTTGCTTGACCTACCCATCCCCCGGGAAATGACCGGTCATTCCCTGCTTGAAGCCAACTAGATATTGCATTGCCAGGCATCCAGATTTACAGCTCCAGAAACCACATAGCCGTCCGCCTCGCCTCGGTTATTTTTTTTGTTCTGATATTTTTTGCCTGGCACCCCACCTACGCTGACGGGGAAACCCGCAAGCTGGAAGCGCTTAATAAGCAAATCACCAACCTGCAACGGGAACTTCGCCAAAACGACGACAAACGCAGCAAACTAAATAGCCAGTTGCGCAACAGTGAACTGAAAGCAGCCGAAGCAAGCAAACAGTTGCTTAAGCTCACTCAACAAATAAAAGATCTGAACAAAGAACTTGGCGCCTTGGAAAAAAAGCAGATAACGCTACGGGAAAAACGCTCGACGCAGGGGCGTCTGGTGGCCCGTGAACTGGAAGCAGCTCACCGCTTGGGCAACCAGGAACCGCTGCGGGTTTTATTTAATCTGGAAGAACCCGATCAAATCAACCGCGTACTTAAATACTATGGATATGTGGTTAATGCACGGAAAAATATATTACTTGACTACAAAAATACTCTGGCACATTTAACGACCGTTGAAACCAGCCTGGCCGAAAAGCGCGGCAAGCTGGAGGCCAGCAGATCTCAGGTCGAAACTGTATCCGCCCAGTTACAGGCGAAGGTGGGAGAGAGAAAAACCGTATTGGCAGCGATCAATAAAAAGCTCGATCACGGCAACAG
>DLXZ01000198.1:0-874 GCA_003448675.1 Porticoccaceae bacterium
GGAACCGGTATCGAAGGTGTGGCGCGGGTTGGTCAGGCGATGACCTGTTGCCACTGCCGGCAAGGTCTTTGTGCCGTGTCCCAGGACTGGAAACACAGTGCCGAGAATCGGCGCCGGGATCTGGCTGATTGCTTTGATGAAGCGGAGACGGTATTGCGCCGCCGAACGGAAAACCCGGTTGAGATCATTGAGTATTACTGCCCACATTGTGCCGCGTGTTTGGCCATCGATTTGGCGGTGGCGGGGCAAGAGCGGGAAGTGCCCAATTTTCGTTTCTCGTACTGAGCCTGCTCGCTGCAAGCAGCCCGGACAAATCCCCTGGGTAGGGGCGCTTAAGTGCGCGGTTATAGGTAGTCCGACAACGGCGGGCAGGAGCAGACCAGATTCCGGTCGCCGTAGACGTTGTCAATACGATTAACCGTCGGCCACACTTTATTTTCTTTTAACCAGGGCGCCGGGCGGGCGGCCAGTTCCCTGCTGTAGGGATGGGGCCAGTCCTCGTCCAGCACGTCGTTATGGGTATGAGGCGCGTTTTTGAGGGGGTTGTCCGACGCGTCCCACTCGCCATTTTCCACACGGGCGATTTCGCCGCGAATCCTCACCATGGCATCGATAAAACGATCTATCTCGGCTTTGGACTCACTTTCCGTGGGCTCGATCATCAGGGTGCCCGCCACCGGAAAAGACATGGTTGGCCCGTGAAAGCCATAATCCATTAGGCGCTTGGCGATGTCCTCCTCGGTAACACCGCAGCTTTTGTTCAGGGGGCGGATGTCGATGATACATTCGTGAGCGACAAAGCCGTTTTCGCCGGTGTACAGCACTGGATAGTGGTATTCGAGTTTTTTGGCAATGTAGTTGGCGTTGAGGATCG
>DLXZ01000198.1:1120-1351 GCA_003448675.1 Porticoccaceae bacterium
AGTTGGCGTTGAGGATCGCCACTTGCGAGGCCTGTTTCAGGCCCTCGGCACCCATCATTCGGACATACATCCAGGCGATGGGCAGGATGGACGCCGAGCCCCAGGGCGCCGCGGAAATAGTGATGTCGCCGTTGTCGCCGCTATCCAGTTCGGGTGCCAGAGGGTGACCCGGCAAAAAGGATTTCAGGTGATGGGCAACCGCGATGGGGCCCATGCCGGGGCCGCCGCCGC
>DLXZ01000198.1:1551-4406 GCA_003448675.1 Porticoccaceae bacterium
GGGCCGCCGCCGCCGTGGGGAATGCAAAAGGTTTTGTGCAGGTTGATATGGGAAACATCACCGCCAAACTTGCCCGGATCGGCCAGGCCGACCATGGCGTTGAGGTTGGCCCCGTCGATATACACCTGGCCGCCATGGGCGTGAATAAGCTCACATACCTGGACGATGTGGTTTTCAAACACCCCGTGGGTGGAAGGGTAGGTAATCATAATCGCCGCCAGCCGCTGGCTATGCTGCTCGGCTTTATTGCTTAGGTCTTCCAGGTCGATATCGCCCCGCTCATTGCATTTTATGACCACCACTTCCATGCCGGCCATCTGAGCACTGGCGGGGTTGGTGCCGTGGGCGGACGCTGGAATCAGGCAGACATTCCGCTGACCTTCGCCGCGGGACTGATGATATTTGCTGATGGCGACCAGACCGGCGTATTCCCCCTGGGAGCCGGCGTTAGGTTGCAGGGAGACCGCATCGTAGCCGGTGCAGGCCATAAGTGCTGCTTCCAGGTCCTTGAATAGCTGCCGATAGCCCTGGGCCTGGTTTGCTGGGGCGAAAGGGTGGATATCCGCAAACTCGGGCCAGGTAATGGGCATCATTTCAGCGGTGGCGTTGAGCTTCATGGTGCACGAGCCCAGGGGAATCATGCTGTCGGTCAGGCTGATGTCACGGTTTTCCAGACGTTTCAGGTACCGTAGCATTTCGGTTTCACTGTGGTAGCGGTTGAAGTTCTCGTGAGTAAGGATGTTGTCCTGGCGTAGCTGCGTAGCTTCAAGTCCCATGGCGTCGGGTTTAGGTTCAGTTGTACCTGCCTCCGTGTGCTCGGCGAAAATAGCGAGCAGTTTTTCCACCAGCGCTTCGTCACTGCATTCATCGAGGCTCAGGGCAATGGCCGGTTGACTACAGTCAACAACGGCGCGCAGGTTGATACCGACTTGCTGGGCAGTGTCCAGGATGGCGGCCTGCTGGTTTGGTGTTTCTATACAGAGGGTATCGAACCAGTGTTGATAACGCAGGCGGTAGCCCTGTTGTCCAAGACCGCTGGCCAGTTGCCGAGTGAGCAGGTGGATGCGACGGGCGATATGCTTCAGCCCGCCAGGGCCGTGGTAGACGGCGTAGAAGGCGCTGATCAAGGCCAGCAAAACCTGGGCCGTACAAATATTGGAGTTGGCCTTCTCCCGGCGAATGTGTTGCTCCCGGGTTTGCATGGCCATACGCAGGGCGAGCTGGCCCCGGCGGTCGATGGACACACCGATAATGCGCCCAGGGGCGGCGCGCTTGTATTCGTCGCGGAAGGCAAAGTAGCCGGCATGGGGGCCGCCAAAGCCCATGGGGATGCCGAAGCGCTGGTTGCTGCCGACCACGATGTCAGCGCCCATTTCTCCCGGCGATCGCAGCAGAACCAGGCTCATCAGGTCGGCAGCGACGATGGCAAGGGCGCCATGGTGGTGGGCGATATTGATAACATCGCTCAGGTCAGCGACCAGACCGTCGCGACCAGGGTATTGCAAGAGGCAGCCGAACATACCTTGCTCGGCTGTGGTCTGAATATTGTTTAGATCATCAATTATCAATTCAAAGCCGAAGTGATCGGCGCGGGTTTTGACCACGGCGATGGTCTGGGGCAGGCACTGGCGGTCGACAAAAAAGCGCTTGCTGGAATTTTTCCGCAGACAGCGTTTGGCCATGGCCATGGCTTCGGCGGCGGCGGTGCCTTCGTCGAGCATGGAGGCATTGGCCATTTCCATACCGCTGAGGTCCATGATCATCTGTTGGTAGGTGAGGAGGCCTTCCAGGCGGCCCTGGGAAATCTCTGGCTGGTAGGGGGTGTAGGCGGTGTACCAGGCCGGGTTTTCCAAGACATTGCGCTGGATGACGGGTGGCGTTACGGTGCTGTTGTAGCCGAGGCCGAGCAGTGATTTATTGACGATGTTCTTATTGGCCAGGGACCTCAGCTCGGTCAGGGCTTGTTGCTCCGTAAGGGCCGAAGGCATTGCAAGATCCATAGGTTTCGATATTGCAGGGGGTACAACCAGATCACTGAGCGTGTCCAGGGAGGCGATTCCCAGCTCAGCCAGCATATTATCGATCTGCGTCTGGTCAGGGCCAATATGGCGTCGGGAAAAGTTTTTGGAGAGGAGTGCATCCTCACGGGATGCATCGAATACACTGCCTTGGGACATGGGTAATTGGGCTCGAATATAGTTAGGAAAAACCGGCTCCGTCGAGGCAGGATTCCATGGCACAACAGCGTTAATCCACGCCGTGATGAGCAGTATTGATCATAGCAACTGACCCTGTCGCGCAGCAAACAAGAGAGCGGTACAGCAACGGTGAGTGTAGCTGAGCAAAAATTGCCCGAATTGCTTCGGGAAGTGCGTGCCTGCAGGCATTGCGAAACCCATTTGCCTTGTGGGCCGCGTCCGATTTTGCGCGTGTCCGCGAGTGCGCGCCTGTTGATCATCGGTCAGGCGCCGGGAACCCGGGTTCATGCCAGTGGTATTCCGTGGAACGATGACAGCGGTGAGCGCCTGCGAGACTGGCTGGGGCTGAGTTTAGAGCAGTTCTATGATGAAAGCCGGGTCGCCATTATCCCCATGGGCCTGTGTTATCCGGGCAAGGGGAAATCCGGAGATTTGCCGCCAAGGCCAGAATGTGCCCCGCTTTGGCACGATAGACTGCTGTCCCATTTGCCGCGAATTCGCTTGACGCTACTCGTTGGTCGCTACGCCCAGTTACGTTACCTTGGTAATCGCGGTCGAACAGTTACTGATACAGTTCAACAAGCAGACTGGCTGATGGACAAGCGCCTGCCCCTGGTCCACCCATCACCGCGTAATCGTCGTTGGCTGGCGACTAAC
>DLXZ01000198.1:4586-6741 GCA_003448675.1 Porticoccaceae bacterium
GGCTGGCGACTAACTCTTGGTTTGAGCGGGATTTTGTCCCGATTTTGCGGGAGCGCGTACGGGGTTTTTTAAATGACGGCTAAAGCCGGGCTCATGCTAGATATTTCCTGGTCGTCAATAGTTGAACCCATACGTTTGTCTCCAAAAAGTGACCGATTGGCAAAGTGGCCGAACACCAAATATTCTCTAGTGGCGTCAGATTTTGCTATAGTTAACACACAGATTTGATGATTGATTTCCGAGATGCAGCTGAATTTGGGATTGTGGATTCTAGGTTTTGGTACTGGTTAGATTATGGACGATTGGTCGGACGACACAAAAAAAGACTATTTCCCGGAAAACCTGGTCAAGGTTTCTGCCTCGCAACTGCAGGTTGGCATGTATGTAGTGGAGCTGGATCGGCCTTGGCTGGAAACGCCTTTTCTGACTCAAGGTTTTGATATTCGCCATCGCAGCCAGATAGCGAAGATTCAACATTACTGTGATCATGTTTATGTGTTGCGCCCGGGGGCATCGAAAAAAAAACCAACGCCCGTATCGCGCGGCATTACGCCGATCAATAGCAACATGGCCCACAAAGGTACGATGGTGCGTGGCCTTGCCCGGAACAAGCATAGGCCAAAGACCCTATTAAGGTCGCGACCAGCCTACGACAATATCAAGCCCATTCATGAAGAGCATCCGGTAGCCAGAGCTGCCCACGAAAAGGGCAAATCCACGATTAAAAAGCTGCTCAAATCAGCACAGATGGGGCAGATGATTGACACGGATACAGCCCAGGAAGTGGTTACCGAATGTGTCGACAGTATTGTCAGAAATGTCGATGCCATGGTCTGGATGAGCAAGATCAAGCATGAGCATGAATACACGGCGGAGCATTCCCTGAATGTCTGTATTCTGGCGATCGCTTTTGGCCGACACTTGAATTTCGATCAGGGTGAACTGAAGAAGCTAGGCCTTTGTGGTTTATTGCACGATGTCGGGAAAATGAAGGTGCCCACTGAAATTCTCGATAAGCGTGGTACTTTGACCGACGAGGAACTGCGGATCATGCGCGATCACACAGTGGCCGGGCACAGCATACTCAAGGAAACCAAAGGGGTGTCACCCCTGGCGGTGGATGTCTGTCTTAATCATCACGAACGTCCCGATGGTGGTGGTTATCCCAGGGGGCTAAAGGCTGACGAGATATCGGAATACGCAAAGATTATCGCCGTGGTTGATGCCTATGACGCGATGACCAGTGATCGCTGTTATGACCGGGCCAAGTCGCCGGTTGAGGCGCAGAAGATACTTTACGACAATCGTGGTCATCAGTTTGACGAGCAGTGCGCACTGCAATTTATGCAGGCGATCGGACCGTACCCTCCGGGCACCTGGGTTGAGTTACGCAATGGGATGGTGGGTATTGTACTGGCCGGGCGCCGAAAGTTTCGACATTTGCCCAGTGTGATTTTAGTACTGGACAGTAATAAACAGCGCATTGAGCAGCGAATCGTCGATTTGCATCTGACCGATACCGGTCAGCTGGATAAAAGTTATTTAATCAAAACAGCGCTCAAGGACGGTACCAACGGTCTGCACCTTGAAGATTTCCGGCTGGAGGTAGAAGCAGCAGGTTGACCTCCAGCGTTTTCCTGAAATGGCATGTTATCCATTTTGTGGGCCTAGAGTGTGTATACGGTAGCGTGTGTATAGAGTATCGGTTGGTGATTTTGCACTGGAGATGAAATCAACAGGGATTGTAGTTAATCCCGACAATCAACAGCTCCCGGGCCGTGCCCCGATAACGGAGTTCAACAGTATCCCCTAGCCCCTTACCCAGTAGCGCCAGTGCAACGGGTGAATCAACACTGATATAACCTTTCCCGGGATCAATCTCATCGCTACCTACCAGACGATAGCGCGCCTGTTTTCCCAGCTCATCTTCCACACTGACCCACGCGCCGAAAAATACCCGGTTTTGGTCCTGGGGTAATTGATCGACTATGGTCACGGTTTCCAGCCGTTTGGACAAATAGCGCACTCGGCGATCGATTTCCCGCAGGCGGCGCTTACCGTAGATATAATCACCGTTTTCCGAGCGGTCACCGTTTTTGGCGGCGGCGGTTACCACAGCGGTGACCCGTGGTCTTTCCACGGACCACAGTTGCGC
>DLXZ01000198.1:6902-7304 GCA_003448675.1 Porticoccaceae bacterium
GGGGACTTGCGATGGTCGGTATCTGGCCATGATTTGAAGGTGTTACGAATCAGGTTTTCGTCTGAATGCTGAACAATTCGGTGTAAAAGTTTAGCTCTTTAGAGATGGCCTTTGCCAGGTTTTCGGCTTGGCGAAAACCGTGACCCTCCGTTGCGAAGCTGACGTATGCGGTTTTTATTCGTCGCGCCTTCAGAGCGGAGACCATGGCCTCCGCCTGTGAGGGGGAGACGACCTTGTCCTCCAGGCCTTGAAAGAAGATCGCTGGGCAGTTCAGGTGTTCGATATGGTGAACGGGCGAACGCCGGTGGTAAAGGTCGATTTGTTCGGGGTAGGGCCCGACCAGCCCTTCCAGATAGTGGGACTCGAACTTGTGAGTATCCCTGGCCAGGGCTTCCAAATCGC
>DLXZ01000198.1:7660-7800 GCA_003448675.1 Porticoccaceae bacterium
AGATGTTGGGCGCCGGCAGTCACATCCTCTACATCGGCGACGCCCCACTGGCCTTTCAGCAGGTTTCGATACCTCCGCCCATAGCCGGTACTGCCTCGATAGTTGACGTCAAGAACCGCGAAGCCGCGGCTGGTCCAGAA
>DLXZ01000198.1:8050-12140 GCA_003448675.1 Porticoccaceae bacterium
CGAAGCCGCGGCTGGTCCAGAATTGTAGTTTAAGGTTTAGCGCCGAACTGGTGGCGCCCGTAGGGCCACCATGACAGACCACGATCAGGGGCGGTTTGGCATCGGCCGGCCCCTGGTAATTCGGATTGCAGGGCGGGTAGTAAAAAGCGTGGCTGTGATGTCCGCCAGCGGTAGCAAAGGTCAGCGCCTGTGGTTTGGAATACCAGGCTGTATCGAGCTTCGCGTCACTTTCGTTATTCGTAGGCGCTAGTGCTTTTATCTGGGCCGAGGCAAAATCCCAAAGAACCAGCTGGTTGCCGCTTTCGGGGCTGGCGCCAACAAAACAAAGGGCATAGCCATTGCTACAGAGGCCGGTTATTTCCGTGAAGGGAGCTTTCTGGATATGGAGTTTGCCGCAATGGCCGTCAATTAATCCCAGATGCCACTGGCCGTTCTGGCTAAAGGCGCAGGCAATGGAGCCGTCATCCATCAGCGAATAAGTGGACATGCCCAGGGTCCAAAGCGGTGTGGCGAACTCGGCCGCCATGGGGCAAATGGAGGTGGTGCTGCCATCGGCTTCGATGCGGTATAGGTTCCACCAATTGGAGCGGTCGGAAACAAAGTAGAGCACTCCGGTTTTCGACCACCGGGGCTGAAAAATTGATTCTTCGGGAGCACCGGCGACCAGCCTGGGTTCTGAAACCGTCCCGTCTTCGTTAACGTCAGCCAGCCCTAATTCCGTGCCATCCCAGGGCATAGCCGGGTGATTCCAGCTAATCCAGCAGAGCTGCCCGCCATCCGGGCTGATTCGGGGGTAGGCGTAAAAGTCCGCGCCGTTCACCAGTGTCTGGACACCGTAGGGGGCTGTTAATGGGATGGCTGCAATAAAATTGCGAGGTTCAGGGTTTGTGTCCAAGGCGTTGTGTTGTTCGCCGATACAAAGCAGACGCCGGTAACGGTGGTCGTAATGGAGATCGGCAAAGCGATAGCCCTGATCATCCGGTGTTAACGCTTCGGGTGCGCTATTCGCGTCAGATTCCAATTGATGGCGATAAATACGCTGGTCGTGGGCGGCAACAAAATACAGTGTTCCCCCGACTACCAGATAACAGGCGCCGCCATACTCGTGAACCCGGCTGCGGACGCTGAACTGGGAAGGAAGTAAATCGTTTACGGCGCCGTCGCTTTGTCGGCAAAATACTGTGTTGCGGCCATTATTTTCCGGCTGGCTCTGGAGCCAGTAAATGGGTTGATCCGCGTGTGTGGCGCGGTCGGGGTGGCAATCAAAGGAGGGCTGGTCGATAGCCGGACTTGCCCGGGCCACCAGTTCGGCGCTGATCGCCGAGGGCCAGACCCCATAGGGAAAGATTGTTTTCATAACAAAGAAGGGGGGTCGCGTTTAGCCGCCGGCTATTTTTACCTTGAAGCCACGCTCGGTGAGGGCCGCGGCAATTTTCTCCCGGTGATCGCCCTGGATTTCCAGGATGTCATTTTTCAGGCTGCCACCACTACCGCACAGGCGTTTCAGCGCTGTCGCCAATGCCTTGATTTCGGTATCTGTACCTTCAAGACCATGAAGCGTGGTAACCGCGTTGCCCTTGCGGCCGCTGGTTTCCCGGCGAATGCGGACAATGCCGTCGCCCTTGCTGGTGGTGGTTTTGTTAGCGCCTGGTTCCGGTTTGATGCGTCCACGGTCGGTGGAGTAAACCAACTTCGAATTCTTACTCATGACGACAGCTCTAGGGTAGAAGCAGGATTTTGCCGATATGGGCATTGCTTTCCATCAGGCGGTGGGATTCGCTGGCCTGATCGAGGGGAAAGGTGGCGTGAATCAGCGGTTTGATGCTGCCATCGGTCAGCAACGGCCAGACCTGCTCACGCAGGGCGGTGGCAATGCGGGCCTTGTTGGCTACCGGTTGGCTGCGCAGAGTCGAGCCGGTCAGTACCAGTTGCTTGAGCATCACCGGGTTGAAATCCACCTCCGTCTTCGAGCCGCATAAAAACGCGATGGAAACGATGCGGCCTTGAAAGGCGCAGGCGCGAATGTTTTTCTGTATATAGTCGCCGCCGATCATGTCCAGGATAACGTTGGCGCCACCCGCGGCTTCCTTGACGCCAGCGACGAAATCCTCTTCATGGTAGTTAAATGCCTGCTCCGCACCCAGGTCAACACAGACCTGGCATTTTTCGGCGCTGCCGGCAGTCGCGAAAACCCGCGCGCCAAAGGCCCGGGCCATCTGGATCGCGGTAGTGCCGATACCGCTGGTGCCGCCGTGCACCAGAAACACTTCCCCCGATTGCAAGCCGGCGCGCTCGAACACGTTATGCCAGACCGTAAAGCAGGTCTCTGGCAGAGCGGCGCCATCCTGGCAGCTTAAAGCACTGGGGATGGGCAGGCAGAGGCTGGCCTCGGCGACCGCGTACTCAGCGTAGCCGCCACCGTTGAGCAGGGCGCAGACCGAATCGCCAACCTGTATATCTTTTACCTCAGACCCGCAGCAAACCACTTTGCCGGCAACTTCGAGCCCCGGAATATCGGACGCGCCCGGTGGTGGCGGGTAACCGCCCTGGCGCTGGAAGACATCGGGGCGGTTAATGCCGGCCGCCGTCACTTGAATCAGCACCTGGCTGGCCCCAATCTCAGGGAGGGGGCGTGTGGTTGGTGTCAGCACTTCTGGTCCACCGGCTTTGGTGATTTCGATGCACTTCATCGATATGGGTAAGGTCATGGCTTTTGGTACTCGTCGTCTACATTTTGTGGAGTGATTTCGGCGTGGGCGTCAGACCAGCAATTGTAGAACGATAAAGGCGATGCAGATACACGTGCCAGTGGTGGGCAGGACTATTTGCCAGACGGTCTTTTCCGGCGCCCGCCAGTTGAGTCTTAACAGGGAGGCATTGACCAGGGAGAAAACCCCCAGAATTGCCGTGCTAGTGATTTTTGCCAGGGTTACCAGGGGCAGGGTCAGGGCAAAGATCATCACGCAGATTCCTACCAACAGCGTTGCGATGTGCGGTGTTCTTGTGCGCGGGTGAACCCTGGAGAACAGGCCGGGCAGCATGTGTTGCTTGCCCATGCCATAAAGTACTCGGGCGCACATAATGATTTGCAGAAGGGCGCCATTGATGACGGCGACCAGACTAATCAGAGCCATGATAGTGACAGGGAAGGCGCTATTGCGCTCAACGATGAGGGCCAGGGGTGCTTTAGCGCCGGCCAACTCATTCATGGGCACTGCAGCGACGGCACACAGGGAGACTACGATATACAAACTGGCAGTGATAATGAGTGCCAGCAGGATGCCGAGAAACATGTTTCGCTCGGGGTTTTCCACCTCCTCTGCCATATTGACCATATCTTCAAAGCCGATAAACGCATAGAAGGCGATAAAGGCGCCGGTAGCGATACCTGCCCAGGCGGGCAGAGAGTCGGGGACAAAATATTGGCGCGGGTTGTCCATCAGAGTCGGCAGTGAGTCGTAGCTGGCCCAGATGACGAGGCCTATGCCGAACAACTCGGCCACGGTGGTTGCGACTGCCACGGCTACCGCCTGACGCACCCCCCAGATCGCCAGCGCAGTTAGCCCGATAACCAGCACGGTGATCATCAAAACATCGGGCAGAGGGTAGATAATGGAGAAGTAGCCGGTGAAGCCGCGGGCAATCGTCGCCGACGAAACCATGCCGCTGAAGACCAGGGTTAGACCCACCAGGCGTGACAGGGGCACGGAGCTGAAGGCCTCGTGCACGTAAACGGCCTCGCCGGCGGCCTGGGGAAATCGTCGCGCCAGATGCCGGTAAGAATAGGCGCTGAAGCTGACTACCAGTGCCGCACCTAGGAAAGCCAAAGGCAGTAGGGTGCCGGAGACCAGGGCTACTTCGCCGAGCAGGACATAGATGCCAGCTCCCAGAATGCTGCCGATTCCATAGAGTGTGATTTGGGCCAGATTAAGCGTCCGATGCAGGGGTATCGACATAATGGGGCCATGGAGGAAAATAGCCGCAGTATACCGCTGTGTGTCGGGGGTGATACGGCGGGTATACTTGGTGGTATCCATTGAGTGCCGCGGTTTGATTTGGCTCAAAAGATACCCGGTGCTTGGTACTTGGT
>DLXZ01000198.1:12391-20962 GCA_003448675.1 Porticoccaceae bacterium
CTTGGTACTTGGTGCTTGGTGCTTGGTGCTTGGGCTTGTCAGCACGTGGTCACAGGGTTAGTCGGTGCTTAAACAAAGGGTGGAAGATGGAGCAGCAGGTCGGTTCGCTTAGACAAAGGTTGAGCGTCATTATTTTTGGCACCAATACGCCAGCCGGCAGGTTATTTGATCTGATTTTGATCTATTCCATCTTGATCAGCGTCGCTGCTGTGGTGCTGGATTCGGTTGAGGAATTGCACCTGGATTATGGGATCTGGTTCTTTTATCTGGAGTGGCTGTTTACCCTGGTATTTACTGTCGAGTACTTTCTCAGGATTTATATTTCCGAAAAACCACTTAAATATATTTTCAGCTTTTTTGGGCTGATTGATCTTGTTTCCATCATTCCCTCCTATCTAGCCCTGTTTATTACCGGCGCCCACTATCTGCTTATTATTCGCTTGTTGCGGGTGTTGCGGATTTTCCGCGTGTTGAAGCTGGTGCGCTACATGAGCGAGGCCAATCTGCTGATGCGTTCGCTGTATCTGGCGCGGCGTAAAATTTTTGTGTTTTTCTTTACCGTGATTGTGCTCAGCTTTGTGTTTGGTTCTTTGATGTTTTTGATCGAAGGTCCGCGCCACGGTTTTACCAGTATCCCGAAAAGCATCTATTGGACCATCGTCACTATCACCACCGTGGGTTATGGTGATATCACCCCGCAGACGATATTAGGTCAGTTTATTTCAGTTTTGGCCATGCTCACCGGTTACTCGATTATCGCCATTCCCACAGGCATTATTACCGCGGAAATGGCGGGCGAGTTGGGGAGGGTGCGTTCGGCTCGGCTGTGTGGGAACTGTGGTCGCGCTGGTCATGAAACAGATGCCCGTTATTGCAAATACTGTGGCGGCGGTGAGTTACCTGAACATGAGTAGGGGGCTTCCCTATCGGACCATCCATTGAAGTGCCCGCCTCGGGCGGTGTTTAATAGCTGGCGCGGAAAATTCAAATTCAATCCATACTATCGAGAGGTTTGACATGGCAGGTGAGTATAAGCGCTGCTTCGACACGGCGCGGGAGAATCCCCAGAGGTTCTGGGGGGAAGCAGCTCGGGACGTCCACTGGTACAAGCCGCCGCAAACCATCCTCGACGACAGCCAGGAACCCTTTATCAAGTGGTTCCCGGATGGTACCACCAATGCCTGTTACAACGCCCTGGACCGCCATGTGGAATCTGGCCGGGGTGACCAGACGGCGCTGATATATGACAGTCCCGTCACCGGAACCAAAGCCTCCTTTACCTATGCCGAATTACTGATTCGGGTTGCTGAATTTGCCGGTGCCCTGGCTGGACAGGGTATCGCCGCTGGCGACCGGGTGATCATCTACATGCCGATGGTGCCCGAAGCCGCCATCGCCATGCTGGCCTGCGCCCGTATCGGCGCCGTGCATTCGGTGGTTTTTGGCGGTTTTGCCGCCAACGAGCTAGCGGTTCGGATAGATGACGTCCAGGCGAAAATGGTGCTGTCCGCGTCCTGTGGCATTGAGCCGGGGCGGTTAGTGGAATATAAACCCCTGCTCGACGAGGCCATTGAATTGGCCGCTCACAAGCCCGAGGCTTGCATTATTCTCCAGCGGGAGCAGGCCCTGGCGGAACTGATACCCGGTCGGGATCTGGACTGGCGGGCCGTGGAAAAGGCCGAGCCGGTACCCTGTGTCGAACTCGCCTCCACCGACCCCCTCTATGTGTTGTACACCTCGGGCACCACGGGCCAGCCTAAAGGCGTGGTTCGGGATATCGGCGGCAGTATCGTTTCGCTGCAATGGAGCATGCAGAAAGTCTACAACGTCGCGCCGGGCGACGTTTTCTGGGCCGCCTCCGACGTTGGCTGGGTGGTAGGGCACTCTTATATTGTCTATGGGCCGCTGTTTAACGGCAGCACCTCCATCATGTTCGAGGGCAAGCCTGTTGGTACGCCTGACCCCGGTACCTACTGGCGGATAATTTCCGAGTATGGCGTGAAAGTGTTTTTTACGGCGCCGACAGCGTTTCGGGCCATCAAAAAAGAAGATCCAGAGGGCAAATATATTGGTAAGTATGACCTATCTGGCTTTGAAACCCTCTTTCTTGCCGGCGAGCGTTGTGATCCCGATACCCTGGCCTGGGCCGTGGATAAGCTCGAAATCCCGGTCATTGACCACTGGTGGCAGACCGAGCTAGGCTGGCCCGCCTGCGCTAATTGTCTGGGACTGGAGTTATTGCCCGTGGTGCCCGGCTCACCCACTAAACCGGTGCCGGGCTTCGATATCCGCGTTTTAAGTGAGAGCGGCGAGGAGATAGCGCCTGGAGAGATTGGGGTCCTGGCTATTAAGCAGCCCTTGCCACCGGGTTCATTTACCACGCTTTGGGGTAATGACGAGCGCTTTGTTACTTCTTACTTCAAGAACTTTCCCGGCTACTATGAGACCGGCGATGCGGGGTATATTGACGAGAATGGCTATGTCTATGTGATGGCGCGTACCGATGACGTGATTAACGTTGCCGGCCATCGGCTTTCCACTGGCGCCATGGAGGAAGTACTCGCCTCCCATCCCGACGTGGCCGAATGCGCGGTGATCGGGGTGACTGACGCCATGAAAGGGCAGCTGCCGCTGGGTTTGATTGTGCTTAATGACGGTGTCAGCCGCCCAGCAAAAGACATTTGTAGGGAAGCTATTCAGTTGGTGCGCGAGAAAATTGGTCCGGTTGCCGCGTTCAGGCTATGTGACGCCGTGCTGCGGTTACCGAAAACCCGCTCTGGTAAGATTTTGCGCGCTACCATGCGTAGTATCGCCGATGGGGAGGACTGGAAAACGCCCGCCACTATCGATGATCCGGCCATTCTTGGCGAGATTAGCGATGTATTGCATGGTTTAGGCTACCCAGTGGTATAATGAGAGTCATTCTCACTGTTAGTTAGTGTCGCCGTTGGTATAGGGAGGCGAAGTTTTAAGGTGCCTTACCCGGCGGTAGGTTTGAGAGAAATAAAAACAGCTGTGCAGTGTTGTCGCACGGTGAAAACAGCGGTTTATCGGTTTTTAAATTATCCGCGGGATGGGCTGAAGCCCCGGGGATAATCGCTATCGGATACCCAGTTAATTTACCCCTGACCTCCGGAGGTTCGAGGTTGAAGCCTACAAATATTAAAGATCCAGAATACTTCCATAAGGTGGTGGATTGTCAGTACGCCTGTCCGGCACATACCCCCGTGCCTGAATACATCAGACTGATTGCCAGCCAGCGCTATACCGATGCCTACATGGTCAACTGGGAGTCCAACGTGTTTCCTGGTGTGCTGGGACGGACCTGTGACCGGCCCTGCGAGCCGGCCTGCCGCCGTGGTCGCGTTGAGGAAGAGCCGGTCGCCATCTGCCGCCTGAAGCGGGTTGCGGCAGACAATAAAGAGGATGTTACCGGCCTGCTTCCCGCCGCTGGTAAGTCCAATGGCAAGAAAATCGCCCTGGTTGGCGCGGGTCCAGCCTCGCTGACGGTGGCCAGGGACCTCGCGCCTTTGGGTTATGAACTGCATATCTATGACGAAAACGCCCACGGTGGCGGGTTTATGCGCAGTCAGATTCCCTCCTTCCGCCTGCCAGAGGAAGTGCTGGACGAGGAAGTCGGTTACATCACCGATAATGGCAACGTGACCACTCACTACAAACAGCGGGTAGACAGTCTTAAGAGCCTGCTGGGAAAGGATTACGACGCGGTATTTGTTGGTTCCGGCGCGCCGCGCGGTCGGGACTTGCCGGGTCTGCCCGGTCGCGATGAAGGTGCGGAATCCATTCACATCGGTATCGATTGGCTGGCCAGTGTCGCTTTTGAACACCGTAGCAAGGTGGGCAAAAAAGTCATCGTGCTGGGTGGTGGTAATACTGCCATGGATTGTTGCCGAACCGCTCGTCGCATTGGTGGCGCTGATGTAAAAGTTATCGTCCGTAGTCCCTTTGCTGATATGAAAGCCTCGCCTTGGGAGAAGGATGACGCTGTGGCCGAGGACATTCCCATTATCGACAACCACGTGCCTCTGGAGTTTGTCATCGAAGAGGGCAAGCTGGTGGGAATGCGCTTTGACAGGGTCAAGGCCGAGTATGACGATAAGGGTAAACGCTCTTTGATTTCGACTGGCGAGGAGCCGGCTTTTTATCCCTGCGATGAAGTTCTGGTAGCCATCGGGCAGGAAAATTCTTTCCCATGGATTGAGCGCGATATTGATATCGAGTTTGATAAATGGGATCTGCCGCGTTTGGATGCTGCCACTTTCCAGTCTACAAACCCTAAAGTGTTTTTTGGCGGTGATGCCGCTTTTGGGCCGGAAAACATTATTACCGCGGTGGCTCAGGCCCATCAGGCGGCGATTTCCATTGACCTGTTTTGCCGGGGAGAAAAACTGGATAGCCGCCCGGCGCCCAATGTCAATCTGGTCAGCCAGAAAATGGGTATTCACGAGTGGAGTTACGATAACGCTGTTTGCGATGACCAGCGCTATTTGGTGCCGCATGCGGAGAAAAGCGCGGCATTGAAAGACCGAAAACTGGAAGTCGAGTTGGGCTTTTCTACCGAAACCGGCTTTGAAGAGGCTCAACGTTGCCTGAATTGCGATGTGCAGACAGTCTTTACCGATAATCTGTGTATCGAGTGCGATGCCTGTGTCGATATCTGCCCGACCGAATGTATTAATTTTATCGAAAATGGCGCCGAAGCGGATTTGCGCGGTCGTTTGAGAATGCCTGCTAACAATAGTGAGCAGGATCTCTACGTATCGGGCAAATTGCCGACCGGGCGCATCATGGCCAAGGACGAGAATGTCTGTCTGCACTGCGGGCTGTGTGCCGAGCGCTGCCCGACATCAGCCTGGGATATGCAGAAATTTCTTTATCAGGTGAGTAAAGCCTCTTTGATTCCCGGACTTCCGGAATAAGGCGCTAGTTATGAAGCGAATAGAGTCTGTTAACGAATTCGTCATCCGTTTTGCCAATGTTAATGGCACGGGTTCGGCCAGTGCCAATGCGATGTTCGCCAAGTCGATCTTTCGCATGGGAATTCCCGTTAGCCCAAAAAATATCTTCCCCTCGAATATTCAGGGCCTGCCTACGTGGTATGAAGTAAGGGTTAGCGAAAAAGGTTATCTGGGCCGCCGTGGCGGGGTGGATATCGCGGTGTCGGTCAATCCCCAGAGCATGGCCCAGGATATCGGTGATTTGAATCCCGGTGGTTATTTTATTTACGACAATACCAAACCCCTGGACCTGCGCTTGCACCGGGATGATGTCCATTTGATAGGGCTGCCCCTGACCGATATCTGTCGGGAGGAATACACCGAATCCCGGCAGCGGCAACTGTTCAAGAATGTGATATACGTGGGCGCGCTGGCGGCACTGATCGACATTGAGTTTTCTGTGCTCAAGGAACTGGTCGACGAGCAGTTCAAGGGTAAGGAAAAGTTGGTGGCTTCCAATATTCACGCCCTGGAACTGGGATACCAGTACGCGCTAAAAAACTTCGAATGCCCCATCGGCGTGCGCCTGGAACGACGAGATGCGGTTGGTGACAAGATTATTATGGAGGGCAATGATGCCTTAGCACTGGGCGCCGTTTACGGCGGTGCAACGGTGGTTGCCTGGTATCCATTAACGCCTTCCACTTCAGTGGTCGAAAGTTTTGAAAAGTACGCCAAGCGTCTGCGCATTGACCCCGGCAGTGGTGACCGTCGTTATTGCGTTGCCCAGGCCGAGGATGAACTGGCGGCCATTGGCATGGTCATTGGCGCCGGCTGGAACGGTGCCCGGTCTTTTACCGCCAGTTCCGGCCCGGGTCTGTCGTTGATGGCCGAGTTCCTTGGTCTGGCTTATTTCGCGGAAGTGCCGGCGGTGTTGTTTGATATTCAGCGGGCCGGACCCTCCACGGGCATGCCTACGCGCACGCAGCAGTCCGATATCCTGGCGGCGGCCTATGCCTCTCACGGTGACACCAAGCATGTGCTGCTGATCCCGTCGGATCCTAAGGAATGTTTCGAAATGTCCGCGGACAGCTTCGACCTGGCGGATCGCCTGCAGACGCCGGTGATTGTCATGAGCGATCTTGATCTCGGTATGAACGACAATATGTGTGATCCGCTGGTCTGGGATGAGGAGCGTGAATACGATCGCGGCAAGGTGCTTTCCAAGGAAGAGCTGGAAAACATGAGTGAGCGCTATGGTCGTTACCTTGATGTGGATGGTGACGGCATTTGTTATCGAACCCTGCCCGGGACCCATCCGGATAAAGGCGCCTTTTTTACGCGCGGTACTTCCCGTAACGAATATGCGGTGTATACCGAATTTGGCGAAGCTTATGTGCGTAATATGGAGCGGCTTGCCGCGAAGTTTGAAACCGCCAAAACACTGATGCCGAAGCCGGAAATTCGTCGGGCTAAAAAACCCACCAGCGACGGCATTATTTATTATGGCAGCAGTAATAGCGCCAGCCTGGAAGCGCTGGATATGCTCGAAGCCGATGGGCTGCATTTGAACGCCATGCGTTTGCGGGCCTTCCCCTTTGCACAGGAAGTGGTCGATTTTATCGACCAGCACGAGCGCATCGTTGTGATCGACCAGAATCGGGATGCGCAGATGCGCAAACTGTTGATCATTGAGTGCGAGGTCGATCCGAAAAAACTGCTTTCCTACACGCATTACGATGGCATGCCCATGACCGCACTCGGGGCAGCCAGTCATATCGCCAAGCTCTTTGGCAGTAGTAACGTCACCCCGCTTCGTAAAAAGAAAGCAGGAGAAAAAGCATGAGTTACGTCCGTCCTGCATTCAGGCATCCTGAATCAAAAACCAACGCGGAAGGCTTTACCCGACAGGATTACGAGGGCGCGCTATCGACCCTCTGTGCGGGCTGTGGCCATGACTCGGTTAGCAGTGGCATTGTCGATGCCTGCTTTGAACTCGGCGTCTGGCCGCACCGGGTGGCGAAGATCTCCGGTATCGGTTGCTCATCCAAAACACCGACTTATTTTTTAGGTAAGTCCCACGGTTTTAACTCGGTTCATGGCCGTATGCCTTCAGTGGCCACCGGGGCCAATATGGCCAACGGTGAGATGGCCTATATCGGTATTTCCGGTGACGGTGATAGCGCCTCAATTGGTTTGGGCCAGTTTGGCCACGTCGCCCGGCGTAACCTGAATATGGTTTATATCGTCGAGAATAACGGTTGCTACGGCTTGACCAAGGGCCAGGACTCAGCCACTACCGATGTCGGTTCGAAAAGTAAAAAAGGCGACCCCAATCCTTTCGAGGCTATTGATCTTTGCGCCATGGCCCTGCAACTTGGCGCCACCTTTGTAGCCAGAAGTTTCTCCGGGGATAAGGAGCAACTGGTTCCGCTTATTAAAGCGGCTATGACTCACAACGGTTTTGCTTTTATTGATGTTATTTCTCCTTGCGTGACTTTTAATAACACACCGGCATCAAGCAAAGGTTACGAGTTCGTGCGCGATCACATCGAGGCGACTGGCAAAATGGATTTTGTCCCGGTTCGGTCCGAGATTACCGCCAATTACGAGCCCGGCTTTACCAAGGAAATCACCTTGCACTATGGCTCCGTGATCCACCTGTACAAAGACGACAAGCTGGATTGTACCGATCGAGGTAGCGCCATGCGGGCAATCCAGGAGCATAACGACAAGGGCCGCATTTTGACCGGCCTGCTGTATGTAGACCCCGACAGCAAGGACTTCCACAAGGTACAACAGACCGTGAAGCAGCCTTTGCGGGATCTCGACGAAGAGGACTTGTGCCCCGGCGCCCGGGCGCTCAACGCAATTAACGGCAGTTTGCGTTAGCACCAGCCGTGATGCTGGTTTCTGCCTGTGTCGAAATGGCAGTTCTGGGTTGATCGGGGCGGAACCTTTACCGACCTGATTGCCCGGACTCCCGAAGGCAGACTCAAAACCGCCAAGCTGCTCTCCGACAACCCCCAACACTACACGGACGCGGTGCTTCAGGGCATCCGCGAACTGATGTCCGTGCCACCAGGCGCGTCCCTGCCGTCGCACCATATCGATTGCGTGCGCATGGGCACTACCGTCGCCACCAATGCCCTGCTCGAACGCAAGGGTGCCCGCACGCTTTTGATCACTACCCGCGGCTACGCCGACGTGCTGAAAATCGGCTATCAGAATCGTCCGGATATTTTTGCCCTCGATATCCGCCTGCCAGAGCCCCTCTACGAGCAGGTGCTGGAAGTCGACGAGCGTCTGGCAGCTGATGGTTCGGTGATTACGTCCCTGGCGGCGTCTGACTACCGCCGGGCATTGATCCAGGCGCGAGCCGAAGGTCTAGAAGCCGTGGCGGTGGTCTTTATGCACGCCTACTGCAATCCGGCTCATGAGCAGGCCATGGGTGACGTCGCTAGGGCGGCCGGTTTTAACCAGGTAAGCCTCAGTCATGAAACCAGTGCGTTGATCAAATTCGTGGGACGCGGCGACACGGCCGTGGTCGATGCCTACGTTTCCCCGGTGCTGCACCGCTATACCCGGCGCCTCCAGGCCGCGTTGCCCCACA
>DLXZ01000260.1:0-531 GCA_003448675.1 Porticoccaceae bacterium
TTGTAATCCATGGCTTCCACATGGCCGTAAATGGCGATGGAGGCCACCTGGGTGCGCCCCGGTATGTTGCCGCCGATCATCAACAGCACACCGAATTCGCCCAGGGTATGGGCAAAGGTCAGTACCGCCGCGCTCAACAGCCCGGGTCGGGCCAGGGGCAGGACGATGCTGAAAAAACGGTCCAGGGGCGAGGCGCCCAGGGTAGCCGCCGCTTCGAGGGTGGATTTGGCGATGCCTTGAAACGCGGTTTGCAGGGGCTGGACGGCAAAGGGCAGGGAGTAGACCATGGAGCCGATCACCAGGCCAGTGAAAGTAAATGCTAGAGATTGACCGCCGAGTGCCTGCATCACCTGGCCCGCCCAGCCGGAGGGGCTTAAAAACAACAGCAGATAGAAACCCAGCACCGTGGGCGGCAGGATCAGGGGCATGGCGATAAGCGCTTCCACCAGCGCCCGGAAGCGCCAACGGGAATTGGCCAGCCACCACGCCAGGGGCAGGGCGATAATCAGCAGTGCCACCACGGTAACGCCG
>DLXZ01000260.1:645-1201 GCA_003448675.1 Porticoccaceae bacterium
CCACCACGCCAGGGGCAGCGCGATAATCAGCAGCGCCACCACGGTAACGCCGGCCAGACGCAGGCTTAACCACAGGGCCTGCATGTCGGCGGGTGATAACCAGCTAGTCACGGGGGTTCTCCTGACCGGCCGGCGGTAAGCGATAGCCTGCTTCGGTGATCGCTGCACGGACCCAGGGGTCGGTTTGTAACCAGCTGCGGAAACGGCGCGCCAGCGGGACTTGCTGACTGCCCGCGAGAATAACGCCCTGTTGAACGATGGGGCTGTACAACTCGGCGGGAACCGGCCAGTAGCTGACCTGGCCGCCATCCTTATCGGCTACGGCTTTGACCTGGGACAGGGCCACAAAGGCCAGGTCGGCGTTGCCGCTGGCGGCATAATGCCAGGCCTGGCCGACACTTTCGGCAATGGCCAGGCGCTGGCTGTCCATCAGGCCTTGCCAAAGTCCCAGCGCCTGCAAGGCTTCCTGGGCGGCCCTGCCGTAGGGGGCGTGGCGGGGGCTTGCCAGGGCAATCAAGCGGGCGTGGGTGAGGCTGTCCGCGTTAACAGTGGAAAT
>DLXZ01000260.1:1543-1794 GCA_003448675.1 Porticoccaceae bacterium
TGTTTGTATCGATAAGCCGTTGCGGGTGTTCGCTGTCCGCCGAGAGAAGCACATCATAGGGAGCGCCGTGGATAATTTGGGTGCTTAGCTTGCCGGAGCTGGCGACGCTGATATTGAGTGAATCCCCGGTGGCGCGTTCAAATTCGGGCGCCAGAACCCGAAGGGTGGCGGCAAAGTTGGTGGCGACGGCGACATTGAGTTCAGCACCCGTTACAACCGTGCACCAGACGCTCGCCATCAGCGCCAGCCCA
>DLXZ01000260.1:1951-3078 GCA_003448675.1 Porticoccaceae bacterium
GCGCCAGCCCAGTCTGGATAAATATGGGGAAAAGCGTTTTGGACGTATCTTTCGGGTACAAGGGGTGGCGGCCGGATGGCTTTTCGGGCTGCTATTGGGCCAGCCCCTGATTGAACAGGGCGATCATTTCGTCGGCCACCTCCCGCGTGGTCATTTCACCATCTATTTGATACCAGCGGGTCATCCAGTTAATGGCGCCAAGCATGGTAAAGGTGACGATCTTCGGGTTGCACTGGCGCAGGGAGCCATCCCGGATGCCACTTTCGATGATACTTCGGGTGGCAGTGTCCAGTTTCTCGTAGAGTGGGTCGATCTCGGTCATGTATTTTTCTGACAGTGGCCCCGGTCCCGGACTGGATACGCAGCGACCGAATTCGTCATCAAATACCGAAGTAAAGACATGGATAAATTGACTGAGCTTTTCCGCCCCGGTAGCGGTGGAATTCTCGATTGCCTCGATTCTCTCCAACAACTGGGTAATCGCCGTCAGCAGGCATTGAAAAAGGATGTCTTGCTTGTTTTCAACGTAATAATAAAGCGTCGGTTTGGTAACCTGGAGTTCCTCGGCCAGGTCGTTGAGGGAGGTTTCACGAAACCCCCGCTGGTTGAACAGTTTTGCGGCGGTTTTCAGGATGGCCATGCGCTTGAGCTCATGCTGCACATCCTTGCTCTGTATGGCTTTGCCCCAACGGTTTTTATTGGCTTTGCTCATAGGGCCCGCTTGGCTTGAGAGGATTCAACGGCCAGTCTATAGCAATACCACTGCGCTGACTATGGCAAAGTAACATTTTCTACTGGCCGGTAGCATCTGGTTTTTAACGGTTCGAAAGCAAGTCAACAGGTATCTGGCATGACAGCTAGATTACCCCCACGGAATACGGATTCGTGTGCTGCCTTGTCTTGCTGCGCGGGTAGGGATACATTGGCGGGTTTTGAATGGCTAGATTGCCCCGAGGATAGTCATAATGGACAGTGCGCTGATCAATCAACCCTATCCGCCCCTGACAGTGGATGTGGAGTTGTGGCAGCTAAAGTTTTTTGCCAAAGCCGTCGGCGAAACGGATCCGGTATATTTTGATGAAGCGGCCGCCAGGCAGGCCGGCCACCGCTCTATTTTAGCGCCGCCT
>DLXZ01000260.1:3319-3497 GCA_003448675.1 Porticoccaceae bacterium
AACCAGATCATGCGGGTGCTCACGATCGTTGCGGTGACTTTGAGTTGCGCGGTGCCGGACCCTTTTGCGCGATGTCGCCAATTGGGTATGGATGTCGATAACATCCTGCATTCGAAGCAGGGCTTTGAGTATTTTGCGCCGATCTATGCCAGGGACCGGATCACTTTCGTCGCGACGA
>DLXZ01000260.1:3735-3961 GCA_003448675.1 Porticoccaceae bacterium
CGGATCACTTTCGTCGCGACGATTCTGGATTTTTATGAAAAAGGCCGGGGCAGGTTTGTGTTTATGATCGAAGAAACCGTCGCCCACAATCAACTGGGTGAGCTTGTCTGCCGGTTCAAACAGACGGTGATTGAGCAGCGTCAGTCACCGAACGGAAAACGGGATTAAAAAACGAAATGGCTGGTTCGACAGATCTCAGTGATATTGAAGTGGGTTATCAACTGGC
>DLXZ01000154.1:0-4177 GCA_003448675.1 Porticoccaceae bacterium
TATTAGCAGTCATCTATTTCCCCAGATGGGCATCTCACGAGAGCCGTGGGCGGTCACCGGCAATTCACCTTCAAGGTATCGCTGTATTTTGGTGCGTGGAAACTTTCCGCCGTTGCGGGCGCTTAACTGTGTTAGGTCCGCGGGCGGGGTTGTCAGGGCTGGGCCCGCCGGACCGTCACCTTTGCCGGTCCAGCCATGACAAGAAACGCAAAAGCTCATGTAGAGATCGCGACCCCAATCCACGGCGGGGGTGTCGTCGGCGCCGCCAAGGGCTGTAGCGGGCAAGGTGAGGCTGAGTGCCATGAATACCACAGCGTTGAAGCCCATGTTGCTGGACAAACGCCGCCGGCTCGTTTTCTGATTTAATTTGGTTGGTGCCATGACAACTCCTGAGTAGCTTGTAGCAAATTTGCTTTAATAATCGCGTATGGGAATATTGCTGTAGGTGTTCCCCAGCTTGTTCTTGCTATTAGGGATGGAATCAGACAAAGGCTAAAGATGGCAGCACGCTAAGTCAATACTATATTTAAAAAAGTCGATAAAGCATTTGCTGTCGCGGTGCGGGTTTGGCGGTTGCTACCAGCAACGATGCCCCTGGTCTATCCCGTGCGACCAGCGCGCTGGAAATTTCCGATTTTGCCTTTAGCACACAGGTCATCACAGGGGGCTGAGGGCTCTTGTGTGGCGACCAGTCAGCAATACTGCTTGTTTTACCGAATTCGATTTCGCAACAGTCCCGGAACAACTGCCTGAGCTGTTTTCGCCCGCGCTACATTAAAAAGTAGGTCTTCCGCCGGTGGGTTGTTCGCTGGCTTACGAAGCCATGCCAAGATGATCAAAGTCCCGGGCAGGATAGGCGGCCAGCAAGGCGGTGGGGTCGTACTCCACCCCCCCTCGGTAAACCCGCTCAAGGCTGCGCAGATTGCGAACGTTACGGGAAGGGTCCTTGCCGAGCACGAGGATATCCGCGTAGCGTCCCGGTGCGATACTGCCCAGCTCATCTTCCTTGCGCAGGGCTGAAGCAGCCGAAGCGGTAATGGCTTTCAAAGCGGCCATATCGCCGATGGCGTCCGCTAGTAACTCTGCTTCCCGCCACAGGGCAAAACCGGGGGGTGGATAGGCGATACCACAGCAGTCGGTACCGCCGACGATAACGCCTCCTTTGTTGTGGAGCATGCGTACAGCTTCTTTTTGTTTCTCCAGCGCTTTTTTGCCGTTGCCTGGTGGGTAGCCGGTATGGATATCCCATTCTTCGCCTGCCTTGACGATTCTCGCCAGCGCTCGCTGGTGCTCCAGGCCGGTTCGAGGAATGTAAATGCGGTCGGTGTCCTTCAGGGCTTCCTCAAGGCCGATATTGTCGACCCAGAGCAGGTCGAGGGTGGTGCCCATTTTTACCTGCTTTTCAGCCATCAGGTCGAACAGTTGCTGGGCGCCAGGGCCCTCCAGGTCGGCCTCCTCCCAGCCCTTGAAAGTGACTTTCGGGAATTTGGAACTCATCATGGACATATCCGGCCCGAAGCGCATTTCCGCCGGGCAGATATTGTTGTAGGGGGAAATCCACATATGCTCCAGGCCTTCAATGCCCAGGGTCACTGCTTCCAGCGCAGTGGTCGCGCCGATGTGGCCGGTGACCGGCACTCGTTTGTCGATGGCGCCGATACAGGCGCCCATGACGTCTGGAGTCATGGCGAAGTAGAGCTTGATGCCATCGACGCCGGCATCGAGTAGTTGATTTATCTTGCCTGGGGCGGCCTCCACCGAGGGCACAGTCTCAAGGATTTCGGCAAAGGTGCCGGTGGGAAAACTCTTCTGATTGCCATCCAGCAGGGGGCCGCAGACGAATAGTCTTGGCCCCAGCACTTCACCTTTATTCAGCCGTTCGCGCAGGGTCAGCACCTTGTCCAGCTTGCCGCCCAGGTCCCGGGCCGTGGTCACACCGGTGGCGATAAACAGCGACAGGTCGATGTCATCCACCAGAGTGGCGTGGACGTGAGTGTCGATCAGGCCGGGCATCACGGTTTTGCCGCTCAGATCGATCACCTCCACGTCGGGGCCGGAAGGGCCGGCGTCGTTGGAGATGGCTTTGATGCGATCGCCGCTGATGGTGATGGATACGCCATCCCGGGCCTGATCGGCGATGCCGTCAATCAGTCTAACGTTACTGAGTATGATGTCTTTGGCCATGGTATTTCCTCATTGTTGAATATTTTTATATTTGGCAGGCGAGGTGTGAATTAAGAAAAAATCGGCCACGTATGAGATGCGAAAGTTTTCCAAGTTATTTGGCTTTAGTTGTCGGCCCCATTCGGCCTGCCTAACCACGGTTCTGTCGCCGAGTATAGGGGAATCACGTCGACCAGGGCCAACGGGCCGCTGGGCAATACATATTCGCCGGGGTTAGGCAGGAAGGAAACACTGGCGCTGGCTTCCTAAAGACACGGGCAGGAATAGAAACCCGCCCGATTAATCGGTGGAAGCTGGGCGGATGTCTGGACGGTGATTTTGGTCGGATTCGGGGGCTACAGGAATTTTGCCAGGGGTTTGGCCAAAAGCAGACCGATTATCATCATTGGTACAAAAAGCAGCGTGGCGCTGTAGCCATAACTGAGCCCTGCGATTGCCGGGCCGGGACAGTAGCCCACCAGGCCCCAGCCGACACCAAAAAGCACGGCGCCGAAGATTAGCGCTTTATCGATATCGCGTCTGGTAGGGATGGAAAACGTGTCGGCGAACAGGGGAGCGGGGTTTTTCAAGATAAATGTATAGCCAATAAAAGTGACCAACAAGCCAGCGCCCATCACAAAAGCCAGTGTGGGATCCCATTGCCCGGTGAGATCGAGAAAACCCTGGACACGTTCGGTGTTAGTCATGCCGGAAACGGCCATGCCCATGCCAAAGACCAGGCCGGATGCTAGCGCGGAAGCCAAATTGCCCAATTTTTGTTTGCTCATGGGGCTACGCTCCAAAACCGTGGCGAAGCAGAAATACGCAGGCGAAGCCCGCCGCCATAAAGGTGCAGGTGGCAAGAATCGACCGTGGTGACAACCGGGAAATGCCGCAAATTCCATGGCCACTGGTACAGCCACTGCCCAGGCCGGTACCGAGACCAACGAGGAGCCCTCCGGCCACAATCAACAGGGTGCTGGCATCAGGCTCCGGGGGTTTAAAATCCGAGGACACTAAAGGTGGAATGGCGCCGCCCAGAAAAACGCCGAGTATAAACAGTACCCGCCAAAGCCGTTCATGGGATGTTTCGGAAAAGGAACCGCTCAAAATACCACTGACACCGGCGATACGGCCTTTGAGTCCCATCATCATCACGGCGGCGACCCCTACCAGGGCGCCGCCGATACTGGCGTAAACAAAAGGATGCATAAGTACTCCAGGTTATTTGGTGCTTTGCCTGCATTAAGTCAGCAGTTGTAAGTCACATTTCAATCCAAAAAGGCAATCGGCAATCAAAAGCCAGCAACCCAGTACAATCGGATATATTGTGTGTCTTGCTAATCAGAAGTTATTCGATCTTCAATGGGCGCCTGTTGTTGGCCTCCACATTAGCATATTATAAATACATAATACACCTTTCTTGCCAGGCTTTTTTGCTCACCATGAGGAAATGCGATTGCGGGTGCCTTGCGTCTTTTTGAAAAAGCAGGCTTCGTCCGGAATGTGAATGAGGTTCGGTCACGTAAAGCCGTGCTCCGGCCTGGGGAATTCGCCGTTGCGCACCGCTTCGGCGTAGGCCTTCAGTGCTCCCTGGACATCCCCGGTATCGGCAAGAAAATTATGGGTGAACTTGGGAATCCGGGGTGAAAAGCCGAGCATATCGTAGAGCACCAGCACCTGGGCGTCCGTGCCCGGCCCGGCACCAATGCCGATAACCGGGATATTCAGGTGCTCGGTTATGCGCGTTGCCAGTTCCGTCGGCACGCATTCAAGCACCAGCAGGTCGGCGCCGGCTTCCTGCAAAATGCAGGCGTCGTCAAAGATTGCCTGTGCCGCGTCATCGCCTCTGCCCTGAACCTTGTAACCCCCCAGTTTGTTGACGGACTGGGGGGTTAGTCCCAGGTGACCGCACACGGGGATGCCCCGTTCAGCCAGACGGGCGACGGATTCTGATAGCCAGGCACCGCCCTCAAGCTTGACCATGTGCGCTCCCGCCTGCATAAGCCGGGCG
>DLXZ01000154.1:4357-8538 GCA_003448675.1 Porticoccaceae bacterium
CCCGCCTGCATAAGCCGGGCGGAATTCACCAGGGTCATTTCCGCAGTGGCGTAGGACATAAAAGGCAGGTCGGTGATAAGAAGCGATTTACTGTTGCCTCGCGCTACTGCGGCGGTGTGGTGGAGCATGTCTTCCATGGACACCGGCACAG
The DNA here is from genome assembly GCA_003448675.1 of Porticoccaceae bacterium. Lineage (GTDB taxonomy): Bacteria > Pseudomonadota > Gammaproteobacteria > Pseudomonadales > Porticoccaceae > HB2-32-21. Next base: position 4,509 of record DLXZ01000154.1, read on the forward strand.
TGCTGTTGTAGCCAAGCACGACATTGCCCAGGGAGTCCCCCACCAGGATGACTTCGATGCCCGCCAGTGCTATCTGATGGGCGAAAGCACTGTCGTAGGCAGTGATGACCGGGAACTTTTTACTGTCGCTTTTTAACTGGTTGAGCGTGTTGATGTTGACTGCTTTCATCGCTTGGCCTTGTTACAGGAAGGAGGCTAAAGGTGTGGCTGCGGGTTGTAATACTGGCGGCCGCATTTGACCGTCAGCAGGTATTGAACCAGATTGCGGTAATCGAGGTCGTTATGCACAGGGTCAATGGCTTCGGCATTGACGATTAGCAGGGGCGCTTCTTCGTAATAGTGAAAAAACTGCTGATAAGCTTCGTTGAGTGCGTTCAGATAACCCTTGTCGATATTTTGCTCCATGGGAATGCCACGATGCAGAACACGCTCAAGCAGTATGTCGCTGGGTGCTTGCAGGTAGATCACCAGGTCGGGTTTGGGGCAGTCGATAACCAGCTGGTCGAAAACATTTTGATAAAGGCGTAATTCGTCATCGTCCAGCGTGACCTGCGCGAATAGCGGATCCTTCTCAACCAGAAAATCGGCGATCCGCAGGGGCTTGAACATATCGTCCTGACGTAGACTCTGGATTTGTTTGACCCGCTGAAACAGAAAGTAGAGCTGGGTTGGTAGGGCGGCGCCGGGCAGATCCTTGTAAAAGCGTTCGAGAAACGGGTTTTCCTCCGCCTGTTCAAGGAGGGTGTCGTAGTTGAAGGTGGTCGCCAGGCGCCTGGCGAAAGCTGTCTTGCCCACACCAATGGGACCTTCCACGGCAATGTAACGGGGCAGTGTTTCTGCTTTGAGGTTGAGTTCGATGTCGTTAGCCAGTACTTCCACGGCACTCTCCAGCGTCGAGGCGGACGATACCTTCTGAGGGGCAGTTTGCCAATAGTCGGCGCAGGGGGCGTCCGTCCGGCAACACCAGGTTGGGTGCGATATCCGCCAGCGGCAAGAGCACAAAGTTGCGCAGATGCATGCGTGGGTGGGGGATGGTCAGTCTGGTGCTGTTAACAGTTCGCTGGCCGTAGAGGAGGATATCCAGGTCAAGGCTGCGTGGCCCCCAGCGAATAATCCGGCGCCGTCCATGCGCCTGTTCAAGGGTCTGGAGTTTTTTTAACAGGGTAAGCGCATCGAGCCCCGTGGCCAGCTCCGCGACAGTATTCAGGTAATCGGCTTGTATGCCTGGGCCGACCGCACGGCTGCGGTAGAAGGGTGCGACCTGTAGAAGGCGGGAGGCCGGTAATTGGTTCAGAGCCTTAATTGCTTTGCTGATCTGTCGGGCAGGACGGTTGAGATTGCTGCCCAGGCTGATATAACACTTAGTTAGCATTGGCGCGGGGTTTGCGCTTCCGGGGCCGGCGTTTTCGACTGCGACCGCGACTGCCGAGCGCTTTGATCATGACTTCCTGTTCGTCGGGACCGACCTCCTGAAAGCGTGTCCACCATTCGCCCAAGCCATCCAGCTCCTCCCCACTTTGTTCACGCAAAAGAATAAAGTCGTAGGCGGCGCGAAAGCGGGGGTGCTCCAACAGACGCTGGGATTGTTGCCCGCCCCGGCGAAAAAAACGTCCCTGGAGATCCCAGATTTCGCGCATGGGTAAGGTAAACCGGCGAGGGATGGCGATGCGCTTTATCTGGCTATCGATAACTTTGCCGACGGCTTGCTGGCGTGCCTGCGCCTGTGGCAGGCCACTGCTTTCGAGGTTCTTCTGAGTCTCACACACCGCTGGCCACAACAGCGCCGCGAACAGGAAGGCCGGCGTTACCCGCTTGCCCTGATGGATGCGGTCATCGGTATTGCATAAGGCCTGGTTAATGAACCGCTGGTAAAAAGTGTTATTTTCGAGCAATGGCGCGGTGGCCGGGAACAGTTGTTCCGCCAACCCGAGTTGCTCCAGTTCCTCCCAAGTGGCGGCGGCATACCCGGCCATAAACAGTTTCAATGTTTCATCGAAGAGCCGGGCGGGGGGTACGGCGGCCAGTAACGTCGCCGAACGGGGAATAATTGAGGCGCTTTCCGGATCGAGCTGGAAGTCCAAACGGGCGCTAAATCGGGCGGCACGCAGCATGCGTACGGGATCTTCCTGATAACGGGTCAGCGGGTCGCCTATGATGCGCAGCACCCGGTTTTCGATGTCAATCAGGCCGTTGGCGTAATCGTAAATCGTATTATCGGTGGGGTGGTAATAAAGGGCATTAATGGTGAAGTCTCGCCGCGCGGCGTCTTCGTCGATGGAACCGAAAACGTTGTCGCGCAGGAGCATGCCATTGGCGCCGCGCTTTGCATGATCCTTGCTCTGGCCTGAAGCAGAGGCATGATGCGCGCGAAATGTGGTGACTTCAACAATCTCTCTGCCAAAGCGGACATGGACGATGCGAAAGCGGCGACCGATGATACGCGCCCGGCGAAACAGGTCCTTGACCTGCTCCGGGGTGGCATTGGTGGCGACATCAAAGTCCTTGGGGTGGAGGCCAAGTAACAAATCACGTACACAACCGCCAACGACGTAAGCTCTGAACCCGGCCTGTTCCAGGGTTTCGACAACTTCGGCGGCACCGCGGCTGATGTCCTTGGGAACGACCGGGTGCTGAGCGGCGTGGATGATATGGGGTTCCTGCTTGCGCGAGGGGTTACCGCGCTTTTTAAAAGCCCTGCTCAGCCGTTTCAGCATGTAGTTACAACAAGGGAAGTTTGTGACGTCGGCAGTTTAACACAGGCTTGAATTGGCCTTTGCTCCGGCTTTGCTATATTAAAATGGCCAGCTTGCGAAGCTGGCGATGCGGGTCTGTTAACGGTGGCGCTAGCTTCTCGAGGCGTCTCTTCAGGCTCTGGCCCGGGGCGCAAAAAAGGGAGTCCGGAGACTCCCTTTTTTATATGCCATCGTTTACGGATCTAACCCACCCAAAAACCTATAGCAATCATTCTAGCCAATTATTCTTATCGTTTATTGTTATTGTCTTTTTTATTCTAATTATGTTGTTCGTTCATTGTCTGCATGAACGACTGTAATGATATGAAAGGAAGCCTGCTGCTGAAAAGTGCAATATCGGTTTTTTTTAGACTGATTTAGTATTTATTTGATCGTTTTTATCAGTTACGTGTATTAAAACGTGATTGCAGACACGCTAACCCAGCTTATTCTCATTTTGTTGCCACCCTGGGCGGTGTTTACTCACCAGGCGGTTTTTTTGATCCGCTTTCGAGTGAATTCACTCTTATGGGTGCCGATGGTAACAGGGCCCTTTGCCAGCGCGGTATTGCCCATTGCAGCAGAACTTCGCATGAACTGCCACTCAGCTCCCGGGGTGGGGCAAGTCCAAGCAGGCTTAGGCATTGATAGAGATTACTGGCGGGTGTGGTGCTGTCAATGGCCGGGGCAAAGCTTTGCTTACTTAATTTGTAGCCCCGACTATCCTGGATCACAGGGATATGACCGTAGTCAGGCGTTTTTTGTCCCAGCAGCTGCAATATATGGATCTGCTTTGGTGTGCTACTCAGAAGATCATCGCCACGAATAACATGGGTGATGTTTTGATAGGCATCGTCGACACTGACTGCCAGCTGGTAGGCGATCAGTCCATCACGACGCCTCACAATAAAATCACCGACCTCGGTGCCCAGGTCAGTCTGACAGGCGCCACGGATTAAATCTTGCCAGTTAATGACCTGTTCCAGGCAGACCAGACGAATTGCGGTATCACTAACGCTTAGCTCGCCAGACAATTCTGTCTGACGGCAAAGGCCATCGTAGACGCCGCCCAGGGAGCGCAATCGGGCCCGGGGGCAGCGGCATGGAAAGATCAGACATTGCCGGCGTAGGTGCTCCAGGGCTTCGCGGTAGGCTTCCAGTCTCTGGCTTTGATACAGGACGGGTTCATCCCAGTGCAGGCCGTGGGCTTCCAGTTGCCGGAGGATGGTGTCTGCCGCGCCGGCGACTTCCCGGGGAGGGTCGACATCTTCCATTCGAACCAGCCAGCAACCCTGGTT
>DLXZ01000154.1:8723-19807 GCA_003448675.1 Porticoccaceae bacterium
AGCCAGCAACCCTGGTTGGCCCTGGCGTCCAGATAACTGGCCAGGGCGGCGTAGAGAGAACCAAGGTGTAGCGGCCCGGTGGGCGACGGTGCGAAGCGACCAACGTAAGGGTTCATCGCTAACCGGCTCAAACAGTCACCGGCTCCCGCCCCATCAGAGAGGGAAAGTTAACCGCCGGTGATTTGTTTTTCCCGGATCTCATCAAGGGTTTTGCAGTCGACGCATAGCGTGGCAGTTGGGCGGGCCTCAAGTCGGCGGATACCAATTTCAACGCCGCACTGCTCACAAAAGCCGTAATCGTCGGCGTCGATGGTTTCAATAGTGGAGTCGATTTTCTTGATTAGCTTGCGTTCGCGGTCACGGGCGCGCAGCTCCAGGCTGAACTCCTCCTCCTGAGTGGCTCGATCGGCGGGATCGGGAAAGTTGGCCGCTTCGTCCTTCATGTGAGTGACGGTACGGTCCACTTCTTCCATTAATTCCTGCTTCCAGGCCAGCAACAGGGCCTTGAAGTGGGCGCGTTGCTTTTCGTTCATGTACTCCTCACCCTTTTTCTCCTTGTAGGGGGGATAACCATGAATGGTGGTCTCTGTTTGTTTTGAAGCTTTTTTCCTTGGCATCTACGGGTTCCGGCTACTCAGCTTTGAGAAACTGGGCTTTATAGTGCCCGGTCAGGTTTTTTTCAAGGATTATTTGTTGTTGGGGCGAAGCTGGGGGCTAATGGCCCCAGGCGCTACAATAGGCGGATTCTGGAGTAAAAGCAGTAATGAACGCAAAATCCCATGACAAAGGCAGGCCCCTGGCGCACCGTTTGGAGCAGATGACCTCATTCAAGGTCGTCGATTTTCTGGAAGCGGCGGTAGCCATGGAAGCCCAGGGCCGGGACATTGTACGCATGGAGGCTGGTGAGCCGGCTTTTGATACCGCCCCCGCCATTGCCGAAGCTGCCATCAAGGCCCTGAAGGACGAAAAAACCCACTACACCCCTTCTTTCGGCATCAGTGCGCTGCGCGAAGCCATCGCGGCTTTTTATGATACTCGCTATGGCCTCAAGCTGAGTCCCGAACGGGTGGTTGTCACCACCGGCAGTAGTGCGGCGCTGGGTCTTATTTGTGATCTGTATATCAACCCCGGTGAGGGTTTGTTGCTCACCGATCCCGGCTATCCCTGTAATGCAAATTTTGTCCGGCGGGCCGGCGGAGAGCCACAGCTGGTGCCGGTGAGCGCCGACAACGCCTATCAGCTGACCGGCGAGCTGGTGCAGTCCAGCTGGCGGGACAATACCATCGGTGTGATGGTGGCTTCACCCAGTAACCCCACGGGGGAAATGGTTGATCGAGCCAATCAGACCGCGATCCATAACACCGTAAGCCGTCATGGTGGGGTGTTGATCATGGATGAGCTCTACCACGGGCTGGTCTATGACGAAAAGGAAACCTCGGTTCTGGAAATCACCGACGAGGCTTTCGTTATCAACAGTTTCTCCAAATACTTTGGCATGACCGGCTGGCGGCTGGGCTGGATGGTGGCGCCGGAGGACACCCTGCCCGCCATCAGTGTTATGACCCAGAACTTTTATATATCACCGCCCAGTATTGCCCAGTATGCGGCCCTGGGTGCTTTTCAGCCGGCCACCATCGGCCTTATGGAGGAACGCCGGGAGATTCTGCGCCAGCGTCGGGACTTCCTGGTGCCGGCGCTACGGGAGCTGGGTTTTGTGATCCCCCATAGCCCGGCGGGTGCTTTTTATATCTACGCCAATATCGAAGCCCTGGCCGATGACAGCGAGACCTTTTGTTGGGACATGCTGGAGCGCGCGGGCGTGTCTTTTACCCCCGGCACTGATTTTGGCGAGCATCTGGCGCGCCAACATGTGCGCTTTTCCTACACCCAACCTATGGAGCGACTGGAGCTGGCGGTGGAGCGTCTGGCCAGTGCTCTGGGTCGCTAGTTGGAAGCGGGTGGGTGATTATTGATCCGCCGCTGGAAGAGGCGGTTTTCCTCAGGCGTTACAAACGCTTTTTTGCCGATGTGGTCCTTGGCGATGGCTCGGAGCTGACCATTCATTGCGCCAATACCGGTTCCATGCGTCATTGTCTGAACCCCGGCGCGCCCTGCTGGTTCTCCCGCTCCGACAACCCCAAACGCAAATTGCCCGGCACCCTGGAGATGGTCACCACCGATGGCGGCCTGATTGCCGGGGTTAATACCGCGCGTAGTAATCATCTCGTGGCAGAAGCCGTCAAAGGCAGCGTTATTGAGGAGCTGCAAGGCTACTCGGAGGTGCGTACTGAGGTCCGCTACGGTGAGGAAAAAAGCCGGATCGATCTTCTTCTGGAAGATGGTGATGCACAGTGCTTCGTGGAAGTAAAAAATGTCACCCTGGAGGCCGGTGGCGGCCTCGCGACCTTCCCGGATGCGGTGACCACCCGGGGTGCCAAGCACCTGCGGGAATTAATGCGCGTGGTCGCTGAAGGGCAGCGCGCCGCACTGGTTTACTGCGTACAGTTGTCGGGTATTGAGCAAGTGTCCGTGGCAGAGGCAATTGACCCCGCTTACGCGGCGACCCTTGCTGAAGCCATGGCGGCGGGTGTTGAAGTGCTGGCCTATGCCTGCAAGCTCACACCGGGGGAGATCGCTGTTGAAAGGAGGGTGGATTTTTTCCTTCCCAGTACGCGCTAACTGTTTCAAAAATACCAATAAAAAAGCCCCGACATCCGGGGCTTTTTGTGCGTTGGACCAGGGCGTTTACTGCCCGTCCAATTCCACCACGCGCTTTTTGAATTTCCATTCGCCGTTTACCTTGACCACGTCGTCCAGATAGCGTCCGGAGTTATTGACAGTGGTCTTGTCACTGAAATCCACCAGGATCAGATAAGCGTCATGGGTGCCGCTATCACCGTTGACTTCGACAATGGCGTCGGTGGTGCAGTGCTTTACCTTCATGGTGGGAATGGCTTTTTTGGCGAAGGCCAGCAACGCTTCCTTACCGGCAGCCAATTCCTTGCTGCCCATGTTGAAGGTGCCATCGTCGCTAAAACACTCGGCCCAGGCTTCGGGGTTGCCGTAGTCAAAGGCGCGATTATAGCGCGCCGCCAGCTCGCGAATGGCCAGGCGATCTTCAATGTTACTCATGTTGATTTTCCTCTCAATTTTTTGGGGTCTGTGATTCAGTGTGCTTCAGGATTGTAGGTGATGCCAGCGTGTGAAAACAGCGCCTTGGGTGGTGCTGATTCGGTTTCTAATTCAGGTAAGGTAAATCAGGCCGTCAGCGAGGCGAAATTCGACCGACTCCAGATAAGCGCCAGCGCAGGGCCCGGCAATGCATTCGCCGTTTTCAATGGTGAACATGGCGCCGTGGGCCGAGCAGATAATATATTTCCCGTCTCGGTCCAGGAAGCGATCCGGCATCCAATTCAGTTCGAGTCCGGCATGGGGACAGCGGTTTCTATAAAGGTAAAGCTGGTTGTTTTTGCGGATTGCGAATATTGATTCGAACTTACCCAGTTGAAAGCCCCTGCTGCCATCCGCCGGAATATCTTCCAGTGCGCAGAGGGGCTGTTGGCTGCTATCAGACACCACGCTGAAGGGCCGCGATGCGCTCTTCCAGGGGCGGGTGGGACATAAACAGCTTCGTGGCATGTTCTTTCCAGCCCGAGGAGATACCCAGTGCGGTCAGCGTGTCTGGTAATTCGCCGGGGACATGGGCCTGGGTTTCCGCCTGTAGTCTGCGTAACGCGCCGATCATGGCGCCACGGGTGGCCAGGTGGGCCCCCGCCGCATCGGCTCGGTATTCGCGCCAGCGGCTAAAAGCCAGGACGATGGTCGAGGCCAGGATGCCGAGCACGAATTGCAGCAACATAACAATGGCAAAGTAGCCAAGGCCTGGGCGATCGTTTTTGAACACCGCCTTGTCGATAATGGAGCCAATGATCCGCGCGAAGAACATGACAAACGTGTTCACCACTCCCTGAATCAGCGTCAGGGTCACCATGTCTCCATTGGCGACGTGACCGATTTCGTGGGCTAGTACGGCGCGGGCTTCATCGGGACTGAAACGGGTCAGCAGCCCGGCACTGACAGCCACCAGGGCCTTGTTTTTGTTCCAGCCGGTAGCGAAGGCGTTGCTCTGCTGAGCCGGGAAAATACCCACCTCAGGCATGCCGATATCGGCTTTTTTGGCCAGTTCGGCGACGGTGTTGACCAGCCAGCGTTCCTGTTCATTAGCGGGTTCGGTGATAATTTGGGTGCGGGTGCCCATCTTGGCCAGGGTTTTCGACAATAACAGCGAAATGAATGAGCCGGCAAAACCAAAGAACCCGCAAATAATCAGCAGGGAGGTCAAATCATTGTGAATACCCTGGGCGGCAAGAAACTGTTCCAGCCCCAGAACCTGGAAAACCAGCCCGAATAACAGCAATATCGCGACATTTGTCGCTAAAAACAAACCTATGCGTAACACCTTTGCCTCCTGTGGATGGTGTTTAAAAACGACTCTCTATAAGATGTGTGCGAAGGAAAAAAATTCAATAGGCGGAGGATTATGGCACACGGCGCTAATTCCGTTAAAAGTATCATTTACGCACTGAGTGCCAACGGTTCCATTGCCGTGGCCAAGGGGATTGCTGCCTGGACTACCGGTTCCGGAGCGATGCTGGCCGAGTCCATTCACTCCGTGGCCGATTGCAGCAACCAGGTACTGCTGTTGCTAGGCTTGAAGAGGGCCAAACGGTCGCCGTCGGAAAGCTACCCCTGGGTTATGGCAAGGAGATCTATTTCTGGTCTTTTCTGGTTGCCATTCTGCTGTTCAGCATGGGCGGCTTGTTTTCCGCCTATGAAGGTTGGCACAAGCTGCACGAACCCGAACCACTCAATGCCCCGTGGCTGGCCGTGGGGGTGCTGGTTTTCGCCATTATCGCCGAAGGTCTGTCACTGGCGGGGGGTATCCGCGAAATCAACAAAATCAGGCCGAAAGGCCAGAGCATGTGGCGCTGGTTCCGCGATACTCGCGAAAGTGCCCTGATGGTGATTTTGGGTGAAGACATCGCCGCCATGCTGGGCCTGGTATTTGCGTTGCTAGCATTGCTGGCGGCAATCGCCACCGGCAACCCCCTGTACGACGCCATCGGCACCATGGCTATCGGCGCGCTGTTGATTGTTATTGCGGTGTTGATTGGTATCGAGGTCAAGGCCCTGTTGGTGGGGCAGGGTGTCGAGAGCCGCGTCAGGCAGAAAATGATCGCCTGGCTTGAGCGGCGAGCCGAGGTCAAGCAGGTGTTTAACCTGGTGACGCTGCGCATGGGCGATGATGTTATGGTGGCGATCAAGGCTGGGATGAATGGGGCCGATGACAGCAGCGCGCTTGTGGTCAGGCAGATCAATGCCGTGGAAGCTGACTTCAAGGCGGCGTTTCCCAATGTGCTCTGGCTGTTTTTTGAGCCGGATAATCAGGACTGAAACCATGAACCGCTATCGAAACGGATTGGCCTATGCCCTGGTCGCAATGAGCTTCTTTTTGAGCAGTTGCGCCTGGCTGCAGCCCGGGCGGGTAAAGCCCGAAATTCACCTGACCAGTATCAAACCCCTGCCTCGGGAAGGCCTCGAGCAGCGCTTTTTGATCGGTCTGAATATCGTTAATCCCGGTGCTGGCGAGCTCAATATTTCCGGGCTGTCTTATCACCTCACGCTCAATGGTCGTAAGGTTGCCTCCGGGGTTTCGGGAAAGATGGTTGGTATACCGGCCTATAGTGAAAGCCGTGTTCAGCTTGAGGCCAGCACTAATTTGATCAGTGGGTTGCGGGTCATTGCGGGACTGTTACAAGACCCCGGCGCGTCAGTGGACTACGAACTGATGACCAAGATTCGTACCGCATGGTGGCCGATGCCGGTCGAAGTGTCGGAACAGGGCTCCATCAATTTGGATGGCTTCTAGGTGGGCTTGTTCGGTGAACAGAGTGGCCTGCCATGAGTGAAGCGCGCCTGGCGGAGCTGGAATTCAAGCTGGCCTATCAGGAGGACGCCATTGCCGCCCTGAATGATGTGATTTACCAGCAACAGCAACGGATTGATGACCTTGAGGCGCGCTTAAATCAATACCGGCAGGAAATGGAAAGCCTGCTGTCTCAGACCCCCAGCGTCGATCCCGGCCAGGAAAAACCTCCGCATTATTAGTTAGTGTCCAACTGTTCCTTCAGTTGAGCAATGTGGTTTTCGTTGTTTCCAGCACACGCACTTCCCGCTGCGGGAAAGGAATCTGTATTCCCGCTTCCCTGAGTGCATCGAGCAAACGATCGTTGATTTTCAGCCGGTGTTCGTGAAAGTGCTCGGTGGGTACCCAGAAGCGCACGGCGTAGTTAATGCTGCTATCGGCAAAATTATCGATGCCAATCTGTGGCTGGCGATTGTTGGCGACGCCGTTTTCTTCCAGTACTTTAACAAGAGTTGCCCGGACTGTTTCCGGGTCACTGTCGTAGGCGACGCCGACACTGGCTTCCACTACGCGACAGCTTTTGGAATTATGAATGATTTCGCCGACGATATGGCGGTTGGGGATGGTGATGGTGACCTCATCCTCATCGGTCAGGATGGTGGTGGCCAGGCGTACTTCCTCAACAATGCCGGTAACCCCCTGGACGCTGATAGTGTCGCCGACAACAAAGGGCCGGGTCAGGATGATATTCAGCCCGGCGCCATAGTTTGACAGCAGACCCTGGACGGCGAGGCCGGCGCCCAGAGAGGCAGCGCCAATGGCCGCGACCAGGGGAGTCACACTGACGCCGATTTTACCCAGGCAGATAACGCCGACCATGACAATAATGATGATGCGGGTGCAGCTGGCGAGGAACTTGCTGAGTGTGATGTCCAGCTGGTGCCGTTCGCAGACCGCCAATACCAGACGCGCCAGACGGTTTGATATCAGCAGGCCAATGATCAGGATGATCAGCGCGCCCAGTAGCTGAAAGCTGTAGGTCACGAAAAAGGTGACGATGAGGTCGTACACCTCCTTGAACTTATCGATGTCTTCCTGCATGAGTTAGCTCTTCTGGATTGGCGAAGGCCGATTATAGGCGCAAATGTTCTACGCCAACGCTTGTTCCTGGCGACCAGCGGTGAGCGCCTGGCTGGTATTCAGGTGCAGGATGGCATCGGTAATGCTCTGGTTGGAGACGAACAATTCCCGATTGATATTAAAAAGGGTCGACAGTGACAGCTCGTTGTGCCCGCTCCGGGAATAGCTGTTCATTTGTTCGTGCAGGCGCTCGTGAGATTCGGCAATGTCGGCCCTGATACGGCTGAAGTGCTCGTCGTTGAGTGCCGGATGGGCCTGTTCCAGTATGTTGACCAGGGTTTGATAACTTTTCAGTGAGCGATTGCGAATCTCCGTCAGCAAGGCCTCCGCGTCCGCCTGATTGCGCAGATCCAGCAGGTTACCGCGTACATCCTTCAGGCTTTTGGCGCTGTAGGTGGCTTCACGGACCGCGCCGAGCAACTCGGCCAGTGTCGCCTGTTCCGCTGGTCCGAGCGCGGTACCGGCCAGTCGGTGACTGTATTGCAGGATTTCAGTTTCACTGGCTTTGATGTCCTGATACTGATCTTCGTAGGACAGGGCCCGTTTTGACAGATACTGATTAACCGTGTGAATGCGACTGCCCTGAACCAGGCTCGGCGTACTGGCTTTCAGGGCGCGGATATTCAGCAAAATGGTTTTCAGGCACAGATCGACAGCTTCGTCGTGGATGGCGCGAAGGGCAGCTTCCGGCACACTCGGGGGCGTCGTTGCCAGGCGGCTGGTTTTGGTCCTGGGGTCCTGAAAGCGTCTTTCCAGCCAACGGGCAAACCCGCTGGTGAAAGGCAGGAACAGAATAATGCCAAGCAGATTGAACAGGGAGTGGAAGCACACCAACTGGTACATGGGGTCGCTGATACCAATGGTCCGGGTCACCAACGCCAGCAAGGGCAGCAGCAGAATCAGCGCTAGGCAGTCGATGGTCAGATTAAACGTGAAGTGGGCAAGGGCCACCCGCCGGGCGCTGTTCGAGGCGCGCAGGGCGCCCAGCAGTACAGTGCTGGTGGTGCCCAGGTCGGAACCTACCACCAGCGCCGCGGCAGTGGTCAGGGGGATCAGCCCCGCGTACATGGCGCTGAGGATAATGACCATGGTGGCTGAGCTGGACTGGATCAGGGCAGTGACTAATACTCCGGCAAGAAAATACACCACTAGCGGGTAGTCCTGAAACAACCCCGGGTCGACCCAGCCACTGACAAAGGCCATCGCGGATTTCATCCACATCAGGCCAATTAGCAACAGGCCGAGACCGAAGACAATGGCAAAGCGATGATAGCTGGGAGAGTCCCGCTTGCTCGCGACAAAACCCAGGGAACCCAGGGCGATGATGGCGAGGGTGTAGTCTTCGAGATCGAGTTTGAAACCGAGTGCGGTGACCAGCCAACCGGTGATCGTGGTGCCGAGATTGGCACCAAAAATAACGCCCAGGGCGTTATGCAAGGGCAGCATGCCAGCACCGACAAAGGCGACCACGATGAGGCTCACCAGCGAACTGCTCTGTAGAAAAGCGGTGCTCAGTGTGCCGATTACCACACCCCGTGTCGGGGAGCGGGTTTGGTGGCGCAGCAGCCTTCGTAACGAAGGCGCGCTAGCGCCGCGCAGACCCTGTTCCAGCAGGCGCATCGCATACATAAATACGCCCAGACCGGCGAGTAGTTGCCACAGTTGAAGCATGGAGCGGGTTTCCTTTATCGAGTGGGATTTTAGCAAGGTCCAGCGGCCGGTGGCGCCTTGGCTGTATTTGCGATCTGAAAACTTGTTCGCAATCAACTACCCACTGCGGGCGGATACGATTTCATCCGTCACTTATGCATAATCAAAAGAATCGCTTTGGATAATGGGCAGCTATGGGACTGGCAATCAATCGAGATACTTTTAGCGATCAGGAATACCAGGAATTTGCCCGGCGCATCCGGCGCGATCTGGCCGTGCTCGAATCCATGCTAGCCACGCGCGGTTTTGGCTGTGGTAGCAGCAGTTTCGGTGCCGAGCTGGAAGTCTATCTTGTCGACCGGCAGGGCCATACCGCCTGGGTGGCCGAGCCGGTGCTGGCGGATAGTAGAGAAGATGCCCGGCTCACCCACGAACTGAATCGCTACAATCTTGAATACAATCTCAGTCCGGTTGAAGCCAGGGGCAGACCATTTAGCATTCTAGGCGAGGAGATGATGGGCGCCCTGGCAACGCTGACACAGACTGCCGCGGTTTACGATGCGGAGCCGGTGCCCATCGGGATATTGCCGACGTTGGCAGAGCGGGATTTCGAATCCGGCGCTATCACTGATCAACCCCGCTACCACGCTTTATCCAAAGGGCTGCTGCGTTTACGGGGCGAGCCTTTTGCTATCGATATCGATGGCCCTGAACCCCTGGCTTTTAGCTGTAGCGATGTGGCTGTCGAAGGCGCGAATACCTCGTTCCAGATCCACTGGCGGGTCAACCCAGAGCAATTTGTTTCCGCGTTCAATGCCGTTCAGCTAGTGACGCCTTTGTTGCTTAGCGTGGCCTGTAACTCCCCGAGTTTGCTGGGCCACCTGTTGTGGCATGAAACCCGGGTAGCAGTGTTCAAACAGTCCATCGATTATCGCCACGAAGAGGAAAAGTGGCGCGTCCCCACCCGTGTACCTTTTGGCTTTGGTTGGCTGGCCACAAGTCCAATGGAATTGTTTAGGCAGTCGGTGGCGCTCTACCCACCTCTGTTGCCGGTACTGGGTGAGGAGGATAGCGCCGCTGTATGGCGAGATGGCGGTATTCCCCGGCTGGATGAGTTGCGCCTGCACCAGGGCGCCATCTGGCCCTGGAATCGCGGCATTTACGACTCGGCTGACGGAGGCCACTTGCGCATCGAAATGCGGGCATTACCGGCGGGTCCGACGGTGGTGGATATGATGGCCAATATGGCGTTATTTATCGGTCTTGCCAATGATCTGCGCGGTTCGTTGGATGAGCTACTAGCAGCGCTACCTTTTCAATATGTCGAACGTAATTTTTACCGCGCCGCCCGCCATGGTTTGGCTGCAACCCTTCTGTGGCCAGGGGACGATTACAGTGGTCCCCGGGAACGTTCGGCCGGGGAGATTATTCGTGAATTGCTGCCACGGGCGGAAGCTGGGCTTGCCGCTCTGGGCGTTACCGACTGCGAAATCACCAGGCAATTGAGCGTTATTGATGAGCGGCTCAGGTCCAGACAAACAGGCTCAAGCTGGCAACTGGCCATGGTAGAAGGTTATGAAAAACAGGGCTTGTCGAGGTCCGAGGCGCTGTCTGCCATGTTTGATGCCTATCGAAAGGCTTCTCGGAGTGGTCAGGCTGTCAGTCATTGGAGTACTTCGCTCTAGTGGAATCACATAGCACTTCCTATGTTTGGATGAACCCGCAACCCGAGGCAGTGGGTGACACGGTTTTTGACTTTTTATCGCTATTGCCGGACCCATGCTGGTTGGTTTTACCCGGCAAGGATCGCAGCCGCTGCCGAGTGATCAGCACGCTCCTGCATGGCAACGAACCCTCGGGCCTGATGGCTTTGCACCGCTGCATTCGAGAAGGTCTGCAACCCTGTGTAGACATCCATGTTTTTGTGGGTGCGGTCAGCGCCGCGAAAGTTGAACCGGTATTTTCCCAGCGGTTTTTACCCGGGTGCAGGGATCTGAACCGTTGCTTCAGGCCACCCTTTGACGATGGGGAAGGTAGCGTAGCTCAGCGGATGCTGGATTATCTGTGGGGGCTTGACGCGGAATGCCTGATCGATATTCACAACACCTCCGGTTCCGGGCCCGAGTTTTCGGTGACGCCCTTTGACAGTGAGGCGCAGCGCGCCCTGGCGCAACTGTTCACCCACCGCATGATTACTACCGAGCTGCGTCTCGGGGCATTGATGGAAATTGCCAGCCCGGACTTTCCCGCTGTCACCATCGAATGCGGCGGAGCCCAGGATGTTAACGCCCACCGGGTAGCCTACGAAGGCATGCTGCGTTACATCACCCAGGAAGAAGTTATCGTCGAGCCGTCATCCAGCCAGGCC
>DLXZ01000270.1:0-11517 GCA_003448675.1 Porticoccaceae bacterium
TCCCGGCACACATCGGCAACAGACGCCCCTTGCTCATTCTGTTTCAACATCGCCAGTATCTGGCTATCGGTAAATCGTGACTTGCGCATAGAAAACTCCTCATCATCAGTTTAATGGAACTTTCTACTTATAATCGCTCCGATTTTTTGGGGGGATTACACTGTCATTGGGTCTCCGCAGTTCTTACCTGGTTTTTGGCGGAATAATTGTTTTTATCGGTAGCGGTGTTTCTATCTATTTTGCCTCTTACTACTGGAGATCAGGGTGGTATTGCGGCTTATTTCTTTCAGTCAGGAGTGATTGCTGTCTACTTACTGTTGTTAGCTGTGGTCCTGGGGATGGATTTTGCCGCCAGGGTGAAAGACAAGCAAAGCATGAAACGAAACGAGTAATTAAGTACTTACAGAGTAAACAAACGCGAGCCGCTCTCACATTAATATTCCAATGTCGGCATGGTAAACAAATGCCTTGCTTGACAGCCATCAAACCCTTGTCTAGCTTTTTACTTACTGGCGCCAGGTTGGTGTGCCCTTGCCCGGTCGGGGGAATTTCTCTCCAGTCCCTGGTCAGGCGCGTCAGCTAGCTTGCGCTTTTTAAAATGGCGCTATGACTATCCACTAAACCTGCCGATTAATAAGATAAAGGGAGATGACAATGGCGACAGCTGATCTGGATGCGCGTGTAAAAGCATTGGGGGATGGTGAATCCCTGACTTTGTCCCGGGATGAATTTCGCGATGCCTGCGATGCTGACGACAAGGTGGTTTATCTAACCATTGCCCGGCGCATGGCCAAGGCCAATAAGAAGTGGGTGACCATCAATGAAGATACGTTGGTGTTCGGGCCTCCGCCAGCTTAATAAAGCCTGGCCGCTGCTAAGTTCGTGGTGTTTATTAGCTAGCGCCGGGGCGCGTAGTTATTCAGCGCGTAGGGCTTGTACGGGGTCCAGCTTCGCTGCCCTGCGGGCTGGCGCCACCCCCGCGAGCAGACCGATAAGCCCCGAGACAAGCAGGGCGAGTAACAGGTAGCCGGGGTTGATCGCCAATGGCAACGCAGGCAGGGCGAGTATGCAGACAGCGATAATCACTGCCAGCAGGGCCAGGCCAGCCAGTCCGCCGAGTATCGATATCAATATCGCTTCGCTGAGGAAGAGGGCCAGTATTTGCCTCTCCCCCGAGCCCATGGCCCGTAGCAAACCGATCTCGCTCCGGCGCTCGCGTACGGTAATGGTCATGATGGTGGCGATGCCAATGGCTCCAACCAGCAGGGAAACCGAGCCCAGGGCCGCGACCCCCAGAGTGAGCACGCCCAGCACCTTGTCCATGGTGGCGAGCATCTCATCCTGGGTGGTGACGGTAAAATCCTCGTCCCCGTGGCGCTCAATCAGGTGCCGGGTAATACTGTTGGCGATTTGGACGGAGCTGTGGCCAACGCCAAAGGTGACGTCGATTTCCATCAGCCCTTCGCGGTTGAACAATTGCAGGGCCAGGTCGGCGGGAATGTAGACCAGGTCGTCCATGTCAAAGCCCAGCATCTGGCCTTTTTCTTCAATGACACCGACGACGCGAAAACGCAGCCCACCGATACGGATGGTCTGACCCAGGGGATTGCTGGTGCCAAACAGCTCGGTTTTCATTTTATGGCCGAGCACGGCGTAGTGGCGGCTGCGCCCACCCAGGTCATCGGGCAGGAAGCGCCCCATGGCGACACGAAAGCGCCAGGCTTCGGGCATCTGCGAACTAACGCCGAGCACTTCACCCCGTCGTTGCCGGTTGCCATATTCCACCGCCCCGGCGCCCTGTATCACCGGCACCACCTGTTCGATGCCGGGTAGCCGGGCCAGCGAGGCGGCGTCCTCAAGGCTCAAGGGTCGGGTGGTTGATAAAATGCCGCCCATGCCGTGGGTCATGTCCTTGCCGGGGTGAATGGCGACAATGCGGGTGCCAAACTGGCTGAACTGGTTGAGTAAGTAGTGTTGCAAGCCCTCGCCCAGTGCGGTCAGCAAGGTCACGGCGGCGATGCCGATACCAATGCCCAACGCGGTCAGCAGGCTTTTGCCCCGGTTGCTGGCCACCGCTTTCAGGGTCATGTGCAGGGTGTCGCGAGGCTTCATGGTTAGCCTGCCTTTTTGTCCTGGAGCGCATCCACCGGCGTCATGGCCGCAGCCTGACTTGCGGGGATTGCCGAGAAAACCAGCGCCGTCAGCAGGGCGATGACGACGGAGCCAAACATGGCCCAGGTCGGTGTGCCGAACGGCACGGTCGGGTAGGCCCGCTGGGCCAAAAATAACAGCAGTTGGCTAAGCAATAGTCCAGCCAGAGCACCGGCTAGGGCCATCATCAGCGCTTCGAACAAAAAGATAAGCCGTACGGTGCGGGCCGGTAATCCCAGAGCTTTAAGTAGGCCAATTTCCCGGGTGCGCTGGTTCACGGCGATCAGGGACACATTCATGGTCAGCACGCCTGCCACCAACATACTGATCGCGGCGATACCGGCAACGCTCAGGGTCATGGCGTCGAGGACATTGGCGAAGGCCGAAAGCAGCGAGTCCTGGGTGATCAGTGTTACGTCCTCCTCGCCCTCGTGGCGCTGCTTGATCAACTCGGTAATGCGCGTACGGGATGTATCCAGATTTTGCAGACTGCGCAATTCGACAAAAATTCTAAACAGCCCTTCGGTGTTAAACACGGTCTGGGCGCTGGCTACGGGTATAAGTACGGCATCATTCATATCCAGGCCCATACTTTGGCCTCGGTCCTTGAGTACGCCGATCACGCGAAATCGGGTATCGCCAATGCGCAGCCACTGGCCCAGTACCGCGCGGCTGCCAAACAGCTCGCGTCGCAACTTGCTGCCGATTACGCAGACCGCTGCACTTTGATCCATCGGAATTTCCGGTAGCACTTTGCCCTGGGCCAGCTCCAGTTGGCGCATGGCAAAAAACGTCCGGTTGGTGCCCATGGTAAAGGCCTCGCGGCTCAGGCTGCCGTGGGAAATTTCCATCTCGCCAGGAATCAGGGGCGCAACCGCGCTTATCTCGGGCAGGCGCAGCAGGGCTTCGGCGTCGCGTAGGGTCAGTTCCCGGGTGGTTTCGCCGGTCATGGGCGGCATTCCGCCCGTGGTTTCCTTCTTGCCCGGGACGATAATCAGCACGTTTTTGCCAAGCAGGTTGAATTCGCCGAGGACAAATTGCTTGCCGCCTTCGCCGATGCCGGTCAGTAGGTTGATGGCGAAAACACCAATGGCGATGGCGATCAGCAACATGAGGCTGCGTGCCCGCTGGCGCTCAATGACACGAAAATTGAAGGTGATCAGGTCGCTGATACGCATCAGGAACCACCGCCGTCGTTTTTAGATTCCGACAACCAGTCGCGATTTATTTTGCCGTCCACCA
Source organism: Porticoccaceae bacterium (assembly GCA_003448675.1). GTDB lineage: Bacteria > Pseudomonadota > Gammaproteobacteria > Pseudomonadales > Porticoccaceae > HB2-32-21. Next base: position 3,394 of record DLXZ01000270.1, read on the forward strand.
TGTGCAGGCGCCGCCGGGCGCGGGTGCCGATATCTTCGTCGTGGGTCACCACCAGCAGGGTAATACCGCCGGCATTGAGCTCCTCCAGCAGGGTGATGACTTCGAGGCCGGATCGGGAGTCGAGATTGCCGGTGGGCTCGTCGGCGAGCAGGAGGTCCGGCTCCGTGATGATGGCTCGACCGATGGCGACACGCTGACGCTGGCCCCCGGAAAGCTGGTTGGGGATGTGTTCCGCACGCTCGCTCAGGTCGAGTCGCTCAAGCAGTTGGTCGACTTTTTGCCGCCTTGTTTTTGGCGCCTCCCCTGCCAGCACCAGGGGTAACTCGATGTTTTCCCGCGCTGTTAGCCGGGGGATCAAGTGATAGCTTTGAAAGACAAAACCGATGTGCTGGCGGCGCAGTTTGGCCCGCTGTTCCTCGCGCAGACTGCCGGTGGCGGTGCCGGCCAGCAGGTATTCCCCGGCGCTGGGTTTATCGAGCAGGCCGAGGATATTCAGCAGGGTGGATTTGCCCGATCCGGAAGGCCCCATCACCGACAGGTACTCCCCGGCGGCGATATCAAGGTCGATATGATCGAGGGCGTGAACCATTTGGTCGCCGACCAGAAAGTCCCGACACAGTTGTCGCAGTTCGATCATTGACGGTCGAATTCGGCCCGGTCAGCCGGGGTTTCAATGGGCTCGACCAAAGCGCCATCGACCGCACCTTCGGTGTCCAGTGATCGCAATACCGTATCGTCCTGGTTGAGTCCGCCGGTGATTTCGGTATAGGTCCAGTTGCTCAGACCCACGGCGATGGTCGCCTGTTCCAGGCGACCGCTTTCTGCCTGATAACGCAGCACTTTGTTACCATCAAGCACGACTTCGGTGGGCACCCTGAGCACGTCTTCGTGGCGGTTCAGAACGATCTCGATATCGGCGCTGTAACCTACCAGCAGCTGCACATCCTCAGGGATCTGGTCAAATCTGACGTCGATATCCACCGTACGCGCTTGCTTTTCGAATTCCTTCACGTAAGGCGCGATGCGTGTCACCCGGCCTTCAAAGACCCGCCCGCGAAAAGCGTCCAGGGTAATTTTGGCGGGCATATCCAGGCGCACGGCGGCGGCGTCGACCTCATCGATGGGCGCTGATACATAGAGGCACCCGGCACCGATCAGGTCCACCGCCGGGGGCGTGGCAACGCCGGGCGGGGAGGGGGTAATGTATTCGCCCACTTCGCCATTTATTTCCGCCACCACACCGGCGAAGGGCGCTTTCAGAAGGGTCTTCTGGTAGAGAGCTGATTGCAGCGCCAGTGAGGATTCAGCCGTGGTGATCCCGGCTTTACCGCGTGCGCAGGCGGCGGCGGATATCCGAGCCTGGGTTTCGGTGGCGTCCAGTTTTTCATCCGAGATGAGTTTTTTGGCGGCCAGCCCTCGTTGGCGGTCCAGCTCGCGACCATCGTGGGCGGCTCGATCGCAGTTTTCCCTGGCCGCTGCTTTATGCTCAGCCAGGCGGGCCTTGGCTTCGGCGACCCGCGCTGCCTGATCCTCGTTCCAGAGCCGGATCAGTGTTTGCCCCGCGGCTACTTCGTCGCCCTCATCCACCATGAGTTCGGCCACCTGACCGCCCACTGGCATCGAGATCCGAGAGCGCTGGCAGGCCTTGATGGTGCCGGCCCGGGTATTGGCAACAGTGGCTTCCACCGGGCCTCGATCGACAGTGGCAAGATAGACCTGAACCGGCTGTTCCCGGCTCAGGTACCAGTAGCCAGCGACAGCCAGGCAGACCGCGAGAATCAAAACTGCCGTTTTGCGCACCGTTGCCTCCTTGTGCGGGTTAATGGCTTCGGCGTTTATATGACCGGTTATTGGTGTTGGAAGCAATCAACCCGGATCAATAGAAAGCCAATCAGTGTTTGCGAGCCTTTTGACGTCATGTCTCGGTTGAGGTCCACGGGCTAGGCCCTGCCATGGCTCCGGGCGATGTGTCGTGATCAGAACAGCATTTTTATTATGTAGTACAGCATCAGCAAATTTTGCACCGTAAACAGCGTACCCCGAATCATGGAGGCGGCCATGGAGCCGGAAATCATATGCACGGTTGATTGCAGGATACGGGCGTAGAGGATAAACATCACGGTGCCTTCCATCACGGAAAACTGTCCAGACAAACCCGCGGCGGCGACCACGGCGGCAAACACGGGCAGGTTTTCCACGCAGTTGAGATGGGCCCGGGTTACCCGCTGGCCAAAGCCGGGTAAATCTTCCCCTCCAGGGGCAAACTTGTTCAGTGGGATGTCCGAGCCGCGCAAGATGGTGGCCACACGCGCACCGACGGTGGTCAGCACCAGTAACAGTGTCCAGCCGGCGAAGCCCGCCAGGGCGATCAGGGGCGTACTCATTTCCAGGGCATCGTTCATTGTTATTCTCCAAGTAAACGAGGGAAGTCATGGCTGGCGATAGTGTTGCTTTGATTGATGCCAGCCCGGCGAGCCTAGTTTATCCGTATGTTAATGTACAGTTTGCTTCTGAGGCCCTAGGGCTGCGCGCTTGGGAGTGTGGGCTTTGTTAATGGCTTAGTGAATGAGAGACGGGATAAATTATGACAAGCGAAATCGCGCTGTTCCCCCTGCAGACAGTGTTGTACCCGACCATTGCCACGCGCCTACAGGTGTTTGAGCAACGCTACCTGCGCCTGGTGCGAGAGTGTATGGCCGAAAGCAAACCTTTTGGGGTGGTGCCTATCATTGAGGGCAGCGAGGCTGGCGCCACGCCGGAGATATTTAACTGGGGCACCTTGGTTAACATTAAGGATTTCGACCAGTTACCCAATGGACTGTTTAGCATAACCATCAGTGGTGATCAGCGAATTCAGGTTAAGGACACCCGCGTCGAGGACGACGGTCTGATGCTTGCCGATGTCGAGATTTACGACCCGGACCCCGAAGATCACATCACTTTTGCCGAGGATGACCTGGTCGATATGCTGGAAGGCCTGGCCAAGCACATGGGCGTCGGCCCCGAGGTGCTTCTCAAGGACATCACCCGGGCCAAGGTGGCCTGGCGCCTGGCGGGCGTGCTGCCGGTGCAGGGAGAGCTGAAAATGTCCCTGCTGGCCATGGATGATGTGGACGCTCGTCTGCTGGAAGTGAAAAAGTGGGTGGTGGAAATGCGCATGCGGGGGCAGAGATAGTTCGGCCCTACTAACACTGTGGGTGTCGTTTGGCTGCCATGGCTCTAGCCGGGGGCGCAACTTCCCCGGTTTGCCCCCTCGAACGAACTCGGTCAGTATCACTGTTTCTATAAATCAATAACAACCCTGGGGGTAAATCATGTCCTATACCGTTATCGGCGCACCGCTATCGCCCTTTGTCCGCAAGGTGCATCTGGTTATGCAGCTGAAGGCTCTGGCGTACGACATGGCGCCGGTCTCGCCCTTTGCCTTGCCCGAGGGCTACGAAAAGATAAATCCGCGCCCGCTACACCGACTTCCATTTTGCCAGTGAGGTGTTCGCCCCTAGCATCGAGAAGGCGCGGACGATGGTCGGCAAGATGCTGGCCAGAGCTGGTTAAAGACGGAAAAGCCCATGGGCGTGCCGAGTTGGAGGCTCAGTCCTCTTCCGGGCGGCCCTTGAGCATGCGCAGGGGGTTATAGGTGAGGATGGTCTCGCCGTTCTGGTTTTTTACGTCGTTAAAAGTGCGCACCAGACCCCGGTTGCCCTTGCTGGTTTTACGCACTTCTATAATTTCAAACTCCACATGGATGGTGTCGCCAGCGAAACAGGGACGTTTCATATCCAGCTCCATGTTCAAAAAAGCCATGCCAGTGCCCTGCATGGTGGGCAGGAGCAGGCCTTCGGCAAAGCTATAGACCAGGGCGCCGGGGGCGAAGGGTTCCTTGATCACCGACTTGGTTTTGAGGAACTCCCGATCGGAAAATACCACCTCGTGCAGGCCCATCAGGTTGATAAAGTTGGCGATGTCCGCCTCCAGTACCGTTCTGCCCCAGGTCTCGTATTTTTCCCCGACCTGAACGTCCTGCCAGTAAAAGCCGCAACCAATTTTTTTCATCTTGTTCCTCGAACTGTTTGCCAACATGGTCTGAATAATTCGCTCGGGGATGGTGAAGCAAAAGTCCAGGGGGTGCAAACAAAGGCTTTACTGGAATCTTGGCATAGACTTTTGATTCTGATTAGCCCCGTGTCCGGTTGTATAATAAACGCCGGCCAGGGATGCGTGTTGATAATATGGTTGGTGGCTGGCCACAGGCCGGAAATCGATCACGCGTAGTACAAACACTCGTAGTACAAACACTCATAGTACAAAAGTAATTAGCAGGTTTAGTGTGGAAGATCTGAATTCGTATATGCAAAACGTCGGTATCAAGGCGCGCGCAGCGGCATTGGCGCTGGGTCGGGCGGGCACCGATACCAAAAATAAGGCTTTGCTGGCCATTGCCGGGGTGCTGGATCAGCGGCGACAGGCACTGGCCGAGGCTAACGAGTTGGACCTTGAACATGGTCGTAACAACGGTCTGGAAGCGGCGCTGCTGGATCGCCTGGAGCTAACGCCCGCCCGTATCGACGGCATGATCGAGGGCCTCGAACAGGTGGCGGCGCTGCCCGATCCGGTCGGTGAAATCACCGATATGAATTATCGCCCTAGCGGTATTCAGGTAGGCAAAATGCGTGTGCCTCTGGGGGTAGTGGGGATTATTTATGAGTCCCGGCCCAATGTGACGGTCGAGGCCGCCAGCCTGTGTCTGAAGTCCGGCAACGCGACCATACTGCGGGGCGGCAGCGAGGCCATTCATAGCAATCAGGCCATCGCCGCCTGTATCGCCAGCGCTCTGGAAACGGTCGGTTTGCCGGTGGAGGCGGTGCAGGTAATAGAAACCACCGATCGCGCCGCCGTGGGTCACCTGGTGACCATGGAGGAATATGTGGATGTTATCGTGCCGCGGGGTGGCAAGGGCTTGATCGAGCGTATCAGCGCCGAGGCCAGGGTGCCGGTGATCAAACATCTACACGGTGTTTGCCATGTTTATATCGATGACGAAGCCGATCTCGATAAGGCCCATAACATTGCCCTGAATGCGAAGACTCATCGTTATGGTGTTTGTAACGCCATGGAAACCCTGCTGGTTGCGGCGGGTGTTGCTGACAAGGTGCTACCTGGCCTGGCCAGGGTCTACGCCGAAAAAGGCGTCGAGATGCGCGGCTGTGACCGGGCCAGGGTGTTGATCGAAGGGGCCGGCCTGGATTGTCAGGCGGCGACCGAGGCCGACTGGCATGAAGAGTACCTGGCGCCGGTGCTGGCCATCCGTGTGGTGGACGATGTGGATGGCGCCATGGATCACCTTAACCGCTACAGCTCCCGGCATACTGAAGCCATCGTCACCGAGAACTACAGCACCGGGCGGCGTTTCATTAACGAGGTGGATTCCAGCTCGGTGATGATTAACGCATCGACGCGCTTTGCCGATGGGTTTGAATATGGCCTGGGCGCCGAGATCGGTATTTCCACCGACAAAATCCATGCGCGTGGGCCAGTTGGCCTGGAAGGTCTGACCAGTCAGAAATACATTGTGCTGGGAGATGGACATATCCGTGAATAGTGCTTTGCGAATAAAGGCGAGCGTTCAGCAATTAAAGTGGTTGGCTTGAAAGCGATCGGCGTTTTTGGTGGCACTTTTAATCCGGTTCATATCGGTCATCTGCGCACCTGCGTCGAGCTGCGCCAGCACTTGGGTTTGGCGCAAATTCATTTGATTCCCAATGCTATTCCGCCTCACCGGGATGCGCCCCGGGTCAGCGCCGAGCATCGCCTGGCCATGCTGCGACTGGCCATAGACGGCGAGCCGGGTTTGCTGGCCGATGATCGCGAGTTGCGCCGATCCGGGCCTTCCTACGCTATTGATACTTTGGTGGAACTGCGAGCCGAGTTGGGGGTCGATGCCAGTCTGGTGATGTGCATTGGCATGGATAGCCTGGTTAACCTGGCCAGCTGGCATCGCTGGCAGGCGTTAATAGACCTGGCCCATATTGTCGTCGTGGCGCGCCCTGGCTGGTGTGCGCCAGGCGAAGGCAGCGTCGCCCGGTGGCTGGATGATAAACTGACCGACGACGCGGCAGCCCTGGCGGGCGAACCATCGGGTAAGGTGTTGATCAGAGAAATGATGCTGCTACCGGTATCTTCGACCGAGATCAGAAGCGCCCTGGCGTCCGGGCTTTCGGCCCGTTATCTGCTGCCCGACGCCGTGCTCGACTACATCTTGCGTTATCAACTGTATGGAACGGGAGGACTATGACCAGCGCCCTGAATGATGTGATTATCGAAGCCCTGGAAAATGTAAAAGGCCAGGACATCACCGTCCTGGATGTCACCGAATTAAGTGATGTGATGGATAGCCTGATTGTGGTGAGCGGTAATACCGCGCGTCAGGTCAAAGCCCTGGCTGATTCCGTTGTCGAAGACTGCAAGCAAGCGGGGTTTCGCCCGCTGGGTGTCGAGGGCACGGATGTCGGCGAGTGGGTGCTGGTTGACCTGGGCGATACGGTAGTCCACATCATGCTGCCGGACACGCGTGCCTTCTATGATCTCGAACGTCTCTGGTCCATGCGTCCCGGCGATCTTGCCCAGGCAAGCGCCGATGGCGATCCCGGCGCCAATAGCACCGGGGATTGAATCACCTTGAAGATTAAAATCCTGGCGGTGGGCGGAAAAATGCCCGGCTGGGTGCAATCCGGCTACCACGAGTACGCCAAACGCTTGCCTGCGGAATTAACACCACAACTGACTGAAATACCCCTGGGTCAGCGTCGCAAGGGTGAAGCGCCCACCAGGGCCATGGCCCGCGAAGGCAGGGAGCTTTGCAAAAACCTGAAAACCGACGATCACGTTATCGCACTGGCGGTGGACGGCAAGCCCTGGAGCACGGAGCAACTGGCTGATCGCCTGAGTAACTGGCAGGCCGGTGGCCGGGATGTGTGTCTGCTGATCGGAGGCCCGGATGGACTCGACAGCCAGTGTTTGGAACGGGCTGATCAACGCTGGTCGCTATCGGCTCTGACCCTGCCCCATCCACTAGTGCGGGTACTGCTTGCGGAGCAGTTATATCGGGCCTGGTCAATCAATGCCGGTCATCCCTACCACCGTTAGAGCTTGCTGAGACTCCGTCACTCTATGCGCGAAGAAAGGGCCCTAAAGAACAAGCTGTGGGAGGCGCGCCTGTACGCGGTGCGCATCAGCTTCTCGCTTATGGTTCTTCTGATTCTGACCGGCGTTCTGGTCTGGCGTTACTACGATTTGCAGATCAGTCGCCACCAGGAATTCACCACTGTGGCGGATAGAAACCGCATCCATGTGCGGGCAGTGGCGCCTGCTCGCGGCCTGATCTATGACCGCAATGGCGTACTTCTGGCCGACAACCGGCCCGGTTACACCTTGTCCATAGTGGTGGAGCGCAGCGATGATCTGGAAGCGCTACTTGCCGCACTGGACCAGTTGCTTGAGCTGGAAGACGAAGAAATTGAGCGATTTCGTAAACTGGCCGGGCAGCGGCGTCCCTATGAATCCGTGCCCCTACGCGACAAACTGAGCGAGGAAGAGCAGAGTGTGCTGGCGGTCAACGAGCACCTGCTGGCAGGCATTGAGGTCTCGGCTCGCCTGATTCGTCATTACCCCCTTGGTGAGCTGTTACCCCACGTGGTTGGCTACACGGGGCGAATCAACGAACGGGAACTGCGGAGCATCGATCCCAGGCGCTACCGTGGCGTCCACAGTATCGGCAAAACCGGGCTGGAAAAATATTATGAGGACGCCCTGCTCGGCGAGGTGGGTTATGAGCGGGTTGAAACCAATGCCAGGGGCCGGGTCATGCGGGTTCTGGAACGCATTGACCCGGTGCCCGGCGATACCCTACACCTGCACCTGGATAGTCGTTTACAGGCGATTGCCGCCGAAGCCCTGGGTGAGGAGCGCGGTGCGGTGGTGGCCATTGACACCGAAACTGGTGGCGTACTGGCCATGGCCAGCGGTCCGTCTTTTGATCCCAACCTCTTTGTTTCTGGCATATCCCACGCGGATTATGCAGCGCTCAGCCAGTCACCGGCCCAGCCCCTTTTTGATCGCGCCCTGCGT
>DLXZ01000270.1:11684-19494 GCA_003448675.1 Porticoccaceae bacterium
CCCTGCGGGGCCAGTACCCGCCCGGCTCCACGGTAAAACCCTTTTTCGGGCTGGCGGCGCTAGATGCCGGTGTTATTGCGCCCGCCTACAGCATTTATGACCCCGGTTTCTATCAGCTGGAAAATGACGAGCACAAATACCGGGACTGGAAGCGCGGGGGCCATGGCGGTCGTATCAACCTGCATAAAGCCATTGAGCAGTCCTGCGATACTTTTTATTACGACGTGGGTTTCAAAACCGGTATCGATTCCCTACATCAATACGGAACGCTGTTCGGTTTTGGCCGCGCGACGGGCGTGGATTTGCCCGGCGAGGCAAAGGGCCTGATGCCTTCGCGGGCGTGGAAGCGGGGGGCACAGGGGCTGGCTTGGTATCCCGGCGATACTGTCAACGTCTCCATTGGTCAGGGCTTTATGCTGGCCACGCCGATGCAACTGGCGGCCGCCACCGCTCACCTGGCCAATCGGGGTGTGCGCAAAGTGCCGAGATTGGTGATGCGGCGAGGGGAAGCGGTGGATGCTGATGCGGGTGATGTAATGGGTGGTATGTCAACCGCTCTCAAGAACGAGCTTTTGGAAGAAGAGCCGCTTTCGTTTCGGGACGGGCACTGGCAGATAGTGGTCGATGCCATGGTGGCGGTTGTCCACGGTACTAAGGGAACCGCCAGCCGGGCGGTGACCGGGCTTGAATACCAGATGGCGGGGAAAACCGGTACTGCCCAGGTGGTGGGTATCAAGCAGGATGAAAAATACGACGCCAGCAAGCTGGCTAAACTTCAGCTCGACCACGCCCTGTTTATTGCATTCGCGCCAGCTGACCAACCGCGCATCGCGGTGGCGGTAATTGTCGAAAACGGCGAGCATGGCAGCTCTACCGCAGCGCCGGTGGCGCGGCGGGTGATTGACGGTTACCTGGGCTACCCAGCGGATAACGAGGTGAGCGATGGCGGAATTTGATCGTCAGCTTCGCGAACATGGTTCGAGCATCCATGTTCATAGGCGCCACTGGTATAGCCTGAGAATTGATTATTTTTTACTCGCCTTGCTCATCCTGCTTATGGCCACTGGCGCTTTTGTTCTCTATAGCGCCAGCGGTCAACAGATTATGTATCTGAAACGTCAGTTGGTATTCATGGGCGTGGGCCTGGTGGGCATGCTTGTGGTGGCCCAAATTCAGCCACGGTTCCTGGAGCGCTGGGCGTTCCTTCTCTACGGTGCGGGCTTGGCCCTGCTGATTGCGGTTATTTTTTTCGGTGTCGGGGCCAAGGGAGCGCAGCGCTGGCTGTCGCTCGGTGGCTTTCGCTTTCAGCCTTCGGAGTTAATGAAAATCGCCGTGCCCTTAATGGTTTCAAGCTATCTGGGTGCGCGTATACTGCCGCCGCGCTTCGGGGCGGTGGTGATCAGCGTGGCGATGATCGCCATACCTGCGGTGCTGGTGGGGATGCAGCCGGATCTCGGCACCGCTTTGCTTATTTTTGCCGCGGGCGGTTTTGTCCTGTTTCTGGCCGGCCTGCGCAAACGCTACCTGTTTGGTGCGGTGTTGGGCGCCCTGCTGGCGGCGCCGCTGTTCTGGTTCTATCTGCTGCGCGACTACCAGAAGTTGAGAATTATGACCTTGCTTGACCCCCAGTCCGACAAGCTGGGTGCGGGTTGGAATATCATACAATCAACGACTGCGATCGGCGCTGGCGGCTTTTCCGGCAAGGGCTGGTTCGCGGGGACGCAGTCCCAACTGGATTTTCTGCCGGAGAGTCACACGGATTTTATTATCGCGGTGCTTTCCGAGGAGCAGGGCTTTCGGGGGGTTATGCTGTTGCTGGCTCTTTACCTGACGGTTATTTTCCGGGGTATTTATATCAGTCTCGCCGCTCAGAGTACCTTCGGGCGCCTGCTGGCGGGCAGTATTACACTGACTTTCTTTGTCTATATTTTTGTCAACATGGGCATGGTTGCCGGCTTGTTGCCGGTGGTGGGGGTGCCGTTGCCCATGGTGAGCTATGGGGGTACCGCCATTGTGACCTTGTTGCTGGGCTTTGGTATGCTGATGTCTGTCAGTACCGAAGAAAAAAGGATGGGTAGTTAGCCGTGAAAACGGGACACATTATATTGCTGGTGTTTCTGCTGTTACCGCTTTTAGGGCAGGCCGAGACCAGCCGTAACTACGCCGAGAACGCCCAGGCCAGGGATTTCGCTGACTACATGGTGCGCGAACATGGCTTCGAGGCGGTCGACTTACAGGCACTACTTGGCGAGGCTACCTATAAGCAGTCAATCATTGACGCCATGAATCGGCCGGCGGAAAAGGTCAAGGAATGGAAGGATTACCGCGAGATATTCGTCACCGAAAAACGGCTGCGTCAGGGTATCGAATTCTGGCAGGCTCAGCGGGCTACCCTGGAACGGGCAGAGGCTGAATTTGGCGTACCCCCGCAAATAGTTGTTGCCATTATAGGGGTGGAAACCTATTACGGACGCATTACCGGCAGTTACCGGGTGATCGATGCCCTCACCACTCTGGCCTTTGATTATCCCCGGCGCAGCAAATTTTTCACCCGCGAGCTGGAAAATTTTCTTTTACTCAGCCGGGAGCAAGGTCTCAACCCCCTTAACCTTAAAGGTTCCTATGCCGGGGCCATGGGGTTTGGACAGTTTATGCCCAGTAGCTACCGGGCATACGCGGTGGACTACAACGAAGATGGTGTTGCCGATATCTGGACCGATCCGGTCGATGCTATTGGCAGCGTCGCCAATTACTTTCACCGACATGGCTGGCGGACAGGCGATGAGGTTGCGGTACGTGCGCGAATAGCAGGCGAATATCAACCCGAGAATATCAACAAAGTGGTTAAACCTTATATGGATTTATCGGCGTTGGCGGATCAGGGGTTCACTCCAGTGGATGAAAGCCTCAGCGCCGATACTCGTGCTATTCCCCTGAAGCTGCAGGGGCGGAAGGGTGTGGAGTTCTGGCTCGGCCTGCATAATTTCTATGTCATCACCCGCTATAACACCAGTTTCCGCTATGCGATGGCCGTTAACCAGTTGAGCGAAAAACTGTTAGAGCAAATGGCAAATGCGGCGCCTTAAACCGCTTCTAATTTCCGTGATGCTGATCAGTATTGCGCTCGCTGGCTGTACGGCGGGTTTTCGGGGAGCAATGCCCCCGGCTGATGGCCCACCGCTCCATGATGTCGATGTGTCTGGTGTCGCTGACGCTGTGCCAAGGGTGGAGGCAATCAGACGCGCTGGTAACAAGAATCCCTACACGGTACTGGGCCAGACCTATCACCTGCTCGAAACATCCAGAGGTTATCAGGAGGTGGGTGTTGCATCCTGGTACGGCAGCAAATTCCATGGCAACAAAACCGCGAACGGCGAAACCTACAGCATGTACGGGATGACGGCGGCCCATAAAACCCTGCCCATTCCCAGCTATGTGCGCGTGACAAACCTGGATAACAAACGCAGCGTGGTTGTTCGGGTCAATGACCGGGGACCGTTTCACGATAACCGCATTATCGACCTGTCCTATGTGGCGGCCAAAAAACTGGGTTATGAGAAGCACGGCACCGCGCGGGTAGAGGTGACGGCCATCGATCCGAAGGATTATCAACCCAATACCGTTCAGGCCCCAGCCCTGGTGGACGCAACAGCCGCGGCCGTGCCACAGCGGACCGCGCTCAGTGATGCCAGTGAGGGAAGAGGCCCTCGGCCGAATGCTAACCCGGTTGCGGAAATCGCTGCTAGGGATCCCAGCTCTGAGAAACCTGCGTTTCTACAGATTGGCGCCTATACAAGTTATCAGTCTGCCGTTCGGTACAGGGATCAGATTGCCGGCCTTACCAGCTACCCCGTGAATATCAGCAAAACGCAAACGCCCGTAGAACAAACATCCCTGTTCAAGGTGATGGTTGGCCCTATCGCTGACCGCTTGCAGCTTGCGCAGGTGCGCCGGCGCCTCGAAACCCTGGGGCTATTCAAGTCCTTTGTGGTCTACGATGCGCAGGTATGGGGATCCTGAGTGATGGCGTGAGCGCCACCAGCAAGGGAATAGCCCAGCAGATACAACCAGTAGCCCATGATTAACAGGATTGAAAGTTATGCCCGGAGTTAGACAGGTAATGGGGTCGGTAGCGAGACCTTTGATAGTGTTGGTCATGGTCACGATGGGGGTAGCCGGCGCGCGGGCGGAAATTCTGATCCCCGCGCCGCCGCAGATCGCCGCCAAATCCTGGATACTGATTGACGCCCAGACCGGAAAAATACTGGTCGAACAGAATGCCGACGAGCCTTTGCCTCCGGCAAGCCTGACCAAAATGATGACCAGCTATGTCGTGGCTGGCGAAGTCAAAAGTGGAAAAATATCCAAGGCCGACAAGGCGCCGATCAGCGTCACCGCCTGGCGGATGGGTGGCTCGAAAATGTTTGTCCGCGAGGGAACGGAAGTCTCGGTTGGTGATCTGTTGCGGGGCGTGATTATTCAGTCCGGCAATGACGCGACGGTAGCGCTGGCTGAGCATGTGGCGGGTAGTGAATCAGCGTTTGCCGACGTGATGAATCAACAAGCGACGCTACTGGGTATGACCAACAGCTATTTCGTTAACGCCACCGGCTGGCCCGCCGAGGGCCATCTGACCACTGCCCGCGACCTGTCGCTACTGGCCCGAGCTCTGATTCGGGATTATCCGGAGCACTACCGGCTTTACGCCGAAAAATACTTCGAGTACAACGGCATTAAACAGCCCAATCGCAATCGCTTGTTGTGGCGGGATAATTCCGTTGATGGCATTAAAACCGGGCACACCGAAGAGGCGGGATATTGCCTGGTAACCTCGGCCGAGCGCAACGGTATGCGGCTGATTTCCGTAGTCATGGGTACTGAAAGTGAAGAAGCGCGGGCGCGTGAATCCCAGAAGTTGTTGTCCTATGGTTTTCGTTACTACGAGACTAACAAGCTTTACAGCGCTGGCGACGTGATTCAGTCGGGAAACCGCGTCTGGTTTGGCGAGCGGGATAATTTTGATCTTGTGGTCGGTCGCGATGTCTACCTTACCTATCCGCGTGGGGCCAGGGATCAGCTCAAAGCCGAGGTGCACATTGATGAGATTATTCGGGCGCCGCTGATGGCGACCGACGATGTTGGGCAACTGACGATTGCCTATCGGGATGAGCAACTACTCGATATGCCCCTGCGTGTTGCCCAACCTGTCGCGGAAGCCGGTTTTTTTGCCCGTATCTGGGATCACCTGCTATTGTTAATTAAAGGTCTGTTTGGCGGATGAGTGAGAGCAAGGGCGAGCCGGAAGCGCCGAAAATTGAGTTTCCCTGTGACTATCCGGTCAAAGTTATGGGCAATAAATGCGAGGCTTTTCGCACTCACGTGCTGACAGTGATGGAGCGCCATGCGCCGGGTTTTGACGTCATGAAGGTAACTACCCGCGACAGCCGAAAAGGTACCTACCAGTCCCTGACCGTCACCATTACCGCCACCGGGGAAGATCAACTTCAGGCGATTTTCATCGATTTAAAAGCCAGCTCACTGGTGCAGATGGTGCTGTGAGGCCTGCGCCGATGTCTGTTTTCCCCCGCTTTTCCGCCATGCTGGAAGCGCCATGGCTAGCCGTGACATAGGGGTTCGATCCCTGGGGCTGTGCGACTATGGTCCGGTCTTCGAGGCCATGAAGGTCTACACCGAACAGCGCGGTGCAGACGGCCCGGATCAACTCTGGGTGGTGGAGCACCCACCGGTTTTTACCCTCGGTCAGGCGAGTAAGGACGAACACCTGCTTATGCCTGGCAATATTCCCGTGGTAAAAACTGACCGCGGTGGTCAGGTCACCTACCATGGGCCGGGTCAGGTGGTGATTTACGTGCTGGTCAACCTGAAAGGGGTATCGCTTAACGTCCGGCAACTGGTGTGCGCTATCGAAACCAGTATCAAGCAGCTCTTGGTCCATTACGGGCTTGAAGGGCAGACTCGTGATCGAGCGCCGGGGGTCTACGTGGATAGCGCTAAAATAGCATCTCTGGGGCTGCGTATTCGCAAGGGCAATAGCTACCATGGTCTGGCCTTCAATGCCGATATGGATCTTGAACCTTTCAGCCGCATCAATCCTTGTGGTTATCCGGGGCTGGAAATGACGCGCCTGGCCGATTTGCTCCCCGCCGGGAGCATGCCGGCAAAAGGTGAACTGATCGCCGTATTGCTCGACAGACTCAGTGCCGAGCTCGGTTATGATGGCTGGTATTATCTGGACACCGCCGACAAAGTGTCCCGATGAAGGCAAGCGGTTGAGAGTATGAAAGAAGTGGATGATGCAAATGACGGCATAAAAACCCCGATACGGCGAACGCGCCGGCTACGCGAGGGTGAAAAACTGCGCAGCGCCGATAAAGTGGAACGCATTCCCGTCAAGGTTGTGCCCACCGAAACCTATCTACGCAAGCCACCCTGGCTGCGGGTACGCCTCGACCATGGGCGCGAAGTTCAGCGCATTAAATCCATATTGCGCGAACATAAGCTTGCCACTGTCTGTGAAGAGGCTGCTTGCCCGAATCTCAGTGAATGTTTTGGCGGTGGCACGGCCACTTTCATGATTATGGGCGATATCTGTACCCGACGCTGCCCCTTTTGCGATGTCGGCCACGGCAAGCCGCTGGCTCTGGATACCGAGGAGCCGGCTAATCTGGCCAAAGCCATCGCGGGCATGGGTTTGCGCTATGTGGTCATTACTTCGGTGGATCGGGATGATCTGCGCGACGGCGGCGCGGGTCATTTTGCCGATTGTATTCGCGCCACCCGCGTCGCATGCCCCGATATACAAATCGAAATTTTGGTGCCGGATTTCCGTGGGCGCATGGAGCCTGCTCTGGAAATTCTTTGTGCCACGCCGCCGGATGTTTTCAACCATAATCTGGAAACCGTGCCCCGACTCTACCGCCAGGCGCGACCGGGCGCCAATTATCAGTGGTCGTTGCGGCTGTTGCAGGCCTATAAAGAGCGCCTGCCTGATATTCCCACCAAGTCAGGCCTGATGGTGGGCTTGGGAGAAAACAAGAATGAGCTGTTGGCGACCCTGGATGATCTGCGCGAGCATGGGGTGGATATGCTGACGGTGGGTCAGTATTTGCAGCCTTCCAGGAATCATCTGCCGGTGGAGCGCTACGTCCACCCCGACGAATTTGCCGAGTACCGGGAATATGCCGACTCGATCGGCTTTAAACATGTCGCCTCCGGGCCGCTGGTGCGCTCCTCCTACCATGCGGACCGTCAGGCAAAGGGCGAGGAGATCACCTGATGACTACAGACAAAACCACGGAAATTGAAATCGAAGCAGCGGTTTTTCGCCGCTTTTTGCAGCATCTCGATGACCACAAGGACGTACAAAATATCGAACTGATGAATCTGGCGGATTTCTGCCGCAACTGCTTGTCGAAATGGTATGTGGCCGCGGCCGAGGAGCGTGGTGTGGCGGTGGATTATGATGCCGCCCGCGAGCGGGTTTACGGCATGCCCTACGGGGAGTGGAAAGACAAGTACCAAGCCGAGGCGACGCCTGAGCAGCTGGCCAAGTTTCAGGCTAAACAGAAGGGCCAGGATAAGTAAAAAGGGTTAATAAGCACCCGGAAATGAAAGCTATCGCGTCGCTGGTCATCACACTTCTGGTTCTTGGGGGGTGTGCTTCGCAACCCGCCAACCCCGACAACCTCTGCGATATTTTCGAGGAAAAACGTAGCTGGTATCGAGCCGCCCAGGCGTCGGCCAAACGTTGGGGCGGGCCCATTCATGTGCCCATGGCCATGATGCATCA
>DLXZ01000270.1:19733-20209 GCA_003448675.1 Porticoccaceae bacterium
AGTTCCGCCTACGGTTATTCCCAGGCGCTGAATGGCACCTGGGCGAGCTATCAGCGGGAAACCGGCGGGCGTTTCAGGGATCGGGATGATTTCGATGACGCCATTGACTTCATGTTCTGGTATATGGACAAAAGCTACCGGGCCAATGGTGTGTCCAAGTGGAATGCCCGTGCACAGTACCTTAACTATCACGAAGGCCAGGGTGGCTACGCGAGGGGCAGTTATAAAAACAAACCCTGGTTGATAAAAGTGGCTGGTAAGGTGGATACCCGCGCCAAAATCTATGCCGCCCAATACAAGGGTTGCAAGAAACAACTGGAGCGCAACTGGTTGATGCGGTTTATCTTCTAGTTTTATGCTTTATTTTTCGTGCCCGCGGGTCCGAAGCCTACATCGAACAAGGATTAGCTGATGAACGAAACAACGAGGGGTGTCAGTGCGCTGAGTGCCGAGGATTTGCCTAAATGCTGCGATGC
>DLXZ01000270.1:20528-20857 GCA_003448675.1 Porticoccaceae bacterium
TGGGCATGAAAAGTGAAGGCTATAACCTCTACGTACTTGGCCCACCGGGGGTCGGCAAGTTCACCGCGGTTAATCAATACCTCCAGGACCTGGCCCGCCGTGGCCCAGTGCCTAATGACTGGTGTTACTTTAACAATTTCAAGGATGCTTCCAAGCCCCTGCGTCTGGAGCTGCCTCCTGGACGGGGCGTAATTTTGCAGCGGGACATGCAGCACCTGATTGAGGACTTGAAAACCGCGATCCCCCAGGCTTTTGACAGTGATGAATACAAGGCTCGGGCGCAGCAAATCGAAGCTGAATTACAGAGTAAGCAGGAAGCCGCGTTTCGG
>DLXZ01000270.1:21177-21503 GCA_003448675.1 Porticoccaceae bacterium
AAAGAAAAAGACATCAAGCTTTACCAGGGTCCGGACGGCTTTTCCTTTATTCCCCTGGTCAATGGCGAGGAGATAACGCCGGAGATTTTTGAAAGCCTCAGCGAGGCCGAGCAGGAAAAACTCGAACAGCAGAACCAGGCCCTACGGGAACAGTTGCGGGAAATTCTGCAAAAACACGTGCCGGCCTGGCGAAAGGAGGCGCGGGAAAAATTCCGCAAGCTAAATCACGAAGTGACCCTGGAGGCGGTGGGCCTGTACATTGAAGCCCTCAGCCATAAATACGCCGATCTGCCCCAAATGCTCAACTACCTGAGCGATGTGCAGGC
>DLXZ01000268.1:0-466 GCA_003448675.1 Porticoccaceae bacterium
GAGGTGGTGCAACCGAGCTGGTCCATGCCAACGAGCTGGTGGCCTTTATTCGCAAACACTTCGGTGAGGAATTCACCATACATGTGGCCGCTTATCCGGAAATTCACCCGGAAGCCGAATCCTATCAGGCCGATATCCACTGGCTGGCAGAGAAGTTCCAGGCCGGCGCCAATGCCGCCATCACCCAATATTTCTACAATATTGATGCTTACTGGTATTTTATCGACCAGTGCCGGAAGGCCGGCATCGAGCAGGCCATCGTGCCCGGCATCATGCCGATCACCAATTTCCAGAACCTGGCGCGCTTTTCCGCCAACTGTGGCGCCGAGATACCCCGCTGGATCAGTCAGCGTCTCCAACAGTACGGCGACGACCAGCACGCGGTTCGGGACTTCGGCATCGAAGTGGTGACCCGACTCTGCGAACAGCTCCTTGAAGGGGGCGCCCCGGGCCTGCACTTCTACAC
>DLXZ01000268.1:696-6842 GCA_003448675.1 Porticoccaceae bacterium
ATGAACCAGGCCGAACCCAGCACCACCATTCTCGATAACCTGGGACGTCGACCGGCCTGAGTTTGGCCATGCGCATTCCCCGCATCTATACCCATCAGGCACTGGAGGCTGGCGGGGAAGTAGTCCTCGAAGCCAGCGCTGCCCGGCACCTGATGTCGGTGTTACGGCTAAAGCCGGGCGATGCGCTGATTCTGTTCAATGGTCGAGGCGGCGAATTCAGCGCTCGGCTGCTCACCCCCGAGGGCAAGCAAGTTCGTGTGCAAGTGGAACAACACCAGGCAGGCTCGCCGCCCTCCCCGCTGGCCATAACCCTCGCGGTGGGCCTGTCCAAAGGCGATCGCATGGATTGGGTGATACAAAAAGCCGTGGAACTCGGCGTACAACGGATTTGCCCGCTGTTTACCAAACGCAGCGAAGTAAAGCTCAAGGGCCAACGCACCGAGCGCAAGTTACGCCATTGGCAGGCTATCGCTCAAAGCGCCTGTGAACAGAGTGGCCTGAATTTTGTTCCCCGGATTGACACGCCCCAAAACCTGGAAGCTGTTATAGTCGAACCGGACCTTGCAGCAAGCGCTTGCAAGCTGATACTTGTCCCCCGAACCGAGCGAAGCCTTGCTGCCCTGCTCAGTTCATGGCCTGATAAACCACCCGCATCCGCGGTCCTGTTTTCCGGCCCGGAAGGCGGCTTCAGTGATGAAGAGGTCGCTCTACTCATGGCAAGGGAAGTAATCCCAGTTTGCCTCGGCCCACGGGTGCTGCGCGCGGAAACCGCGCCCCTGGCCGCATGCGCGCTGCTACAAAGTCACTGGGGAGACTGGCGCTAAACCCACAAATCACCGTGCTCCAAACCCTCCACTCCGTAGTTTTACATTGATCTCCCTGCCACACTCGCGCTAGCCTAGGAGTGCCCTGACACAATAATTAAACAACTCGGGACGCACCCACCATGCAAGACGCCCCAACCACCCCCGCCGAAATCGACAACATCTCAAGCACCGGATTTTTCGGCTGGAAGAATGTGGGCCTGCTGTTCGGCGTTTATATGCTGGCAATCGGCTTCGTTTATTACTGCTTCAACGTGATATTTCCGGAGATGGTCAACAGCATGGGCTGGAAACGGGGCGACGCCTCCTGGGCCCAGACCATTCACGGTCTTCTGTACGGTGTTTTTGTCCCAATCGCCGCCATCGCCACCAATAAGATCGGCGCGCGCGCCACTATTTTGATCGGCATTTTGGTGCTGATTGGCGGCTGTATTCTGCTGGGAACCGCCACCCACTCGATCACCGCCTGGACGCTCATCTGGGGCATATTAATGGCCTTCGGCTTTACCTTTGCCGGGGTGATCCCTATCCAGACCACCATCACCCACTGGTTTGACCAGCATCGCGCCACCGCCATCGGCCTGGTTATGAGCGCTGCCGGGGTTGGCGGCTTTATCGCTCAGCCCCTGTTTACCTGGATTGTCCAGAACGTTGGCGGCTGGCAGACCGGCTGGCTCGCCGCCACAGGCTTTGCGCTGGCAGCTGTCGCCCTGGCAGCCCTGGTAGCCAACAAACCCTCGGACCGGGGTCAGCATCCCGACGGCATCCTGCATACCGAGGAGTCCCGGGAGGCCCAGCACGCCAACTCGAAAACCTATAAAACCCGAGACTTCTGGTCACTGCGCGAAGCCCTGCGCACGCCGGCTTTGTGGTTGCTGATCATCCTGTTTCTGGGCGGGGTTATGCCCCTCTATCTGCTGGTGGTTCATGGCGTCCTGCACCTGACCGATCTGAATTACGAAGGCATGCAGGCGGCCAGTGTATTGAGTTTTATGCTGGCCGGTAGCGCCTGCGCCCGCTTTCCCATCGGTTGGCTGGGCGACCGGTTGGAGCCAAAATTGATCATGCTTGCGCTGTTTTTAGTCTCGGTAATCTCCATGAGCATTATCTGGAAGGCGCCGAACCTCGGGTTGCTTCTGCTGGCTGGGGCCATGTTCGGGGCGGCCTATGGCGGCACCCTGGTGATGGTGCCCACCATGGTGGCCAATTATTTCGGCGCGGCGTCGTTCGCCAGTATTAACGGGTTTATATTTCCGGTGCAGATAGTGGTGGCCAGTATGATTCCAGTGGGCGCCGGATATATCGCCGACGAAACTGGCACCTATGACCTGCCATTTATGGGGCTGATCGGCTTCACGGTCGTAGCCGCCCTATGCACCCTGGCAATCAGACCACCACTCAAAGAAGCTGCCAACTGAGCGCGTTCAGCGGCGCCGGTAGCTGTGGCCCGGCTTCCAGAAGTAGACAAAGAAAGCCCCCAGATAAACCACCAGGGAGGCATACATCGCTTTGCGCCAAGCGCCATCGGCGGGCCGGATGACCTCAAACTCGTGCACATAAATCGTTTCGCAGGCGCCGTTGCCGGTATCGGTGCGCACGGTGCTGGTGCCGCGTAACGTGTTGCCCTCGCTCTGGTAGGCGGCCAACCAGCCTCGGATGCGAATCTGATCGCCAATTTTCACAGCACCGATTTGATCCCGGATCACAGGATCGTCCGAGATCAGGTGGTTGTTGGACAATTGATCCATCCGAAACCGTTCCCAGGCAGCCTGATCCTGGGTTTCAACATTGCAGGTGAACTGGCCATTCCAAAAATCGAGGCGGTTGAGCAGGGGGCTCAGCGCCGTCTCACGCCAGACCACGCAGATGTCGGCCATATTCAAATGATCATTCCAGGATTTATGCAACATAGCCTCGCCATCATGATGACGGTAAGACACCACCAGGCCCCAAAGCTCGTAGTCATAGCGCGGCTCTACCCGATAGCCGACCCCCTTAAATGGCGCGTCAAAGGGTTCAACCTGAACCGCGCTTTGCAGGGGTTCCCGCTCGATCTCAGGGACGAAATCAATTGTTGCGGGGAGATCGTTACGTTTCCAGCAGGACACCAGCAGCAGCGTGAAGCTGGTCCATAAAACCAGGCGTAGAAAGATTGGTCTAGCTCCGATTTCGTGAGTACATTGAATTCAGCACCCGGTGACAACAGGGCAAATCACTCAGTCCGCCCCCATCGCTCGCTCAAGGGCCAGGTGGAAGTGAGCCAGGGCCGGTTCATTCTGGCCGACCAGCATATACTCCATGGCACCACTGAGAAAGTTGCGCTCCATCTCCGTCTGGATGGCGATGTCTTCCGCATCCACCGTACGAATGGCCAGGTCGATATTGGCGTCCCAGTAGCGCTTCGCCTTGTCGCTGGTCACCGGCTCGGGCACGTAGCAATCAAAATAAATCACACACTGATCAACCTTGTCCTTGACCGGGAAAACACGCCGGGTTTCCACATGATCAGCCTGTATGGTGAAAATGGTATTGGGAAACAGCTGGTAGGAGATTGCTTTATGTTTAACGAAACCCCATTCGCTTTCCGGCTTGTCACGCAGACTCGCGATATTCTTGCGCGCCACCGCCATCCAGTGGCGCGGGCCGTGACCCTCGAACAGACAGACATTAGGGTAGAAAATCGGCGCCACCGTATTGGTATGTAGGGAAGCAAAATGGTAAGGCTCCAGAAAAGTGTCGATGGGCATCTTCCAGTTGATGTCCCGGTGCAACACACGTCGCTCATAAAGCACCCAATCCCCTAACTGGTAATTCCCCAGCTCCGGATGCACACCGTCCAGATAACTGCCCAGTTCCAGACTTCCGTCAGGGTCGGACAGGACCCACAACATACCGGGGCGCTCTTCCAGAGGCAGCGGGATAAGCCCATGTTCGCTCAACGCGATGTCCGGGAAATTACGCTTATCCGGCAAGCCACTTCCCGGGCCTGCCAGTCAGCACGGGTATAGTTACTGACGGGGGTGCGACACACACCTTCCCCGGTGGCGGTAATATCCCTGCCGATATACTCGAAAGCCCGTTTGACCCGCTGGATTTGTGCCGACTGTTCCAGTGCCCCTAACTCCCAGGCTGGACTGGCCAACGCCCCGGCGGACGAAGCACCAACCTCGCCTCAAAGGCGCAATCAGGCCGCCTTGATTTCCAGCTCCGCCAACGCATCGCGGTCACAGACCGGCCCACGCTTGGTGCCGTGGGCCAGTTTCACCGAACCCGGCTCGCGCTGGAAGGAATCCACCAGGCCAATTTCGTCGGCGTATTCGCGAATAACCGGCCACACTTCCTTGCCCAGTAATTCAATACAGCGATTACGCTGCTGGTCGGAGGCGACGCCCTGAACATTAAAGGCGGTAAATGAACCGGGGCGAATGACCCGCAAAATGGCTTTGATTTTTGGAATCACCTGCTCGGGCGTACCGCAGACAATCTGCAGATTGGCCTGAGCGCGCTGGTAGGAGGAGTAGAGTTTTTCCTTGACCACATCCATGCTTTCCTCACGCCACTTGCCACTGCGTGCCCCTTCGAGCTTCTCTTTACTAATACCCAGCCACGAACCGCCAGGAGAAGCCTTCGCCATCAGCCGGATCGCTCCCTTGGAGTTGTAACCCGGTGGCAGGGTGTGCTCCGGCCGGCTGAAGCCATTCTGGCCACCACCAAAGGCGTAACCACGACCCACTTCCTGAGCTTCTTCCTCACTGTCGGAAACAAACAGCGGCAGCAGGTAACCGAAGTTTTCCGAACCGGCCTGGTAGCCCAGCTCGGCGGCTTTATCGGCGTACATATCCCAGAGGTCGCAAGTAGCGCCGAGCGCTGACCCCAGGCCCACATAGGGATAACGCTTTTCCGCACACCAGAGCACGGTTTCCGGCGAAAGCACACCCGGAATCCATTGCTGGGGGTAAGGCTTCTGGTAAGGCAGTACCCAGGGGTTCACATGGCGATAGTGGAAGTGCTTGCCTTCGTAGCGCCAGGGACCCTCTTTGGTCCAGGCCTGCATAATAAAATCGTGGGCTTCGTTAAACAGCTCACGGTTGTACGCCGGGTTAGCGTTATTAAAAAACTGCTCACTGCCTGCACCACGCACCCAACCAGCGACCAGGCGACCGCGGGAAATCGTGTCGATGGTAGCCAGTTCCTCGGCGACTCGAAGTGGGTGTTTCACAACCGGTAACGGGTTGCCCACCAGAATAATTTTTGCCTTGCTGGTAATACGCGCAAGGATAGCAGCCTCGGTGTTAATGACATTCCCCATGCAATAAGGATTGCCGTGGTGCTCGTTAAGGGCCAGGCCGTCGAACCCCACTTCCTCGGCGAGACAGTATTCGTCGAGAAATTGATTGTAGTCATCGGCACCTTTCTCGCGATCATAGTACTTGTTGGAAACACCAAAAAAAGCCTTGTTTTTCAAGACAATATCTTCATCGATATGGCGATAGGGCCGCTCAGTAAAATATGCAAGTTTCATCGTGTCAGTCTCCGGTATAAAGAATGTAATAACTTATTAGATCTTTTCCGCACACTGCCCCCGAAAAAGTCCGGCACTGGAATTTTTCTACTGACTTATGCGCGTTTACTTTCCGGGGGCTTTAAATAGTTTCGTCCGAGAGTACAACATTCGCGCTAAACCGGTAAACACACGACTACCCTGACGTGAGCTAAGCACCACGCGACTGATGCAGATCATGTCTGGACGTCCTGGGATTGCAAAGCCTGGAGGCGCTCCCGCGCCTGCCGACCCAATTCGCCCGGCGCCCTGGCCGCCTCCTGATAATAGACCGCAGCCTCTTGTTTCGCGCCCCGCGCGGCAGAAATGTCGCCCAGATACAAGCTGGAATGAGCCGTGGGCAGCAACTCGCGGCTGCGCAGCAGGTCACGCTCGGCCGCCGGAAAGTTATTCTGTTTAAAGTAATGGATTCCCCGCGTCAGCACGTGACTGAAATAATTCGGGTTTTTCTTGACAGCCATGGAATAGGCTTGGGTGGCCTTGTTGTTTTTATCGTCCATGGCCCAGGCGTGGCCACGCAGTTCCCAGAACTGGCCTTCCGCTGGCTGCAAGCGAATACTTTCATCCAGTAGCTGCAAAGCGCGGGCCGGGGCTCTCTCCTGCAGGGACTCCATGGCCACGGTTTGCGCTTCGTAGGCTGGCTGATCACGACGAATTGCCGCGGTCATACGCCGGTAGCGCTCGGTATTTCTGACGCCCCCCGGCGGATAGTTGGCGGCCTTGGCCCGATTTGCCTCTACCCGCTCCTGGGATGGCGGATG
>DLXZ01000268.1:7069-9693 GCA_003448675.1 Porticoccaceae bacterium
CCGCTCCTGGGATGGCGGATGGCTGGCAAATAATGCGGCCAGGGCACTCTGTTGACGGCCCTCTGAAAGCTCCACAAACTTGGCCTGGACGGCGACCGCGCCCTGGGGGTCGTAGCCGGCCCTGACCATGTAATCCATGCCATAGGCATCGGACTCCAGCTCCGCCGAGCGACCATAACGAGACATCCAGGCCGATGTGCCGAGTTGCGCGGCCATGCCGCCAAGGGGGTTGTTGTTGGTAGCGCTGCCCAAAGCCTGGAGGCCAATATTCGCCAGCATACCCCGGGTCATCTGGGTGGCGCCATGGCGAGCGGCGGCATGGACAATTTCGTGGGCAAGCACGGCGGCCAACTGGGATTCATCCTCCAGGTGAATCAACAAGCCCCGGTTAATAGCGATCTTGCCACCGGGCAACGCCCAGGCATTAGGCACTGAGTTGTTAAGCACCACAAATTCGTAGGGCAGCTCGGGCCGGTCGCTAACCCGCGCCAGCTTGTGGCCCACCTCGGCCACATAGCGCTGCACCGCCGGGTCGATATAGTAGAGCCCCCCCTGGGATTGCTGCCCGGATTGGTACTGCTGTTGGCCGATGGCCACTTCCTGCTGGGGAGAAATCAACGACAATTCCTGCCTGCCAGTCACGGGATTAACCATGCACCCCGCCAGCACCGACAAAGACAAAAAAGCCACCCAAAACCGCGAGATTCTTTCCGACACAGACACCTCCTGTTGATGCCCAAAGCTATGAGTATAATAACCGGTCAGTACAATCAGGTTGAACTCAAGGTCTAAGCGCCATGCTAATGCTTATTTCCCCCGCAAAAAAAATGGATATGGGTGCCGGTGAAACCGTAGGCGGCAAGCCACTGGCTCTACACACTCAAGCAGACTTTCTCGACGATGCCGAGGAGTTAATCGAGCAACTGCGCGAATTAACCCCACCCCAGGTTTCCGAATTGATGAAAATCAGCGACAAACTGGGCGATCTTAATTTCGGCCGTTACCTGGACTGGGATAAAAACCTTAATACCGACAACGCCCGCCAGGCGCTGTTGGCTTTCAAGGGCGACGTCTATGTCGGTATCGACGCCGACAACCTGAGCAAGGCCGATCTACAATGGGCTCAGGGTCGGCTACGGATACTATCCGGCCTCTACGGGCTGTTGCGGCCGCTGGATCTGATCAAAGCCTACCGCCTGGAAATGGGGACCCGCTTTGGCAACAGCCGGGGTAAGGATCTTTATACATTCTGGGGCACAAAAATCACCGACGCTCTGAACGCCAGTCTCGCCAATCAATCCCTGCCGGTGGTGGTCAACCTGGCCTCTAACGAATACTTCAAGTCGGTGGATACGAAGAAATTACATGCCGAAGTCATCACTCCCGTGTTCAAGGACTGGAAGGGTGACAAGTACAAAGTCATCAGCTTTTTTGCCAAAAAGGCCCGCGGCATGATGGTGGGTTATGCCATTCGCAACCGTATTGACGATGTCGAGAAGCTCAAGGATTTTGACGACGAGGGCTACACATACAATTCCGCCATGTCTTCCGCCCATGAGTGGGTATTTACCCGTGAGGCCGTGGATGCCTGATCGTAGAATCCCGGCGCCATGAAATTACCCAACTCACCGGCCTGCGAAAACAACAAGCGACCTATCCTGCTAGTACTAGAGCGAGTATTTAAAGATTGCGCTTCGGTTCTCGAAATAGGTAGCGGCACCGGCCAGCATGCCGTATACCTGGCGCCCCGCCTCGGGCCCGATCTTGTCTGGCAAACCAGCGATCTGGCGGAGAATCACCCCGGCATCAATGCATGGATTGAAGCCTTCCCCTCCGACAATATGCGCGCGCCCCTGGTCCTGGATGTGGACGAGCCGGAGTGGCCGGTTTCCGCGCCCGTGGATGCGGTATTCACCGCCAACACCTGCCATATCATGGCCTGGGCCAGCGTCGAAAATATGTTCTCGCGCTTAGCGGAGACGGTCATCGAAAACGGTTTGCTGGCCATTTACGGGCCATTTAACTACAACAATGAATACACTTCCGAAAGCAATGCCCGCTTTGATGTCTGGTTAAAAGAGCGGGGTGCGCACCAGGGTATCCGGGACTTTGAGGCCATCAGCGCGCTGGCGGAACAGGCGGGCTTTAAACTTCTGGAAGATAATGCCATGCCCGCCAATAACCGTCTGCTAGTCTGGCAAAAGCACAGGCCAGCAGCAGGAAAACGGGCTACCATCGGTAAAAGTTAGGGAACCAGGGCGCAAGTCCTATATTATTGCGCAAAGGCTTTTT
Organism: Porticoccaceae bacterium; assembly: GCA_003448675.1. Classification (GTDB taxonomy): domain Bacteria; phylum Pseudomonadota; class Gammaproteobacteria; order Pseudomonadales; family Porticoccaceae; genus HB2-32-21. The sequence continues at coordinate 9,362 of DLXZ01000268.1, forward strand.
CATTATGTGACAAACTCTGTTTGTTACAGAAGCGCGAGCTGGCTAAATTCCTTTCCAACCAGCGCCCTCAGAGAGCTTTGTGACTAGTGAACCCCTAAACATCAAGCAGTGTGATGCAAAAAGATAAAGCCGAAGCATCCGGGCCAACGGACCCCCGCTCATCGAAAAGCGAGGCCTTCGCGGAGCTCAGCCGATTAGCCCGGGAAAGCACCTCGTCGTGGAGCGAAAATGTACCGGGCCGCCAAACCGATCGCGCCTTTTTGCTGCTGATTGTGATTGCCATCATCTTGCTCTCGGGCATCATTATGATTGCTGGTTACCGGGAACAATTA
>DLXZ01000013.1:0-3699 GCA_003448675.1 Porticoccaceae bacterium
CTGCAGCCCGCGCACATTCCCTACGGTTTTGATGTCTTCGATAATGCCGGTGATAAGCTCGGCGGCTACATTATCAAGTTGGCTCCCAAGGGTGTGCGTCGGGAGGGCAATACCGATGTCTATCGCACCGCGCCCCTGTTAAATACCCTGCATGAGGCGGGTTTGCCGGTGCCCGCGGTGCCTTTTGCCTCTCCCGACGAAGAAGAGTTTGAAGTGCCCTATGTGGTAATGGAAAAGCTCAAAGGGCGAGAGTTTTTTATCTGGGATCCCCATCCGTCTTTTGACTTGAGTGCCGAGAAAGTGGCGCCCAAGTGGCGGGCCCTGGCTGAGGTGCTGCCGCGTATTCATCAGGTTGACTGGCAGACCAAGCTGCCCAACTGGGAACAGCCACGACCGCTCCTGGAAGAGATCACCCGCTGGCAACCCATCTACGCCAAGGCGCTGGAGCCGGAGTGGATCACCGCCGCTGATCGTGCCCGCGAGGCGCTGTTGGCAGCCATGCCCGATGCCGCGCCGATCGGTATCGTCCATGGCGATTATCAGCCGGGCAATGCGCTGTTCCATGAAGATAAACTGACTGGCATTATCGACTGGGAGCTGGTACGAATTGGATCCGTGCAGCTGGATATCGGTTGGCTGATGTTTTGCGCCGACACCAGTTTCTGGACCGATAACATCAAACCCTGTTCGCCGGTGGATCCCCAAGAGCTGGCGGATATTTACCAGCAGGGCATGGGCCGCAGCCTCCCGGACATCCCCTGGTATCAGGCCCTGGCGGCCTACCAGCTCGGCTCCATCGCCTGTTTGAACGTACGCCTGCACCGCAAAAAGCAGCGTATTGATCCCATGTGGGAGGAGTTTGCCCATACCGTGACCCGTTTCTATGATCGAGCGGTAGAGATTATAAAATACAAATAAAACAAACAGATACGTATTATAATTAAGGTAAAATATATGATTGATTTTCAAATCCCCGCCGACCTGATGGCACTGCGGGAGCGCACCGAGGCGTTTATTCGCAACGTCGTCATGCCCTACGAGAGCGACGCTCGCCAGGAGTATCACGGTCCCACCGATGAGCTACGCGTGGAACTGGTGGCCAAAGCCAGGGAGGCTGGCCTGCTGGCCCCTCACGCGCCGAAGGAATACGGCGGCCTGGGCCTGGATCATCGGGGTATGGCGGTGGTGTTCGAAGCCGCCGGTTATTCCACCCTGGGTCCCCTGGCTCTTAATATCCAGGCTCCCGATGAGGGCAATACCAATCTGTTGCATCAGGTGGCGACGCCGGAGCAGAAGAAGCGCTGGCTGGAACCCATGGTGCAGGGCCATATCCGCTCGGTGTTTTCCATGACCGAACCTGATGGTGGCGCCGGTTCCGACCCCTCCCTGATGAAAACCACTGCCCATCCGGACGGCGACGACTACATCATCAATGGCCGCAAGTGGTTTATCACTGGCATGCCTGGCTCCGCTTACCACATCATCATGGCCCGGACCTTCGATAGCGACGGCAACGATATCGGCGCTACCATGTTTATGACCGACTCCGATACCCCGGGTATCGATATGGTGCGCATGCTTGATACCATCGATAGCAACTCACCGGGGGGGCACTGTGAGGTTGACTACAACAATGTGCGTATCCCGGCCAGCCAGATTCTGGGCGAAGTGGGCAAGGGTTTTCGCTACGCCCAGGTGCGCCTCGGGCCGGCGCGCATGACCCACTGCATGCGCTGGTTGGGCGCCGCCCAGCGGGCCCATGACATCGCCACTGACTATGCCCGTACCCGGCAGGCCTTCGGCAAGGCCATCATTGAGCACGAGGGTATTGGCTTTCAGTTGGCCGATAACAAGATTGATCTGCATACCAGCCGTTTAATCACCTGGCACGCCTGCTGGTTGCTGGATCAGGGCGACAAGGCTCAGGAGCAGACCAGCCTCTGTAAGGTTCACTGCTCGGAGGCTCTGGGCCGGGTGGTGGATCGTTCCATGCAGGTGCTGGGTGCCAAGGGTATTTGCACGGATACAGTAATCGAGCGGATTTATCGCGATATCCGCTGCTTTAGAATTTATGACGGCCCCAGTGAAGTGCATCGATGGGTGTTGGCGAGGAGTTAGAGGAGTTTCGGCTTATTCATGAATAATACTCACGAATAAGTGAGCGCTACATTGAAAGCGCGGCTAATTTTTTAACATAAGCGCGAATTAAAAATTAAGCTCCTCCAGTGTTTTATGTGCACTGGAAGAGCTTTTTTTCAGCGTGTGGTTAGTCTTCTTTGTATTTGCAGGTAAGGACGGCGTTACCTTCGGTATCAACCACTTGTTTCCAATCGTCGGTAGAGACAAACCCATCCGTCAATAGGATTCCGCAGGTTAATTCGGTGCTTTCGAAGTCGTAATGAACCGCTGAGCCAGTGCTATTCGGGACATCGCTCGCATGGCACTTGAACATGGCTCTTCCGTTTGAGCTATTCGTGTTAACGGTTTTGGTGTCCGTGGTGCTGATAAAAGCGCCATCTCCATCAAGCATGCCACATGTGTCTCCAACGATAATAACAGCAGGCTCCGCGAATGCGATAGATGAAGCAACTACGCCTATAGCAAACGATGCAATTTTGACATTCCTTTTCAAACTCATGGTTCTTCCTCAAATTATTTGGAATTTCGTGTAGTGATGTAACGGCATACCGTAAGGTTGCTAGCCGTTAATGCGGACTGTATAGATGAGGAGAGTGCGGAATCGGGATTGCTTCACATATTTTTATTGATTAGATGAGAGCGATCCAAATTATCGATCAGAGGGCTAATTTTTACGATTAACGGTATAAATTAATGCTTCAGTATTCGACAAAAAGCACAAAGACTTATACGAGTTTTCCCTGGTAATTGGCTGAATCCTTACGAGGGACATCTGGTTTTCAATGGATGTGTTTTTTGCAGGTTCTAAAAGGAGAGAGATTCCCGGGAGTATGGGATTCTACAATGAGTGTGTCTCTATGAGTTTTGCATGACGGGATTGCCAGGGTTCGCCTACCTGTTCCATCAACTGGCGAATCTGGGATTTGGTAATTGCGTCTCTTGAGTTCACCCAGTAGTTAAGCATGGAATCCATTAAAGCAGGGTCGTTCAGCGAGGGCGCTTCGCCAAACTCGGTTCTAAGGCGTTTGCGAATCAGGTTGATTTTGTCGATATTGGATTTGTTAAAAATGTCCATGAAACCAGTTTAAGACTTTATCCTAAGTTGTCTCAGCTATTATGAAAATATCGCGCAATATACCATATCCACGATATTGCTCGCAAAAACCCCTAGTTAACTGCCGAATAGGCCAGCTCAACGGATTTGCAGCCAAAATAAGTGCCCTGCGGGGGTTGACCTATGTCAGTTTGGTTGAGGAGCCCTCTGTCATAATGGTTGTTATGCTGTTTTGTCGCATTGCCACCTGAATAGAGGATTACATGAATAGTTTTGTCAAATTCGGCGGGATAGTTGCTTTGGTCTGTCTGATTTTCGGGACCGAAGCAATGGCGGAGCACCCCGGCAAACCACTGTTGACGGTCAAGCAATTGATGAACGCGGTGATCACCCCGACAACCGGAAGTATCTGGGGAGCATCAGATCTCAAAACCGATGCTCAATGGCAGACAGTTGAACATGCGGCATTGGCGGTGATTGCGGCGGGGAACCTGCTTAGCAGCGGT
>DLXZ01000013.1:3873-9566 GCA_003448675.1 Porticoccaceae bacterium
AATACGCGGCATTGGCAGTGATTGCGGCGGGTAATCTGCTTAGCAGCGGTGGCGCCGGCGAAGGTGAGGTGGCGATGGCGGCTAACGGCGAATGGCAAACTTACAATAACCAGATGATAGATGCCGCCCGCCAGGTCATTGAGGCGGTTAAGGCCAGAGACGAGGATAAGCTGTTCGAGGTGGGCAATAATGCCTTGTACCCACCTTGCGAGGCCTGCCATCAAACGTATCAGAAGCGATAAGTGAAATACTGGTCAGCTCGAGTATGTGGCGTGAAAATAGGGAAGAACGTTCAGGCCCGATACAGAGTGAATGCACCAATGGCGATAAAGCCCAGCCCGGCGATGTAGTGCAGATATTTCTCGTTAATATATTCCGACAAAAAGGTGCCGGCCAATACCGCCAGCGCCGTGGATAGCACCAGGGCGGCAGAGGCGGCCAGAAAAATACTGTATTTGCTGACGTCCCTGTCTGAAGCAAACAATACGGTAGCCAGTTGGGTTTTATCGCCAAGCTCGGCAATAAAGACAGCGGCAAAGGCTGTCATAAAAACTTTCCAGTCCATCAATCAGGCCGTCTGTTGTTGTTCAAGTGACACTTGCGCATTGGCAAGGTTGTCCGCCTCTATTTGTCTTTCTTGTCAAAACCCAGAGCCTTTTGAGTGGCCTCCGGCAGGCCGGTGGGGTCCATCAAGAAGTCATAGAGCTTCAGCCAATGGGTGTGAGCCAGCTGGTGCAGGTGGAAAGCGTTGTCCATGGCTACCTTGCGACCGGCGGCGTCCTGGCAGGAATTGATCGCTTTTTTGGTTATCTTCAGGGCGAAGCGTGATTTGGCGGCGATCTTGCGCGCCATGGCCATGGTGGCATCTTCCAGTTGATCCCGGGGCACTACCTGATTGACCATGCCCAGACGCAGTGCGTCCTCGGCATTGACCGCGTCGGAGGTAAACAGCATTTCCTTGGCCTTGCGGGCGCCCACGTCCCAGAAATGGGTGAAGTATTCAATGCCACAGACACCGAAGCTCACGGTGGGATCGGTGAAGCTGGCGTCATCGCTGGCAATGATCAGATCGCAGGGCCAGGCCAGCATCAACCCGCCGGCAATGCATTTGCCCTGCACCGCCGCGATGGTGGGTTTGGGGATATTGCGCCACCGTTCGCTAAAGCCCTGGTAGATTTCCTCCTCCCGGCTCATCTGTGCCTCGGCGCCTTCACAGGTGAAGCCACACAGGGGGTGGACTGTGTCGTAGTCGTACATATTCTCGTACCAGTTCTTCTCGGCCAGATCGTGGCCGGAGGAGAAATGCTTGCCATTGGCGGCCAGGATAATCACGCGGATGTCGTTATCATGAGCGGCGCGATCAAAGGCGTCGTTCAACTCATACAGGAACTGAGTGTCCTGGGCGTTTGCCGTATCAGGGCGATTGAGAACAATACGGGCAATCCCATCTTCCGGGGTTTCATACAGGATGTAGGCGGGTTCGGTTTTGGCGTCCATGATGGGCTCCTCATCAGTTATTTGAGCGGGGAGGATAGACAGCCAAACCGAATTAGTCCATTGCATGCGATGGCGTTTTTGGCTAGCGCTACTGTATCCCTTACTTGGTATCCTGATGGTTTTTGCGTTACCTTAGTACGGTGCGTGAAGCCCCCGTCGATATTGAGAATAAAAACCGGGGCTCGCCGCCCGATTCAAATAACAGGGCTTAAAAATAATCAGATAAAAAGGACTGAGTTATGGAACCCCTCGAAGGTATTCGTATTGTTGAACTGACCACCAATGTGGCCGCGCCCATGGGCACGCAGATGCTCGCCGACCAGGGTGCTGATGTAATCCGCATCGAAGCGGTCGATAAAGCGGATCCGGCCCGCGCCGTCGGTGGGCAGCGCAATGGTGTGACCAGCTATTTTCTCAGTCTCAATCGCAATAAAAGGGCTGTTGCCCTCGACTTGAAGGATGCGCGCACCCGGCCATTGATGGAGGATTTGCTGCGCAGCGCCGATGTTTTTGTCCACAATACCCGTCCCGGCGTGGTTGAGCGACTGGGTTACGATTACGAGGCGGTTCACCAACTGAATCCGAAACTGATTTATACCTCGGTGACCGGCTTTGGCTTTGATGGCCCAGGCGCCGGCCAGCGAGTTTATGACCTGGTGATTCAGTCGGTGTCGGGCATGGCCCATTTACAACGCAGTGAGCAGGGGCCGGAATTTGTCAAAAATATTGTTTGTGACAAGGTCACCGCCATGACCATGGCGCAGGCGGTTTCCTCCGCGCTTTTTGCCCGTGAGCGGGGCAAGGTTAGCGGTCACCATATCGAAGTGACCATGCTGGACGCCAACCTAAATTTCCTCTGGCACGATGGTTTCTGGAATCACAGTTTTATAGGTGACTTCAATGAAATGCCGCTGATTGGTGATTTTATTACCACCGTTCCGACGGCTGATGGTCACGCGGCCATGGCCACCGTCGGGGATCATGAATTTCAGGGCGCCTGCGAAGTGCTGAATTTTCCGGAAGGTTTGTCCGACCCTCGTTTTATCACCGTCACCGATCGTTTTGCCAATGGCCCGGAGCTGTTCGCGGAATTTAAAAAACGCACAGTGAACTTCAAAACCGATGACCTGGTTGCCCAGCTGGAAAAAGCCCAGGTGCCCTGCGCCAAAGTCAATACTTTTGATGAAGTTCTGGAAGATCCCCGTATTAAGCATCGAGGCTCACTGATTGAATACGAACATCCGGTTGGTGGACGTCTGCGTCAGCCGCGACCGGCAGCGGTTTTTGATGGCGAGCCCAGTAGTGTGCGCCTGCCGGCACCGGGCCATGGCGAGCATACGGACGAAGTGTTTAAAGCGCTGGGACGAGATCAACAGGAATTAAGTCAATTGCGGGAGCTTGGGCTGCTGGCGTAAGAGGAACCGCTATAAAATCCGACCAGCTTTTGGCGGTTTAATCGTCCAGTTTTAGTGCCTTTTTCATAGTGTCTTCATAGACACGCAGAATGGCGGTGGCGTCGTTCCGCTCGTAGCCCAGCCCTTTGGCCATGCGCATCAGATTGTGTACTGTGGGACTGAGCATCATTGGGACGCCCAACTCGTCGGCCAGTTCCAGGGCCAGATGCATGTCCTTGTAAGCCAGATCCATGGTAAAGCTGGGCGTCCAATCGCCGGATTTGGCGTTTTTCACCACCGCGCGGAAAGTCATGCTGTTACCGCTGCTATTGCGGATGACCTGGTTCAGTACCTCCAGTTCGATGCCCGCGCAAACCCCCAGCATCAGACCCTCGGCGCTGGCGGCCATATTGCAGAAAGCAATCAGGTTGTTGGCGATTTTAGCCACACAGCCATTGCCCGTGTCGCCACAATAGACGACGTTTTCGCCAAGGCACTGCAATACCGGCTTCACCCGGTCAAAGCTGGCGCGCACACCACCGACCATTACGGCCAGACTGCCTTTCTCGGCGGCCGCGACGCCGCCACTCACCGGGGCGTCAAGCATGTCGACGCTCTGCTTGTGTAACTCGGTGGCCAGTTTGCGTACCGTCAGTGGTGAATTGGTGCTCAGATCGCAATACGTTGCACCACTGCGGATGTTATCGGCAATGCCGTTAGAGCCAAGCACTACCTGTTCCACATCACGGGGATGGGGCAGGGAGGTAAAGACAAGGTCGGCGTCGGCAACCACGGCGCCGGGGGAGTCGCCTGCGGTGGCGCCAAATTCGGCACAACGGCCGATAGCCTCTTCATTTAAGTCGAATACGCTGACCTCGTGCCCGCTGTTTTTAAGAATGTTGCGACACATGGGGCCACCCATATTACCGACGCCGACAAAGCCTATTTTCATGGTCGTTCCTTTTTTTAGTTAGTGTCTAGATGTTTCGGGGTGCGGGTTTATCGGGTATGGCTTCTTTACCTAATACGCCTTCGCTTTCCAGCGCAGCCACATCACTGGCGTTCATGGATAGATATTGACCCAACACAATGGCATTTTGCTCACCCAGGTAGGGGGCATCCAGATCCAGGTGCCCTGGGAATTCGGAAAAGCGCAGAGGCATGCCGGGTACCTGGAATTCGCCGATGGACCGATCGTAAATGGTGCGTACGGTTTCCCGTTGTACCATGTGGGGGTGCGCCATAACCTCTTCGACCTCAAGGATCGGTGCTACCGGGATGCGTCCTTCTTCAAGGGTTTGTTGGGCTACGTCATCGCCCACTTCGGCGAACCAGTTTTCGATGATCTTGGCCAGTTCCAGCCGGTTTTCAATGCGTATTGCGGGGTCACTGAAGCGTGGGTCGGTTTTCAATTCCGGCATGCCAATGGCGTCACAAAAAGGTTCCCACTGGTGAGTCAGGGCGATAATAAAAAAGTAGCGATCCCGGCCTTTGAACATGCCCGCGGGCGCGGCGACGGTGTGGTGTGTTCCCAGCCTCCTGGGCAGGGACTGGCCCTTACTGGCGCTATAGTCCTGCACATTCATTTCGTGATGGTGAAAATAGGTGTCGAGCAGGGAGATGTCCAGATACTGACCCTTGCCGGTGCGCTCGCGATGAAACAGGGAATAGCCGATGGCCGTGGCAGCGTGGACGCCCGTGGAGGTATCGCCAATAGCCAAACCCACCAGTGCCGGTGGGCCGTTGGGGTCGCCGATCATGGCCGATACGCCGGAATAACCTTGGGCGATGTAATCATATCCTGGTAGATGGGCCAGGGGACCTTCCTGGCCAAAGGTGGAAATGGAGCACATGATCATGCGTGGGTTCAGCTCCCTGACCACATCCCAGCCAAAGCCGAGCCGGCCAATAACGCCAGCGGAATAGTTCTCAATCAGGACATCGAATTGTGGGATCAGGTCGCGGATGATCTGCTTACCTTTTGCGGTTTTCATATTAACCGCGACGGATTTTTTACCCCGGTTTTGTTGCACATAATAAGCGCTACGACCGTCCGAGGCGCGATAGGGAAAAAACCGGGAGTTGTCGCCAATGGTGGATTCTTCGATTTTAACGACTTCGGCGCCCATCTCCGCCATAATTCGTGTGGCGGAGGGACCGGCCAAAAACTGAGTGAAATCCAGGACTTTTATACCGTCAAGAATATGCTTGGGATTCATGGGTTTTATCCTTTGTAATAGTTATTGTTCGGTTTGCCATGCCTAATAAACCACAGCTCCAGTGCCCCTGCAAACAGCTTTCAAGCATCGGCCTTTGATTCTTGTTGTTTTAAAAAATACCTTTGGCGGGTTGATGCGCCGGAAAGAACGATAACCATTTGGAAGTTCACCCCTTCGTAAGAGAGTAGCCATCGAGGCTGCATTGATCCGTATTAAAGAGATGCTGGGAAAGCGGGTTGCACAGGTGAGACTTGTTAATCATAGTTTTGCTAAAGTATTTATCGATCGGCACCATAACAGTGGAGAAACTTGGTTTTGAAAATAATACGTCCGTTCATAAAGATATCGCGTCTGCACGTTAGGCTTGTTTTAATTGGATTTCTGTCATTGCCTTTCGCTTTGTTTGCTGGTGGTGATGTTACGTTTTCTGAATCCTGGCAAGTGCCAGAAGAGGCCCAAGCAAGAAACAACCCGATTCGATACGACGTTGCCTCCGTCGAGGAAGGCAAATTATTGTTCGCCCAGCATTGCCTGCAATGCCATGGTTACTGGGGTGAGGGTAATGGCATCGTTGGTCTGACAA
>DLXZ01000013.1:9714-11999 GCA_003448675.1 Porticoccaceae bacterium
ATGGCATCGTTGGTCTGACAATGGACGGTCGCCCGGCAAACTTATTACGCCTGGCGGGTAAACAAAGCCCCGGTGCTTTTGCCTGGAAAATTGCTCAAGGTCGGGGTGCAATGCCTGCGTATCGGAATTCCCTGAGCGAGGATGAGATATGGCACCTGGTGAATTTTGTCGAGTCATTGGAAAATGAGATTGGTTCGGCCGACGAGCCTATCGTAATTCGCCGTTGCGCCCTGTGTCATGGTCTGACTGGCGAGTCCGTGTACGAGACCTGGCCCAACTTGCCTTCAATGACGGAGATGGAAATCGTAGCCAAACTACGGGCACACCGCAGCGGTGCGGTGGTTGATAGCACCATGGGCAAGGTCAGCTTCGATTTGAGTGATGATGAGATAAAGGAAGCGGCTCGCTACTATTCTTCGCTTAAAAGAACACAAGATCATTAGCTTGTTCCCAGGCTGAATTCCGCAAAGCTGGTGCTGTGCAAGAAAGCTGACAACGCGCGTTCCCTCGTCGCTGTTTATTTGCTGAATCGAACGGATTTACTGGGATCATTCCCCTTTTAAAACGTGAAATATATTCCCCGGTTGTGATATTTTTGGTGGTTGTTTTTGCGCCTTTAATCCACTGGGCGCGCGCTAGCATTTTGGGGTATTTCTTCATAGCACTCATACTGACAATAGGGGTGCAGAAGTCGACGCAGCCAAAAATCAGCCCGGAAAAGGTTAAGTGGAAATACGCGCAAGTATCAGTAAAAAGTCGGGCAATTAAAAATCGGCTTTTTTGGTTACAGGGGATGAAACACTTTATGGTTAGATTTTATTTTTGCCAAAAACCACCTGGCTTAGGTACTGGCAAGGTCAATTTCTTTGCTGGCTTGGTAAGTGGGATCCTGATTCTGCTAATACCAGCGTTGGCCTGGGCGGAAAGTCCATCTGAGCAGTATGTGGTGGAGCGCCAGCCGGTTCAGGATTTGAAGTCTCTGTTCGCGGTCGTACGCACGGTGGATGTTACGGCAGCTCGCGCCCGTATTGGCGGCACCTTGATTGAACTGTTGGCGGACGAAGGGGATCTGGTCGAAGCCGGGCAAAAACTCGCGCGGGTACGCGACCCCAAGCAGCGCCTGCAGATAGCCGCTACCGCATCCAAACTTCGCTCCCTGGACGCCCAGTTGCAACTGGCTCAGACCACACTCAAGCGGGTCTCCACGCTTTATCAATCCGGCAAGATCAGTGAGTCCAAGCTGGATGAAGCCCAAACCCAGGTGGATATTGTCGCCGCCGAGATTGCCGCGCAGAAATCAGATCAGGCAGTGATTCGCCAGGCGGAAATCGAGGGCGATGTGCTGGCCCCGTCCAGCGGGCGGGTGCTAAAGGTTCAGGTCACTCAGGGCACCGTGGTGCTGCCCGGTGAAGCCATCGCCCAGATTGCGGCGGAGAGTTACATTTTGCGCTTGCAGTTACCCGAGCGTCATGCTCGCTTTATAAAACGGGGCGATGCGGTATTGGTGGGCGAGCGCGGCATGCTTGACAGCGGCTTTATGGATGATGACAAGGCTTACCGTGAAGGGCGTATTACCCAGGTTTACCCGGAGCTGGTCAATGGGCGTGTGGAGGCGGATGTTGTGGTCAAAGGTCTCGGCGACTTCTTTGTCGGCGAGCGGGTGCGAGTCTGGGTTTCCACCGATGAACGCCCGGCTTTCGTCGTGCCACCGAAGTATATTCATCGTCGTTACGGTTTGAGTTTTGTGACTCTGGTTTCCGGGGCCGAGGTGGTGGTGCAGCCGGGGCAGCCCGTGGTGGGTGGCATCGAGATACTGTCTGGACTGCGCGAGGGCGATATTCTTGTTGAACGTTCGGGGTCTGTTCACAACGCAACAACTGTCGTAGAAGGCGCATAGGCATGAAGCTGGGTGTTGCCGGGCGTTTCGCCCAGATTTTTATCCAGTCGGCCCTGACGCCGCTGTTTCTGATTATTTCTGGCGTTGTCGGCGTATTGGCGCTCACCGCCATGCCTCGGGAGGAAGAGCCCCAGATCACGGTGCCATTCGTTGATGTGCTGGTGGCGGTGCCGGGCATCAAGGCCGAGGACGTGGTTGAGCTGGTGACCAAACCCTTCGAGGATATTCTCAAGGGCATCGATAACGTCGCTCATGTTTATTCCATGACCCGCGATGATGGTATTACCGTCACCGTGCGTTTTGACACCGGCCACGATGACGACTCCGCCATCGCCCGTGTCAATGATGCCATTGATGCCAACCGCCACCGTATTCCCGCCACTATTCC
>DLXZ01000013.1:12232-15218 GCA_003448675.1 Porticoccaceae bacterium
CCCCACCCCCCACCGTATCCCCGCCACTATTCCCGAGCCGCTAGTGATAGGCCGCAGTATTGACGATGTTGCGGTTATTGTACTCACCCTGTCGCCCAAGCCAGGCAACGAGGGGCGCTGGTCCACGGATATGCTCCACGATCTGGCCGAGGAGCTGAAACACGAGTTGATCAAGGTCGAGGATGTTGGCCTTACCTATATCGTCGGCGGTCAGCCTCAGCAGATTCGGGTGGAGCCAGACCCGGAGCTGTTGTCCCTGTACGGCATTACACTTAACCAACTGGTGGACAAAGTCCGCAATGCCAACCGTTCATTTATTACTGGCAGTCTTCGCCACGCGAATAGGGAGATGCCAGTCATTGCTGGCCAGACCCTCCAGGGGCGTACTGACGTGGGCCTACTGGTGCTCACCTCCCACGACGGGCGGCCGGTGTATGTGCGTGATGTGGCGAAAGTGGTGGTTGGTCCCAGCATAGAAGAACACGCCGTCTGGCAGATATTGCCCGAGGACAACGAGGCGGGTGAGCGGGTCTATCACAAACTGCCGGCGGTTAGTCTCGCTGTTGCCAAGCGCAAGGGCGCCAACGGAGTGCTGATCAGCGAAGGTGTGCGCAAGCGCCTGGAGCTGGTGCGTGAGCGATTGATTCCCGATGAGATTCAGGTGGAGGTCACTCGGGACTTCGGTGAGACCGCAAAGCAAAAGGCGGATGAGCTGATGTTCCATCTGCTGCTCGCCACTGCCGCCATCGTCGTGATCATGGGCCTGTTCCTTGGCTGGCGCGAAGGCATTGTGGTTTTAATTGTGATACCCGCCACCATTCTGCTGACCTTTTTTGTTTGCTGGATGCTGGATATCACCCTCAACCGCCTGACCATGTTTGGTTTGATCTTCGCCATTGCCGTGCTGGCCGATGACGCCATTGTGGTGATCGAAAACATTTCCCGACACTGGAAGATGCTTAATGGTCGCAGCTGGCGTCAGGCCACCATCGACGCCGTGGCCGAAGTGGGCAACCCTACGATTGTCGCCACATTTACCGTGGTGGCGGCGCTGCTGCCCATGCTCTACAGCACTGGTTTTAATGGGCCGTTTATGAAGCCCATCCCCATTTCCGCTTCCGCGGCGATGATTTTTTCCCTGTTTATGGCAGTAATCGTCGTGCCCTGGGCCATGCTCAAACTGCGCCACGGTGGCGCGGCCGGTGAAGAAACCGAAAAACAGACTGGTATCACGGATGGACGGGCGGCCATGGGCGGCTGGTTCGGCGAGACTTACCGCAAGCTGGCCACGCGTTTTCTGATAACACCGGCGCGGGCCAAGCTGGCCTTGTTGGGAGTGATTGTTTTTACCCTACTTACCTTTCTGATGCCGTACTACAAGCTGGTGATTTTCAAGATCATGCCCTTTGACGACAAGCAGGACATTCAGGTGCTGTTTGATCTACCCGAAGGGTCAACCCTGGAAGCCACGGAGCGCGTGCTCACCGATGCCGCCGCGCTGGTAGCCGATATCCCCGAAATCGAGACCATTCAGCTTTACGCCGGGGTCGCCGGGCCGTTCCATTTTTATGGGCTGGTGCGCCAGGACTACATGCGCGCGCTGCCCGAGCAGGGAGAGCTGCGCTTGCGCCTGAGCCGCAAATGGGAGCGCGACCGTAAAAGCCACTCCATCGCCATGGAAGTGCGCAAGCGGTTGAAAGAACTGGAGATGCCCAAGAACACCTCCATCGAGCTGGTTGAGGCGCCGCCAGGGCCGCCCGCGCCTTATATCATCGTTGCCGAAGTGTACGGCCCCGACCCGGAAACCCGGCGTGCTACCGCTCGACAGATTCGTCAGGCTATCGACCAGGTACCCGAGCTTGCTGAAAGCGATGACTCCTTTGGCGAGCCGCCAATGCGTCTGCGCATCGCCATCGACCAGGAAAACCTTGAGTTTCATCAGGTGGATGAAGGCGTGGTTTACGACACCCTGGCCGGCCTGCTCGGCGGCGTTGATTTGGGCTACTCCCATCGGGGCGAGGGCAGGGATCCGGTCCCCGTGGTGCTCAACCTGCCGAAAGAATCTTTGTTTTTGGGCGAGCGCCTCTTGTCTACGCCTATCGCCACGCTTACCGGCGAGATTCGCGAGCTGGGCGACGTGGTGGAAATCAAACCCGAGCGTGCTTCCCACCCTATTTATCGGCGCGATGGCCGTTTTGCCGATCTGGTGACCGCTGGCCTACGGGGTGAGCCCAAGGATGCTCCCGTGTACGCCATGAGCCAGGTAAAGAAAAACATGGAAGCCATGGAATGGCCGCGAGGCGAAGTGCCACCAATATATTTTTCCGGTCAGCCCGAAGACGAAAGCAAACCTTCCATGCTCTGGATGGGTGAATGGGATGTTACCAACGAAACCTTTACCGACCTGAGCGTCGCCTTTGGCCTGGCGCTGCTGGGTATTTATATGCTGGTGGTGGGGCAGTTTAGTAGTTTCAAAACCCCCGTCGTGGTGCTGGTGCCCGTGCCTCTGGGTTTTTCCGGCATTATTATTGGCCACTGGGTTATGGACTCTACGTTCTCCATGCCCTCAACCGTGGGCATGATCGCTCTCTCGGGCATCGTCGTGCGCAACTCGATTCTGTTGATCGAGTTTATTCATGCAAAGCGGGAAGAGGGTATGTCCATGCGCCAGGCCGCTATCGAAGCCGGCGCCATCCGCTCCAAACCCATTGTTCTGACCGCTATCGCCGGTATCGCTGGCGCCGCTTTCATTCTGCCCGACCCTATGTTTCACGGCATGGCGGTTTCGCTAATGTACGGACTGGCTTCCTCCACCGTATTCACCCTGATTGTGATACCGGCGATTTATGTCTGGTTGCGAGATGATGGTGTGGAGGTCGAGATGGATTTGCCGCCGAAGCAAGTCGGTAACTGACTCAGGGGAAAGAAGGCCGAGAGGGGGAAGGCCGAGCAAATATTTCCGTAAATGGTGCCCAGGGGCGGAATC
>DLXZ01000013.1:15503-16954 GCA_003448675.1 Porticoccaceae bacterium
CTCTACCGACTGAGCTACCTGGGCCGCGAAAGGCGCGTATTAAACCGTTTGAGAGGTATGCCGTCAAGGTGATGTGCCTGACTTTATATGGTGTATACGCGTGCAGGGTGTCACTTAGTCTGTCTCGGGCACAAAACCCTCTGCTTCGTCGAAGCTTTCACCGGACAGAAAGCGCTTTCGCTGCTCGGCCAGGTAAGTGCGGGCGGTCATGTCCATCATGTTGAGTTGCTTTTCATTGATCAGTCGGGTCTGGTGCTCCAGCCACTCCTGCCAGGCTTTCTTGGACACGCTATTGAAGATATCCTCGCCCTGGGGGCCGGGAAAGGGCGGGGTGTCCAGGCCTTCGAGATCCTGCTGGTATTTGCGACAAAAGACGGTGCGACTCACGTTGTTACCTCGTTGCTCAATGCTGTGCAGCGCAGCAGGATATGAATTTGATCTTCCAAATACAAGGGCCGGCGTTCAATTAGGCTCGGTTTCTAAGCAGGGTCCACGCTCGGCATTGTGCCGGAAGCGATGGTTTGCAGCAGGCGCTGCACGGGTCTTGGCATACCCAGTTTCCCCGGCGCTTTTGCGCACACCCACGTAAGGTTGCGCTCGGCAATGGCGCGGTTGTAGCGCGCTCCCGCGGCTTTGATAAAGACGGGCGTATAGTCGAGATGATAATGGCTGAAGGTGTGTCGCGCTTGGGGTTCAAAGTGGCAGCGGGCTTCAAATTTCTGCTTCGCTTTTGATCCCGCGTTCTCCGCCACGCCAAGGCGTTGGCAGGCATCAATGATTGTGTCTTTATCCTGACATTGGGGAAAGCACCAGAGACTACCCCAGAGGCCCGTGGGTGGACGTTGTTGCAGTAGCACGCGATTATCGGCATCAAGCAGGATCAGAAAGTAGCAAGTGCGCACGGGTAGGGGCTTTGCCGGCTTGCGTGCCGGGTAGCGATCTACTTCATCGCATAATCTGGCCCGGCAGTCTGTTTGGAGAGGGCAGGCGGTGCAATCCGGTTTGCCGCGGGTACAGAGCGTTGCGCCGAGATCCATAATGGCCTGGGTGTAATCGGCGCATCGTTTTTGGGGGGTGTGACTTTCGGCCAGTTGCCAGAGTTGCTTTTGCACGGCGCTGGTGCCGGGCCAGCCTTCAATGGCGTGGTAGCGTGATAACACGCGTTTGACGTTGCCATCCAGAATGGCCGCGCTTTTGTCAAAGGCGATGGCCAAAATGGCCCCGGCGGTGGAACGGCCGATACCGGGCAGACTTTGCAGGGTTTCCAGGTCGTCGGGGAATTGCCCACCATGGTCGTCGGCCACGACCCTTGCCGCTCGATGTAGATTGCGGGCGCGGGCATAGTAACCAAGTCCTGTCCAGCGATGCAGGACTTCATCCTGGGATGCCGCGGCAAGGGCTTCGACAGTGGGGAAGTCCTCGATGAAGCGCTCAAAATAGGGGATGACGGT
>DLXZ01000013.1:17225-17566 GCA_003448675.1 Porticoccaceae bacterium
TCTGCTGGAGCATGATCTCCGAGAGCCAGACTCGGTAGGCGGTTATGTCCCGCTGCCATGGCAGGTCGTGGCGGCCATGGCGGTCATACCAGTTAAGCAGCCGCGTGGTGAAGCTCATGCCATAGCCTTGCCCGAGGTCGTGCATGCCTGCTGACTGGCGAATTCCGTCACGGAAAGGTCGATTATAAAAAAGCTAGCGATTGAAAAGCCCCTTGAATAACTCGTCCACGGCCTTACCGGCTTCTTCGTTCAGCCCACTTTTTTCGCCGATTTTTTCCAGAATTTTTTCAGTGGCGAGTTTTTTGACAATATCGCCGTCGGGTCGGCAGCTCGTGGCCCCG
>DLXZ01000013.1:17775-18980 GCA_003448675.1 Porticoccaceae bacterium
CGTGGCCCCGGCCCTGGCGAAGGTGTCCTTGCAGCGCAAGGGAATATCACGGTCGCGCAGTTTTGTGCTTTCGACCACGCAACCGCTTGCGCTGGTGCGATCGCCATTGAGGCGGGCAGTGGCGAGTACGTTGAATGCTTCGGCCCCGAGGTTGACCTCGCCGTTGGCAGTGATTTTCAGGTTACCGACGCCGGTGCTGAGGTTGTCGAGAAGGAGGGTGCGACCCTGCATACGAAACTGGCCTTCGGTGGTATTCAGTTTGGTCCCCTGCGGCCAGTCTGCCCGGCGGGGTATTTTTTCCACAAGGGCCGCCACGTCGCAGTAACTCTTCTCGATATTAATGTTTTTAAGCGCGGGCTCCACGAGGGTCATGGTGCCCTGTGCGCTTAAGCGGTCAAACAATTGGTCGGCAGTCGCGCCTTCGGATCGGCCGGTTACCTTTGCGCTCAATTTTCCTCCGATATCGGCGTTGTCGGCAAAGGTGCTGCTGGCTTGCTCCAGGGAAATGTCTGTCAGTTGTGCGTTGAAATTGGCGCTCGGGGTTTTGCTGGTGAGTTGAGCGAGTTTGATTTTTGCCTGTACCGTGCCGCCGAGGGTATTGGCGGAGAAGTCTTCAATATTGATGGTGGTTCCTTTGCTGGTTCCTCTAATGTGAATGTCTTTCACGGTCAAACCATCCATTTGCAGGTTATCCCAGTTGATATTCAGCTTGCTGCTGCCGCCATCAAGGAAGGTCAGTGGCGCGGCCAGGGGAGCGAAGATAAGTGCAGCGGCCTGTGTTTGCTGTGCCGATGCTTTCGAAGCGTCGTCGCCGGTGTCTACCGTTGTCAGGTAGCGATTCAGATCAATGTGGTTGCCCTTGACCACGATTGCCAGGCCTTTAGGTGGCTGAAGTTTAAGACCAAGTTGACCACTGATTGTGGTTTGGTCGAGCACAAACACAAGATCCCTGAGTTTTATCTGTTCCGCGGAAGCGGAAAAGTCCGTCTCCAAACGAAGCCGTTTAAGGGCGTCTTTATCGGGTAGTGGTGGCAGGTCAATATTCAGGTCAGTTAACAGTCGCCTCAAGTTGGTTTCTTCCAGTTTTACCGAACCGTTGACCACCGGCTCGCTCAGGATCTGAGTGGCCATCGTGTCCGTGGTGATGCTAAGGCTCGCGATCGCGAGTTCCACCGAGCTTAGCACCAGCTCCTCACGGTCAAGGT
>DLXZ01000013.1:19181-23344 GCA_003448675.1 Porticoccaceae bacterium
AAGGTCGAGGCTGAATTCTCCATTGACTGTAACTGGCGCGGCCCTGGCTACCGTGGCGTCCTGGTAGTCAAAAGTGAGACTGACGGGAAACGTGTCACCGCGCAGGTTGATTCCCCGGCCCTCAAAATTCAAATTGCTAAGTTGTATCTTTTGCGCGGGTAGATTGATTCGGCTGTTTTTCACGGTGAAGGAGTCAACGGCGATGGCGAAACCCTGGGCGCCGTTCTTCCCCTCGGTGGCCCCGGCGGCGGCCGCTGGCGCTGCGGCGGCGGTTTTGCCCTGTTGTGGATCGGTGATGGTAATGTCGGCGCCGTCGATGGCCACGGCGTGGACCCTCACCTGACCTTCGAGCAGGGGCAGCCAGGCCAGGCTGAGGTGGGCATTGTTGAAATGGGTGTCGGGGATGGTCGCATTATCGCTACTGATGTGTGTCTGGCCGATACGCAGGGCGAGATCGGGGAAAAACTGCCAGCCGAGGTCGCCACTGATTTCCAGTTTGACGCCCTGTTTGCCGGCCAGCTCCTGAATGCGCGGTTTGTAATCGTTGGGGTCCAGCACCAGGGTGATATAGACAAACGCGGCGATCACCAGCAGGATGATAATTGCCACAGTGCCAAGCAGGAACTTTAGAACTTTCTTCATTGACCGCGTATTCCCCTGTTCCTTTTGAAACTCCTTTGACAGACATCCCTCTCAACTGGCAGGGCGCCCGATGCAACCGTATAATAGCGCACTTTTCCGCGCGGGCTCACGAGGCCTCGGCTACTGAGTGACACCATGACAACACGCAACGCAACAGTGAGTCGCGATACCCTCGAAACCCAGATTATCGTGACGGTTAACCTTGATGGCAGCGGTCGCTGTGAGTGTGACACCGGTGTGCCCTTTCTGGAGCACATGCTGGATCAGATCGCCCGTCATGGCCTGGTGGACCTGGAAATCAGCGCCAGGGGAGATATTGAAATCGATGATCATCACACGGTCGAGGATATCGGTATCACCTTGGGTCAGGCGGTGGCCAAAGCCCTGGGCGAGAAAAAGGGTATTTACCGCTATGGTCACGCCTATGTGCCGTTGGATGAAGCCCTGTCAAGGGTGGTGATTGATTTTTCCGGTCGTCCAGGGTTGGTTACTCAGGTCGAGTTTACCCGCGCCCGGGTTGGGATGTTTGATGTCGATCTCGTGTTCGAATTCTTCCAGGGCTTTGTCAATCATGCCGGCGCGACCCTGCATATCGATAATCTACGCGGGCAAAATACCCATCACCAGGCAGAAACCATATTCAAGGCTTTTGGCCGGGCCTTGCGCATGGCGGTTACGCGGGACGAACGGTTGGGTGATGTCAGTCCGTCTACCAAGGGCAGCCTGTAAGCCCGTTTTTAAATCAGCTAGTGTGCGAACCCGGCTGGGCTATGGATTTTTGGGTAAAGTCGCCCAGATTTAAGCACCACTCCACAAGGTATCGACATGAGTGATTTTCACAATCGCATCGCCGTGCTTGACTACGGTATGGGCAACCTCCATTCGGCCGCCAAGGCGCTGGAGCATGTAGCGCCCAACGATCACGTGGTGGTGACCTCGGACTCGCTGGAAGTGGATCGCGCCGATAGGGTGGTCTTTCCGGGTGTTGGCGCCATTCGTGATTGTATGCATGAAATTCGTCGGCTCGGTTTTGACCAGGCGGTGGCCAAGGCCATTCAGGAAAAGCCGGTGCTGGCTATTTGCGTTGGCATGCAGGCCCTGATGACCCACAGTGAAGAAAACGAAGGGGTGGATTGCCTGGACCTGGTGGCGGGTGAGGTTCGTTATTTCGGTGCGGATCTACGGGAGGCTGCCGGCGAGCGGCTCAAGGTGCCGCACATGGGTTGGAATCGCGTTCACCAGCAGGTCGATCATCCGTTGTGGCAGGGCATAACTCAGGATAGCCGGTTTTATTTTGTTCATAGCTACTATGTTGAAGTGGATGATCCTTCCGTGGTCGCTGGAACCTGCCACTATGGCGGACAATTCACCGCCGCGCTGTGCACCCAAAACCTGTTCGCAGTACAGTTTCATCCGGAAAAAAGTCACACTGCGGGTTTACAATTACTACGCAATTTTGTGGCATGGGACGGAAATTAATACCTTTGATTAACAATCAGTTAGAGATTTAACCTAATGTTAATAATACCTGCGATTGACCTGAAGGATGGCCAGTGTGTACGCCTGCGCCAGGGGCGCATGGAGGATAGCACCGTGTTTTCCGATGACCCGGTGGCCATGGCCGATCGCTGGGTGGCGGCGGGAGCTCGACGACTGCATCTGGTCGATCTCAATGGCGCCTTTGCCGGTGAGCCGGTCAATGGTGCGGTGGTCAGAGCGATCGCCGAGCGGCATCCCGGGCTGCCCATTCAAATCGGCGGCGCTGGCTTTAGCCTGCCAGTCGGCAATGATGTCTTCTTGTTGTTCGACAGTGAGCTCTGAATCCTGCAGCAGGAAGTCCAGGGTTTTCAGGGCTGACCCTCCGATCTGATTCAGAACGGACTGAGGAACCAGCGGTGCTGTGGCACTGGCACCCGCAGGGATCACCTGAGTAAAGACAAGCCAGAAGGACAGGGGCACCAGAAGAGCGGCCAGGATGACCATGGAAAGATGGCTTTCGCAATAGGCGAGAAAACCCTGACGGGTGCCCCAGCGTACGTCCGCATCGTCCGGAACAAAGGAATCGCCATCAGGAAAATGCAATTCGACCGGTAAACCGGGCAGTATGTCGCCTTGTCGACATTCTGCCAGATTCGCACTGATCAATTCTGAATCGGCATCCGCGGCCAATATTCTGAGTGTACCGTCGTCGCGTAACAGAGCCATCGCCGGGCGCGTCTGACTGCGCCCGTCGAGACAGTATTTACCGCGTATCCGGTACATCAGATGATGGAAAGATCAGTATCGAACAGGCCGGCAGCCTCCTCACCAAAGGCCTCATCATTCCCCTCAACCTGATTCACCATGTGATCGATCTGAGGCGTCAGATATACAGTGGTATTAGCCGCCAGATAACGCAGTTTCAGAACTTTGGTTGCCGGGTAAGCCAGACCCAGAGTGAACAGAATCAGAACCGCATTCAGCAGTGTCATACCCAGGTACCCGCCGACGGTAATTCGTGAATCAAAACGGGCGACACCTTCTGCTTTGAGGTTGCCGACGATGTGATTACGAATCATGGCATTGAACACCGACTGGGTCAGAAACATGAAGAAATAGATGACCAGAATAAGCGGCACAAACGCGAAAGGACTGGCGTTTTCAGGGTTTTCCATGGCGGTAAATAAGCCAGCCATGGTGCCGATGACGAACAAGGCCGCCGCCACAGAAATGCCCATAACGGCGAGTGCCGCTTTGTAATACTGCCCAGTCTGGGTATTCAACTCGAGTTCGCGTCCACCATAGACGCAGTTGCCGAACATGTATTGATGAATTTTTTTAATGACCCAGGGCAGCGCAAGGTAAAACGTGAACATGGCAACGATGGGCAGCAGAATGAAATGAAAACAGGAACCCAGGTAGCTGCCTTTAAAATCAAAACGTACGTTGCGATAGGTCGTATTGCGATACGTGAATTTCAGCCCCTGCATGATCAGCCAGGGCATAAGAGGAATCAGCGCAAGA
Source organism: Porticoccaceae bacterium (assembly GCA_003448675.1). Lineage (GTDB taxonomy): Bacteria > Pseudomonadota > Gammaproteobacteria > Pseudomonadales > Porticoccaceae > HB2-32-21. The sequence goes on from DLXZ01000013.1 coordinate 22,827, forward strand.
TACAGCAGGCCTGCAAAAACAGGGCTGACCGCTGAAATGATCACGAAGACCAGCAGTACACCCAGGGCGATCAACCGACCAATCAAAATCTGTTTGGGCGTTGCCAGGTACTGCAGGCGATGACCTTCGACGTTGGTATGGCCATACAGGTACTGATTGTTGCGGACCTTAGCCCAGGCCCCGTAAATCCCCAGAGTGGCGATGGTCAGTAGCAGGTTCACTAACCAGAACTTGGTGTAAGCCCAGGGGGTTGCAGAGAATTCGATGGCGGCCTGGCGCTCGTTAACGGGCTGGTCTGACTGGGTCATGATGACGTCCTTGTTGTGGTTTTGTCTAAGTAGTTTTAGATCGTTGTCTGAGGTCGTTGTACGCCTCTTAATCAATGGAATGCACGACACCTCCCGGTGTCTGTACGGTTATCTGACTGTTTGTACAATAAAAGACAATACCAGAGATCGACGATGTTCTTTCGGGGTGATTGCACTCGATTGGCGGGGTTTGTCAGGAAATGTCGGGGG
>DLXZ01000113.1:0-187 GCA_003448675.1 Porticoccaceae bacterium
ATTTCGCCACCGATGAGGTGGGTGTCAATGTGATTTCCTCCGGCGTCGGCGGCCTGAATGAGTCGGACATCGACCTCGCTATTACCGCGGGGGCCGTTGTTATCGGCTTTAATGTCAGGGCCGATACCGCAGCCAGGCGTCGGGCGGAAAACGAAGGCGTGGAAATTCGCTACTACAGCATCATTTA
>DLXZ01000113.1:298-5496 GCA_003448675.1 Porticoccaceae bacterium
GGTGGTATCACCGAGTCGGACGCTACGCTGGCTGCGGCGTCGAAAGCCGTGATCATCGGTTTCAACGTCCGTGCCGACGGGGCGGCGCGCACCGCGATCAAGGAGGCCGGCGTCGACGTTCGCTACTACAGCATCATTTACAACCTGCTGGATGAAATTAAGCAGGCGCTGTCTGGCATGCTGGACCCGGAGATACGCGAGGAAATAGTCGGCATTGCCGAGGTGCGCGATGTGTTCAAGTCGCCCAAGTTTGGCCAGATTGCCGGTTGCATGGTGATCGAAGGCACGGTTTATCGCAGCAAACCCATACGTGTGTTGCGGGACAACGTGGTGATTTACGAGGGCGAACTGGAATCCCTGCGTCGCTTTAAGGATGACGTCAACGAGGTACGTAGTGGTACCGAATGTGGTATTGGCGTTAAGGATTACAATGACGTCAAAGCCGGAGATCAGATAGAGGTTTACGACATCAAGCACGTCGCTCGGGAGCTTGAGTAAAGCCCCGTGCCCAGAGAGTTTACGCGTCGGGATCGGGTCGCTGACGCCATACAACGAGAGCTGGCGGAAATTATTCGCCGCGAGCTTCGCGATCCCCGTTTGAATATGACCAATGTCACAGGCGTTGATGTCAGTCGCGATCTCGCCATCGCCAAGGTCTATGTCAACTTCATTGAAGCCCTGGATGAGAAAGAGCAGTCGACGCGTGTCCAAGTGCTCTCCAGGGCGGCGGGCTTTCTGCGCAGCCAATTGACCAGCCGAATGCGCCTGCGGGCGACACCAAAACTGAGTTTTTTTTATGACGCCACCGGTGACCGGGGGCGCCATCTATCGGCCTTGATTGACTACGCCGTTGCGAAGGACAAACGTCAGGCCGATAGCGAGGAGGAAGAGTAAATTGGCAAAACGCCGGCAAAAAGGCCGCCCCGTCGACGGCATACTGGTGCTCGACAAACCCGCGGGTATGACCTCCAACGAGGCCCTGCAACAGGTCAAATACCTGTTTTACGCGGCCAAGGCAGGTCATACAGGCAGTCTCGACCCTCTGGCGACCGGGGTGTTGCCGGTCTGTCTGGGCGAGGCCACCAAGTTCACCCAGTTTTTGCTGGAGGCGGACAAGGTTTATCAAAGTACGTTTAGCTTTGGCCTGTCTACCGAGACCGGTGACTCCGATGGTGAAACTGTCGCCCGCCAGGATGCCAGTGGACTAACGCGGGAGGCGCTGGCAGTGGCCATGGAGCCGTTTCGGGGTGAGATCGAACAGGTACCGTCAATGTATTCGGCTCTTAAACACAAGGGCCAGCCTTTGTACAAGCTCGCGCGTCAGGGCATAGAAGTGGAACGGGAAGCCCGTAAGGCACATATTTATCGTTTTGATCTGCTTGATTTTCGCCCGGGCGAAATGGCCGAGGCCGAGGTGGAAATTCATTGCAGCAAGGGCACCTATATTCGCACCCTCGCCGAAGACCTGGGTAAAGCCCTGGGCGTCGGTGCCCATGTTTCCAGCCTGCGGCGAACGGCTGCCGGTCCTTTTACGCTGGATGACGCAGTGACGCTGCCCCAGCTTGAAGCGCTGCGCGAGGGCAAACGGGGGGAGGATCTTGATTTTCTCCTGCAACCCCTGGATTCGGCGGTAGGTGACTGTCAGGCGGTGGAGTTGCCGGAGAATATCGCCTGGTATTTTCGGCGAGGACAGCCGGTGACTGCGCCCTCGGTCTACCGAAGCGCCGAAGAAGGCGATATAGTGCGAATCTTTTGTGACGATGGTGGTTTTCTGGGCGTCGGCGAAGTATTGGATGACGGGCGGGTAACCCCCCGTCGTTTGGTGGCGGGGCGTTAGTTCCCGCTTTTAAGTGTGGTTGGCGACTGGCGCAAACAGTTTTTAACGCATCGCTAATCGTAATTGGGACGTCTGTAAATATGCATGGACGAGCCCGAATTAATTGGCATATTGGAGAGTAAAAATGGCACTGAGTGCGGAAGAAAAAGCAGCAATTGTTAAAGATAATGCCCGAGCCGAGGGCGACACCGGTTCACCTGAAGTACAGGTAGCCCTGTTAACGGCAAACATTAACAAGCTGCAGGAGCATTTCGCGGCATACAAGAAAGATCATCACAGCCGCCGCGGTTTGATCCGCATGGTCAATCAGCGCAGAAAGCTGCTCGACTATCTGAAAAGCAAGGATGTGGAGCGTTACCGGCAACTGATTAGCAAGCTGGGTCTGCGTCGATAATAAATACCCTGCAATGACTCCTATAAGGGAGTCATTGTCGTAAATAGACAGGTGAAAATAGTGAATGTTGTAAGTAAATCATTTCAGTATGGCAAGCATACTGTGACCCTTGAGACGGGTCGCATAGCGCGCCAGGCCTCCGGCGCCGTGCTTTGCAGCATGGATGACACGGTGGTTTTGTGTACCGTTGTCGGTGCGAAAAATGCACGGGAAGGGCAGGACTTTTTCCCCCTGACGGTCAACTATCAGGAAAAAACCTATGCGGCGGGTAGAATCCCCGGTGGTTTTTTTAAACGCGAGGGGCGTCCCACAGAGAAGGAAACCCTCACCAGCCGCTTGATCGACCGACCGATTCGGCCCCTGTTTCCCGATGGTTTTAAAAACGAGGTCCAGGTGGTGTTGACCGTGATGTCCGCTAACAAGGATATCGACCCGGATATTCCCGCCCTGATCGGTGCATCGGCGGCACTGGCCATTTCCGGCCTGCCCTTTAACGGGCCGGTGGGTGCGGCCCGGGTGGGCTTTAACGAAGCCGAGGGTTATCTGCTTAACCCTACCTTTTCGGCCCTCAAGGATTCAAAACTGGACATGGTCGTCGCCGGCACCAAAGATGCCGTGTTGATGGTTGAGTCCGAGGCTCAGGAGCTGTCTGAAGACCTGATGCTGGGTGCGGTACTCTACGCCCACCAGGAAATGCAGGCGGTTATCCAGGTCATCGACGAGCTGACCCGTGAAGCCGGCAAGCCCCGTTGGGACTGGCAGGCGGAGCCGGAAAACACAGCGCTTGCCGAACGTCTGAAAGCGGACTTTGGCGCCGGTGTTGAAGAAGCCTATCTGATTACCGATAAACAACAACGCACCGGACGTCTGGACGAACTGCGCGCCAGCGCCAGCGAAGCCCTGGTGGTTGAGGGTGGTGACATCAGCGATGAAGATGTCCGCGAAGCCTTTAAAAAGCTGGAAAAGAAAGTGGTTCGCGGTCGTATCATCCGTGGTGAACCCCGTATCGATGGCCGTGACGGAAAAACTGTTCGGCCTATCGCCGTCGAAGTCGGCGTGCTGCCCAAGGCCCATGGCTCTGCCCTGTTTACCCGGGGTGAAACCCAGGCCATCGTCGCCAGCACGCTTGGCTCCTTGCGCGATGCCCAGCGCCTGGAAACCCTCCAGGGCAGCGTTGAAGATACGTTTATGCTGCACTATAACTTCCCGCCTTATTCTGTGGGTGAAGCAGGCCGTATGGGCGGCACCAGCCGTCGGGAAACCGGCCATGGTCGCCTCGCCCGCCGTGGTATCGCAGCGGTACTGCCCGATTCCGATGCCTTCCCTTATACCGTGCGGGTGGTTTCCGAGATTACCGAATCCAACGGTTCCAGCTCCATGGCTTCTGTCTGTGGTTCCAGTCTGGCGCTGATGGATGCCGGTGTACCGATCAAGGCGCCGGTGGCTGGCATCGCCATGGGTCTGGTGAAAGAGGAAGACGGTTTTGCGGTGCTTACCGATATTCTCGGCGACGAGGACCATCTGGGCGATATGGACTTTAAAGTGGCGGGTACCGCCGCCGGTGTCACCGCCCTGCAAATGGATATCAAAATCGAAGGCATTACCGAGGAAATCATGGAAACCGCGTTGGAGCAGGCACTGGCCGCGCGTTTGCACATTCTTGGTGAGATGAACAAAGTCATCGAAAACAGCCGAACCGAAGTGGCCGACACCGCGCCACGCTATGTCACCCTGAAGATTGACCCGGACAAAATCCGTGACGTCATCGGTAAGGGCGGGGCCACCATTCGTTCGCTGACCGAGGAAACCGGCGCTACCATCGACATTGAAGATGACGGCAGCATCCGCATCTACAGTGACGACCGTGAAGGCCTGGACCAGGCAGTGTTCCGCATTGAAGAATTGACCGCCGAAGCTGAAATAGGGCGCATCTACGATGGTTCGGTTGCCCGCATCGTCGACTTCGGTGCTTTCGTCACCATCATGCCGGGCACTGACGGTTTGGTGCATATTTCCCAGATCGCCGAAGAGCGGGTGGAGAAAGTTACCGACTACCTGTCCGAAGGTCAGTCCATCAAGGTAAAAGTGCTGGATGTGGATGCCCGCGGTCGTATCAAGCTGTCCATGAAGGAAGTCTCGGAAGCGGAGGGCGGCCTGCCTCGTCGCGATCGAGGCGTGGCGGCTGAAGAAGTGCCGGTGGCTGACGCCCCCCAGTAAAACGGGCGTCACCAAATAAAAAAACGGGGCATTTAATGCCCCGTTTTTTTATTGGCGCACCCATGGTTTGGCGTCGGTTGGATACGTTCCGAGAACAAACAATACCATCTGGTAAAAAACACTACCTGCAGGTAAAGTTTGCGCTTTGATTTTTCCCCTCGGGATTACTGAAGTAAGCAGCAAAGCCATGACAGCGCAGACAGCCCAACAGCCTATTAGTGAATTTCTCCAGCCCGGTATTTATGTCGATTCCGACAGTCAGGCGGTAAAGGCCTTTGCCACGCAGGCACTGCAGGGCGTCGGCGGCGGTGATGTGGATCGGGGGGTGGCGCTTTATTACGCCGTGCGCGATGGCCTGCGCTATGACCCCTACGACATGATGATGACCCCGGAAAACTTTACCGCCAGTCATATCAGTCAGCGCCAGGCCGCTTTTTGTATTCCCAAGGCCATTTTACTGACCGCCGCTGCCCGCGCCGCGAATATTCCCGCGCGCCTGGGTTATGCCGACGTTCGCAATCATCTGTGTTCGCCTAAACTCAAAGCAGCCATGCAGGGGCGGGATCTGTTTATTTATCACGGCTATGTGGAAATGTACCTGGAAGGTCGATGGGTGAAATCCACGCCGGCCTTCAATAAACAACTGTGCGACAAGGTGGGTATTAAAACCCTGGATTTTAATGGCCGGGATGACGCCATGATGCATCCCTATGACCGCGAGGGTCGCCAACACATGGAGTACGTCCGTGA
>DLXZ01000113.1:5718-8170 GCA_003448675.1 Porticoccaceae bacterium
GATTTTGCCAGCGAGGTGGCTGGCGACTAGCCATGAACGAATTTTCTACTGATATGCAGAGGGTTATATGCAAGGTGTAAGCGTTGAATATCAATCCAGTGATGGATTGCGCCTCAAGGGCGATCATTACGGTGACCCCACCAACCCGCCGCTGATCTTTCTCCATGGCGGCGGCCAGACCCGCCATTCCTGGGGTGAGTCCGCAATCAAAGTAGCCGAAGCCGGCTGGCATGTGATCAATATGGATTCCAGGGGCCACGGTGAATCCGACTGGTGCCCGCGCTCTGATTACGAGGTGGAAACGTTTGTCGGAGACTTGAAAATCGTACTTGAAACACTGAATGAAAAACCCGTTGTGGTCGGGGCTTCAAAAGGCGGTATCGTCGCTCTGGCCACCGCCTGTATGGATCAGTCACTGCTGCGCGGCATCGTCCTGGTCGATGTCACGCCCCGCCTGGAGCCTGCCGGCGTTGGTCGAATTCTTGAATTTATGCGCTCCCGGGCCGATGGCTTCGCCAGCCTGGAAGAAGCTGCCGATACCATCGCCAGTTACACCAAACGGGAGCGGCCAAAAAACCTCGAAGGTTTGCGCAAAAACCTGCGCGAAACCGACGATGGTCGTTTTATCTGGCACTGGGACCCCGAGCTTATCAGCGGCGATTTTCAGGCCAACATCCAGCGTCGTTGCCTGGGTTTGCTGGACGAAGCCGTTAAGGTATCCATTCCGACTTTACTCGTGCGCGGCGCCCAGTCGGATGTTGTCAGTCACGAAGGGGTGCAGGAATTTCGCGATGCGGTAAAGCATGCGGAATACGTCGATGTCGAGGAAGCCAGCCATATGGTGGCCGGTGATCAAAACACCGTTTTTGCACACGCGGTGATTGATTTTATAGGTCGGATTTAATTCGGAAAATCTGGTTTAACAGCGTGGTAAGGGAAGGCTGGAATTGCTTGTATCGATCCGCCATCCCCTGTTTGGGGGATTACAATTTAATCTTGATAAATTAGGCTGGTTAGAGGTGACCATAGCCTGACTTGCTTGCTTGATGATAGTGCGAACGCTTGTGTCTCAATGCTTCCAGCTGGCATATTGTAAATGGGCTACAAAGGATTAAAAGTAGTAATATATGTCGATAGAGGATATTGATGTCTTCTGGGTGCTTTTGTGCGCCTGTCTCGTCTGGATTATGCAAGCCGGTTTTCTCGGGCTGGAAACCGGACTCACCCGCTCCAAGAATAACATTAACGTCGCCCTGAAGAATATCTGCGATAACGCAACTTCCATTTTCCTATTTTGGGTAGTCGGCTTCTCGATCGCTTTTGGTAATCCGTTTAGCAACCCCTTAAGTGTGGAACAAAATTATTACTTTTTTAATTCCGGCGATAACCGGGTCAATGCCTTTTTTGTTTTTCAGGCAGTATTCTGTAGTACCTGTTGCACCATCGTTTCCGGTGCGGCAGCCGAGCGTTTGCGCTTCATCATGTATCCGGTGTTGGTGGCGTTTATCGCTGGGCTAATCTACCCGGTGGCCGTCAATGCCGGCTGGGGCGGCACCATTATTAAAAATGATTTGGGTGTTCTGGTTGAACAGGGGTTTTACGATTTTGCTGGCGCTACTTTGGTGCATTCCACCGGCGGCTGGATTGCTCTGGCGCTGATAATCGTCGTCGGGCCCCGTCTGGGCCGTTTTAATAAGCAAGGGGAGCCGCAGATCATCCAGGGCAGTAACCTGACGCTGTCGTCACTGGGGGTGTTGATTCTTTGGTTCGGTTGGTTGGGCTTCAATGGTGGTGGTGCCTATAACTTTGATTCCGACATTGGCATCATTCTTAGCAATACCCTGATAGCAGGGTCGGCGTCACTGGTGTTTACCCTCATACTGGTTAGCCGTAAAGGGCAATCGCCAGCCGCAGAAGACTTGATAAATGGTGCGCTGGGCGGTTTGGTTGGCATAACCGGTGGCGCCAATTGCATATCGGCTTTGTATGCCTGCCTGGTGGGCTTTGGCTCTGCAGCGGCGGTGCTAGTGGCTAGTCGGTTGTTACTCAAATATAAGCTGGATGACGTTGTTGGGGCGGTTCCCGTACATTTGGCTGCTGGTATTTGGGGGAGCTTGGCAGTGGGCTTGTTTGGTGATTTGGAGCAGATAGGCATGGGTCTATCCCGTCTAGAGCAGATCCAGGCACAACTGATTGGCGTAGCCGGCGTGGGTATATGGGCTTTCGGTGGGTCATTTCTGATAATTAAATCGATTAATTATTTCCTTCCTTTTCGGGTTTCCAAAAATGATGAAATTATTGGCTTGAATATCAGTGAACACAGCGCCAGCACGGATTTGTATGAGTTGATCGCTTTTATGAAATACCAGTCCGATACCGGTAGTCTGGATGGCGAAGCGCCTGCCGGTATGTTTACTGAAAGCGGGGTCATAGGTATGGCATACAACCATGT
>DLXZ01000113.1:8281-10640 GCA_003448675.1 Porticoccaceae bacterium
CTGGGCCGTTTGCGGGAGAATCAGGAAAAACTGATTGCACTGAATAAAGAGCTGGAAAGCGCGAATGACGAGCTCAGTGCCTATGATCATATTGTCGCTCATGATCTGAAAAACCCCATCGCTATTATTCGTTCCTATGCCTCGATGATAGAAGAAGATGGTCTGGAAGCCAGCGAAAGTCTGGAGTATGTTAGGAAAATCCGCAGATCGACGGAGGACGCCTTACGGATCATCAAGGAATTGCTGAATTTTGCCAAAGCAAAAAACGGAGATGCCAGTGTCGAGGAGATTGCACTGGCCGACCTGGTCGAAAAGGCTCTGGCCCAGGTCGAGCAACCGGATAGCGAGATCAAGCCCCAACTGAGTCTGGATCTACAACAGGCTACGGTTCGGTTTAACGAATTTTCGCTAAATCAGATTCTCACCAACCTGATCAGTAACGCGGTTAAGTATTCTCCCAAAGCCCCCGCGCCTACTGTGATTGTGCGTTCCCGGCGGGAAGCCGAGAGCGATATTATCGAAGTGGAAGACAAGGGCATTGGTATGAGTGAGTCACAGGTGGCGAAGGCCTTTGATAAACACAGCCGTCTGCATACGGATGTATCGGAAGCAAGTGGCGATGGGCTGGGCCTATACAATGTTAAAAAGCTCGTCGAGGCCAACGGCGCTGCCATTACTGTCCATTCGGTAGAGGGACAGGGTACTTGTTTTACGCTACGCCTACCCATTGTGCCAGTACCGGTGGGGAGCGACTTGGTCGGTGTCCCGCAACCGGTAAGCATGGAACTAGCTCGAAATGGATAACGTGTTGGTGCTGGAAGACGATGAACCCTATCGGGATCTATTGTTACACATACTGCAAAAAGCCTTTCCCGATATATCGACCAGTGAGGCGACGACGGTTGCCGAAGCTTCTAAGCTGATCACCAGCACTTATTTTGACCTGGCGCTTATCGATCTCAACCTCCCCGATGGCTCGGGCATTGAGGTGATAAAAGAACTAAGAGCGATTAGTCCCGACACTTTTTGCGTGGTTGCGACAGTGTTTGACGACGACAAAACGCTCTTCAATTCCCTAAAGGCTGGCGCACATGGCTATTTGTTAAAAGATGAATCCCGTAAGAATTTGTTAGCGCATTTGAAAGGTATATTACAGGGGCATCCGCCACTGTCGTCCAGCATGGCGAAAAAAATGATCAGGCACTTTAGCGTGCCTGCGTTAGACACGCACCACGTCGATGTTAATTTGTCCAGTCGCGAGAAAGAAGTCCTCCAGCTAATAGCAAAGGGGCACCCTAGAAAATCCATTGCCAGGGAGTTGGATATTTCATTACATACCGCTAATGATCATGTCAAGGCCGTCTACCGAAAGCTTAAGGTATCATCTAGCGTTGAGGCTACCCGCATCGCTCTAGACTCAGGTTTGGCGGAATAGTTTTTCAGATAATAATCAAAAGTAATTAAAATTAAGGGTAATTTATCCAAGTGGCGCTGTCCCCCCCCCAGTGGTAGACAAAGCTTTCAGGCATACTCAGATCGCCTTGGCTTTGCACAATAACAGCCCCGATTTTCCGTGCCGTCAGTGCTATCCCCCCCCCCTTATCATGGGGATTGTTGAGTTTCGTTCCATCTATAGACTTGTTCGTATTCTCGCTTGATGTGCGGGAAAGCAATTCAATATTTTCAAGGAGCGTATCGTGGAAAATTTAAAAAGCGGTGGTTATTCTAAAAAAATGGTTGCAGTGCTTGGTGTTTGTGCAGTCACCGTGTGGACATTGACGGCCATTGCGAAAACTCAAATGCCGAAATCAGAACAAAGTCTGGATCAAAAGGGTGCTATGACCAGTAGGGGCTTTCGATCGTCCAGTGAAAATACTGAAAAGCTTGCGATCGAACTTAAGAAGTACAATAACGTTGCCGTTCGAGGTGCGCGAAGTGAGGGTGAGCGGGTGCAGGCTATTGCCCTTGATGTCAGCGTTGGGATGACGCGAGCCAGAAATAAATCCAAGTGAGCGGTAATTTAAGCGCTCTCAAGTCCCTCCAGGGGAGGGACTTGAGGCCTGGGATTGAGTTGAACGGGTTATAAATTTAAACCGCCAAAGCCACTTCCATCCCCTGACTCACAGCCGCCAAAGCATCCAGCTCCCGGGCTTCCGCCGCGCCACCGATAACCTGGCAATTCACCTCAGCTGCCGCTAGCGCTTCGGCCAATTCGGTATTGGAATCCTGCCCGGTGCACAGGACGATGCTGTCAACGGCGAGAATCTTGTCTTCACCATCAATACTGTAGTGCAGGCCCTGGTCATCGATTTTCTGGTAGCTGGCGCCGGGGATGCTGGTGACACCGGCGGCTTCCAGC
>DLXZ01000113.1:10898-11107 GCA_003448675.1 Porticoccaceae bacterium
GGTGACACCGGCGGCTTCCAGCTCGGCGCGCAAGACCCAGCCAGAGGTCAGGCCGAGGCTGCGGCCCAGGGCTTTGGGTTTGCGTTGCAGCATGGTGATTTCATGGGCCGGGGCCGGGAAGTGAGGTCCGCTTTTGGCCAGGCTGCCCGGCTCGTTCATGGTGGTGTCGACACCCCACTTGAGCAGGAATTTGTCGGTGTCCGGCGCGC
>DLXZ01000120.1:0-244 GCA_003448675.1 Porticoccaceae bacterium
CGGCGGAGGCCGGCAAGTCGGTCACCGCCATGCCCCTGCCTCGCACAACTCATTTCATCACCAACATTGTGGCGAGGCCAGCAGGCGATGCAGAAATTAAAGTAGCCGCCAACTTCATGGTGCAGCTATTTCAGCCCCAGCGCGGGGCTCATTACGTCAACTTCGGCGATTACGAGCTGACATTGCGGCAGCAGAATGGCGACTGGCGGATTGCCGCTAAAGTGATCCACCTTAAGAACGACCT
>DLXZ01000120.1:387-718 GCA_003448675.1 Porticoccaceae bacterium
GATTGCCGCTAAAGTGATTCACCTTAAGAACGACCTGGTGCCAGCGTTGATTGATTTTTATACGTTGTGAGCGGGGAGCAGCATATTGCGTAAGCTGTCACTGTGATTTCCAAACAGCCTATCCGAACGGGGGCCTAAATCATGAAAGCGATTGGCGATTACTTCGGCATGCACCGCTTGGCCATCAGTTGAGTCATCAATCGAGGAGGGTGGAAAAAGTCGCACCGAACAACGTCGGCTGGTGGCCCATTTACGGGTCGTCATTGCTGAAACGGTGGTGCCAAACCGACCCGACAGAGGCGAACCCAAGGCGGTGAAACGAAGGCCGAAA
>DLXZ01000120.1:1003-3986 GCA_003448675.1 Porticoccaceae bacterium
CTATTTCATACCAGTTTTGGCTTTTTGACAGCACCTGTTAACAGGTGCTAAAAGAAGCTCTTCCTGGCGTTCTGGCGATAAATTAATGAAAACAAAATTTTCTGAAGATGTTGTGGCCTTGTCTGATCTGAAGGTTAATCCGGGTAAGGTTGTTAGCCACGTCAACGAATGCCATCGGCCGGTATTGCTAACTAGCCGTGGTCGTGGGGTTGCGGTTGTCCAGGCGCTGGAAGATTACGAACAAAGTGGCGAAGAACTCGCTTTTGTTAAAGCCATCGCACAGGGCCTCATAGATATTGAGGAAGGCAGAATAGTCGACCTTAAGGATGCCAAACAGAGATTTGGTATCAAGTAATTGAAGGTTTCGTTTTCCGAATCTGCACTGGATGACCTTGACCAGGTTAAGCAATATTACAGCGACCTTGGCTCACCAAAGGTGGCAGAAGACTTTGTAACAGAAATATTTGCCCGTACAGAGCCCCTGCTTGATCACCCTGATATTGGCAGAATTGTTCCTGAATTTAACGAGGAACATATCCGTGAATTGATTCATCCGCCGTACCGTGTCGTTTTTTTGCGCAGTAAGCGATCAGTAACGGTAATACGGGTATGGCGTAGCGAGAGGGTGCTTACGTTGGAGGAGGGGTGAAATCTACTTCAACGTCCGCTACTAGAGGTTAAAGGCGTAGGGAATAGCGAGTTCGTGTGATTGCGAATAAACCGTGGTCCTATTGTTTTGTGTACTACGCCCCGGAGGTTTTTTATGTACGAAAAATTGATTCCAATGATCTGCGCGTTGCTGGTGGGTACAGTTTGGCGCCATTTGGAACCGGGTGGTCTCCCTATTGCGCAGGTTCGCGCCGTATTAAACAGCCTGGTTATCAACGTATTGGTACCTGCTTTAATTTTGGGGGTTTTCCTGAGTGCTCCCCCCAATGCCGCACTGTTTCAAGTCCCCGTTGTGGCCGCCACAGTCATACTAGGGGGTATGGCGCTGTCGATGGCGTTTTTTGGCATGATGCTACGTTTTGGATGGATATCCCGGGCTCAGGCGGGCGCAGCAGTACTGGCGGCCAGTTTTGGTAACGGCCTGGGGGCTGCAGTGGCGGCGATTGATAGCCTGTTTGTGGAAGGCGCCGGATTAACCCGCGTGCCCCTGATCTATGAAATGCTGGCTAATCTTCCGATTAGTTGGTCTTTGGGCATAGTGGTGTCGAGTTGGTACGGAGAGGGTACCCGCGCCGGTTGGCGCACTGGCTTGGTATTCTTGCGTATGCCACCCTTCTGGGCAGTGCTTGTAGCGCTTGCCTGCACAGGCGCTGGCGTCACCGTCCCCGAGTCGGTGGTGGCGGCCTGTAATTTATTCGGACAGGCGGCGGTTCCACTACTTTTGTTCCTGGTGGGCACAACCTTTACGCTACGCGGTTTAAGCCAGTGGCAGGTGTTGGCGCCGATTATGCTGATTCGTCACGGCGCAGCGCTCGCCATTTGCGTGACAGTCGGTGTTGGCATTGGACTTGAGAATGAGCTGTTGGCCGCGACGGCTATTACCGCAATTGCACCTTCAGTTGCCGTGGGCATCGCGATTTGTGAGCGTTTCCGCCTTGATTCCGCGTTATTTAGCGCGGCCCTCACAGGCACTACGGCAATTTATGTGCTGCTGGCACCCTATCTCAAACAATTGATGTTGGTTTAGGCGGGAGGAATATTTGCGCTGGGAGGAAAGAATAGGAGAAGAATAAAGAATAGGGGACAGACCAGAATGGTACTAAGTTAAGCCCTTCTAGCATGATTATTTGACACTCATTCCAGCGTCTAAAATGCGATAATAACGCATGAAAAACAAGACGTTGTACCTCTTCGTCTCCATCCTGAAGTGCAACACTTTACCCAAAAGTGAGGTGTTGTCATGCCAAGGAAGTACCGTCAGTTAAGTATCGAAGAGCGTGCCGTGATCATGGTGCAAGTGGATCAGGGCCGTACGCTACGAGCGGTAGCCCGTAGTCTAGATCGTTCCCCTTCAACCCTCAGCCGTGAGCTCAACCGCAATCAAAGTAAAAAGAGATATAAAGCTGTCGCTGCCCAACAGTCGGCGGTTAAACGAAGGCGTAAACCCGCTTTTAAATTGTTCAGCAACAAACCCTTGTGGGAGCTAGTCCAACACCTGATCCGCGACGGTTGGTCTCCCCAACAGATCAGTGGCAGAGTCAAGGCCCGCTTTGCAGATGAGGCTGAGAACCGAGTGAGCCACGAGACCATCTATCGCACGATCTATGCTTTGCCCCGGGGAGGACTGCGCCAGGAGATGATTAAGGCGTTGCGCCAAAAACATAAGCAGCGCAGGCCCCGTACCAGCGGCAGCAACCGTAAAGGCGCATTGCAAAACACCGTAAGCATCGATCAGCGGCCTGCTGAGGGAGATGATCGGCGATTACCGGGGCATTGGGAAGGAGACTTGATCAAAGGTGCCTTTAACCGCTCAGCCGTTGGAACATTGGTGGAGCGCAAAACCCGATTAGTGGCCTTGGTACAAGGTGGCGGGCAGCGACGCTAAGTCAGCGTTGAGAGGCTTTCGCCGTGAGCTAAAGAAGGTGCCTCCAGACCTACGTCAAACGCTTACCTATGATCGTGGCTCAGAAATGGCACACCATGAGACCCTGGCTAAGCAGGTGAGCATTGATATCTATTTTGCTGACCCCTACAGCCCCTGGCAGCGCGGAAGTAATGAAAACACCAACGGCTTGCTACGCCAGTATCTACCAAAAGGTATTGATCTGTCGGTCTACACGCAGCGGCAGCTGGATGCGATTGCGCACAAGCCCAACACTCGACCCCGGGCTGCTTTAGACTTCCTGATGCCGATAGAGGCTTACCAGCTAGAATTGGATAAACTTGAACCCATATGTTGCACTTGAGGGTGGAGACCAAGCCCCAATCCACGCCTTGCAAGAGCGGCAAGTAAAACAACCTGAACTATTTAATC
>DLXZ01000119.1:0-227 GCA_003448675.1 Porticoccaceae bacterium
ACATCATCAAAAAGGCCATGATCGCGGTGGATGCATGGCTGAGGGAAGCGCGGTTAGCCACCCGCATGATTATGCAGGTCCATGATGAACTGGTGCTTGAGGTACCCGAGGCCGAGCTGGAAACCATCAAAGCGGGGTTGCGACAGCGTATGGAAGGCGCGGCAAAGCTCGATGTGCCACTGGTAGTCGCCGTGGGCGCTGGCGCAAACTGGGACGAAGCGCACTAA
>DLXZ01000119.1:451-926 GCA_003448675.1 Porticoccaceae bacterium
AAGTAAGGAAGCCTTGCTGATGGGCGGCCACGACGCAGAGCTATCTAACTGATAATTATAGCTTTTTGCGATATTCAGCCCATCTCCATCTGGTAATTGGCGCGTATAACACTGTTTATTTTTCAAAAAGACATTTTTTTGTGAACTTTATCCCGCCACCCGGGTCTTAGAGTCGTTAACATGATTTTCCCCCTTTTGTTAGCACAGCCGGGACACTCCTCCCCCTCTAGGTATCCCCGGCTGAATACCTTAACGGCGCTGAACAGGCGCCGTTTTTTTTGCAGTGCTCACAGCCTCACCCCACGACTTAAAGGTCATCAACGGACCCTTCACTCAACCAGAGCCGAAGCTGGTCTTCCAGATCCTCGATGCCGCTTCGCTTGGGCGCCGAGAACAGCTGCAAGCTTACCGGCGCTTGCAGGTTTTCTTTCTCCAGCGCCTTTTCCAAGCCGAGCAAGACATTGAGTCCGGGGCT
>DLXZ01000119.1:1107-3332 GCA_003448675.1 Porticoccaceae bacterium
CGGGGCCCCGCTTTAGCTTGTCGGCCTTGGTCAGAAGAATATGCACCGGAAGATTACCCAGGCTGGCCCAAAGCAACATCTGCCGATCAAACTCACGCAGGGGGTGACGAATATCCATTAGCAGCACCAGGCCTTTTAGGGACTGGCGGCATTGCAGGTAATCAGACAAATGGCGATCCCACTCCCGCTTGACCGCTTGCGGAACCTTGGCATAACCATAACCTGGCAGGTCGACCAGCCGCATGTTTTCAGCCACCGAGAAGAAATTGATCAGTTGCGTCCGCCCTGGCGTCTTACTGGTGCGCGCCAGTTTTGCCTGCCGGGTCAATGCATTGATGGCGCTCGACTTGCCCGCGTTTGACCGACCGGCAAAGGCCACTTCCCTACCCTGATCTTCCGGGCATTGCAGGAGGCTGGGGGCGCTTTGTATAAAACAAGCGCGACTGAAGTTAATTTTCGTGGCTGTCATGGGCGCGAGTATAGCGCTTAATCTCAACAAGCTGATTGGTATATAATGCTGCGGTTTTTTTACGCCGCTTGCCTGCCATCCAGGCTTTCCGACCAACTTTCACAATACGAGTACGCCGATGAAAACGACTTTGTTCACCGCCGCCATTATCGCCGCCCTGGTATCCGCCCCGTCGCTGGCGGCAGGCGATGCCGCAGCCGGTAAAGCCAAGGCCGCAACCTGCGCCGCCTGCCATGGCGCCGACGGTAACAGCGCCGCAAGCGCCTTTCCCAAACTGGCCGGTCTGGGCGGGAAGTACTTGATCAAGCAGATGAAAGACATTAAGTCCGGGGACAGACCCGTCGCCGAGATGACCGGCATGCTTGATAACTCCAGCGAGCAGGACATCGCCGATATCGCTGCCTACTATCAGCAACAAGAGCGCGCACTGTCCGGGGCCCAGGAGAATAAAAAGCTGCTAAGCCTCGGTGAGAATATCTATCGGGCAGGCAATCTGGAAACCGGGGTCCCTGCATGCACCGGCTGCCACTCACCGGCAGGGAATGGTAATGCCCCAGCGGGCTATCCCGCACTGGGCGGGCAGCACACCCAGTACATCGCCAAACAACTGCGTGCCTTCCGCACGGCGGCTCATGATGAAGAGAACCAGACTGGTCGCAAGAATGATGAATCCAAGGTGATGCGCAGCGTCTCAGCGCACATGAATGATCTGGAAATCGACGCACTGGCCAACTACATTTCTGGCCTGCATTAAGGTCACCGATACGCTAGGGGCAGGACTGTCTTTTTAGTCTTGCCCACTAAAAAGGCGGCACTTGCCGCCTTTTTTATTTTGCTAGAATGTCGCGGATTTCATGGGTCTCGAACCCTGTGGCGGCTCGGGAGTCTAATCGACAAGCGGCAGAAACCACCAGCGTCGTCAATGATGTGCTAACCCGCAAATAGACAAGGACAGAAAGGATTAACCATGTTGAAGTTCAGCCCTCTGCTTATACTGCTAATGGCGCTATTACCAAACAACGCCACCCAGGCCCAGGAAGTCACCAAATCCGATAAATACGTCGCGGGCACGCACTACGAAGTGCTAGATATAGCCGTACGCACCCAGAACCCGAACAAGATAGAAGCCACGGAGGTGTTCTGGTACGGCTGCAGCCACTGCTACCGGTTTGAGCCCCTCGTGATTGAGTGGGCCAAAGACTTGCCCGACGATGTCGCGCTGGTAAAAAGCCCCGCCATCTGGCACCCAACCATGAAACTCCACGCCCAGGCTTTTTATACCGCCAAGGCGCTTGGCGCGCTTGACCCTCTTCATAACGTGCTATTTGAAGAAATGAACCTGAGAAAAAACAAGCTCGCCAGTGAAAAGGCTATTGGCAAGATATTTTCTGCTCACGGCGTCGATGTGGAAAAGTTTGCGAAGACCTTTAACTCCTTCGGCGTTACCGCCGCTGTGCAACAAGCAGAAGCCCGACAGCGGGGATACAAAATCACCGGCACCCCGGAGATGGTGGTCAACGGAAAATACCGCATTACTGCGCGCATGGCCGGCAGCCAGGCGGGCATGCTCACCGTTGCCAGTTATCTGATCGAAAAGGAGCGGCAACTGATGGCGGAACTGGCATCGAGCCAAAACGCCACCCCAGCTACCCAAGTTGACCTGCCTGAAACCAGCGCAACAGCACAGTCTGATTCTGCAAGCGAGCCAGATTCAGCGCCGGAATAGCTCAGCTCGGTAGAGCAGCGCATTCGTAAT
>DLXZ01000119.1:3612-3859 GCA_003448675.1 Porticoccaceae bacterium
TGGTCGGAGGTTCAAATCCTCTTTCCGGCACCACCCATTGCTAGTCTGACCTCGGGGTCTTTAACCCGGGTCTCTGGACATTGCCAATCAATCATGCTGTCTTTGCCTCATCAGGCATTACGGCATGCAGCACCCCTTCCGCTTGCAGCGTCTCCACTTCTCCGGGTGTCATGGATAACAAGCCCTCGAGCACTTCGTGGTTGTGCTCGCCCAAGTAGGGTGCATCCAGGGTCAATTCATCGGGAAA
>DLXZ01000252.1 GCA_003448675.1 Porticoccaceae bacterium
TCCAGAAGGGGCTGTTCACTGCTTGGCCGCGGCCGTAATCGTGACCTTCAATGTCCACCAGCATATTGTTGGCCAACACCTGAGGGTCGTCGATCACTTCTTCCATGGTTGCCAGTACACTGAAAGTAAGCTTCTGTTTCTTCAGGCGTTCACGCCACTCAGTCAAATCCCGGGTTTTAAAGGTTTCAGAAAGAATCGTTCCCAGCTCGCCAGCATTTTGGTTGCGCTCGGCGATGTCCTCAAAACGGGGGTCTTCGGCCAAGTCTTCACGTTCCAGGGCCTTGAGTAGATTAGCCCAATGCTTTTTCTGATGCAGGACCACGAGCAGCAGCCAGCGGCCATCCCGGGTCTGATAGTGGTTGAGCAGGGCATTGCTGGGCTGGGCGGGATCCGGTCGTGGCGCCGCGCCGCCGCCGGCGAGAATACAGGACAGCGAACTCGAGGCCGTCCACAGACCATTGGCGAGTAAGCTACTGTGGACCCGGCTGCCACGCCCGGTTTTTTCCCTTTTGTACAGGGCCGTGGCAATCGCGGCGTACATGGTCATGGCGCTGGGGTGGTCGCCCATGCCTGGCGAGGAAATGCTGGGTTCGCTGTTGGCGGTGCGTACCAGATCCATCAGCCCCGAGCGGGCCCAATAAGCCGTGGCATCAAAGCCCGGGGCGCTAGCCTCCGGGCCCTGCTCACCGAAGCCGGTAATCTGCCCATAAATAAGTCGGGCATTTTCCTGTACTACATCCTCATAGCGAATTTTCAAGCGTTCCAGAACATTGGGTGGAAAATTGGTAATAAATATATCGGCCTGGCGCAGCAGGGCCAGGAAAATCTCCCGGCCTTCCGGCGTTTTAATATCCAGAGCGATGCTGCGCTTATTACGGTTATCCTGTTGCCAGATATAGTCAAAATCCAGCGGCATGAAAGGCGGTGCCTTGTGGGCATAACGCAGCGGGTCGCCACGGCCAGGCGCTTCTATTTTTATCACATCGGCGCCAAAGTCGGAAAGAATCGCGGCGCTGCCAGGGCCGAAAATATAGGTGGCCATCTCTAGCACTTTCAGGCCTTTATAGAGCGGTTCTGATTCAGCCATATTATTGTTACCCCCAAAATAAAGTAATCATAACGTACTGCCTGGCCGGGTTCAGCGGCAATTATGCTTGGGGATATTTTTTGACGCCGGACGGCTGATGAAGGTAGCAACGAAATTGCGTTTTTAGCGGGTCAGGGAGTTCGCCCCGCCTCAAGGCTTACCTCAACCAGGGCAATATCACGGACTGTTACCGGGTCGCTATCAGCAGACATTCCTGCTGGACGCAAATGAATTTCGTGCTGCTCTGTATATCAGCTTAACGGATCACCGAACAGAGAGTCGATAACTGCTCCGCAAACAGGTTTTGTCCAGGCGAGTGATTAGTTGTCTCCTAGCCGCTTAGAGCTTGAGTCGGTTAAGTGTTTTGTATACCAACTCATGACGTTTGCCGTAGGGTGGATAAAACAGGTCAGGCTTGCCGATTTTCGGGAAGGTAAACTTCGGACGCAGTTTGCTCATTTCCAGAAAGCCTTCGTGACCGTGGTAGTGGCCCATGCCACTGGCGCCAGCGCCGCCAAAAGGAATACTGTGCTGCAACACATGAAAGATACAGTTATTGACCGTTACACCACCTGAAAGGGTGTTGTAAAACAGCTTTTCCTGCATGGTTTTATCATTAGTGAACAGGTAAAAAGCCAGCGGGGTATCGCGTTGGTTGATGTGATCCAGCACCTCATCGATATCCTTGTAGGGCATGACAATCAACAGTGGGCCGAAAATTTCCTCATGCATGATGCGCATGGAGTCGTCCACATTGTGCACAATGTGGGGCGGTATTTTTCGTAGCGTTTCGTTGCACTCGCAACTGCTGAGGTTGACCGCGATAGCGCCTTTGCTGGTGGCGTCTTCCAGGGTATCCAGCAGGCGCTGGTAGGAACGCTGGTCGATCACCGAGGTGTAGTCATCACGGTCGGTGTCCGGGTAGCGTTCTTTGATGATGTTGCCGCAGTAGTCCACAAACTGCTGTAATTTTTGCTCCGGGACAAACAAGTAATCTGGCGCGACGCAGGTTTGCCCGGCGTTGACAAACTTGCCGTACATAATCCGGTTGGCTGCTTCGCGAAGATCGAAGTCGTCGCAGATAACGGTCGGTGACTTGCCGCCGAGCTCCAGGGTGACTGGGCAAAGGTTTTTCGCCGCCGCGCTCATCACGTTGACGCCGCTTTCGGCGGAGCCGGTATAGACAATGTGATCAAAGGGCAGCGCCGAAAATTCGGAACCACTGATGCCCGGCAGATAAGTCAGAACGCCATCGCTAAAGGTCTTTTTGCAAAGCTCCGCCAGCAGCACACACAGGTTTTGGGAGTTGGCCGCAAGTTTGACCATACAGCGGTTGCCGGCGGCCAGGGCATTGATGGCTGGGCCAATGGACAGGTAGAGGGGGTAATTCCAGGGTGTACCGACACCGATAACGCCCTTGGGTTGGGGAATCACCTCGTTTTTCCCGGTAAAGAACATTATCGAGGTGTGGCGCCGCTGGGGCTTCATCCACTTTTTAAGATTTTTCCGGGCGTCGCGCACAGCCGTGAGCGAGCCGAAGATTTCCACCAGCTTGGTTTCCGTGGGATTGCGGTGGCCGAAGTCCGCTGAAATGGCTTCGCATATGGCATCGGCGTTGTCAGCCAGCATGTTTTCGAGTTTCAGGAGATTGTTCCGACGTTCGGCGAGGCCCGGATAAGGATTGGCACGATGCGCTTCCCGTTGTGCTTTCAGAATCCCTTCAGCTTCGGTTTGAGGTGTAGATAATTCGCGAATAGCGACGTTTTGAGCCATGGCGTAAGTCCTCGGGCCAGCGGACTATAAAGAGCAGTCCGGAAGAAATAGCTGAAGGTGTGAAAGTGAAACAACATCCTAAACGGGATATAAAAATAATCAAGATATTTGCGGGTTTGATTTAGGGCTATGATAGGCTCGGTACTAAAATACTAACGATGATAATTAAATGTACTTTCAATAACCTATAGTTTGGTGGAGAGAATAATGAATAATACCAAATCAACGATACAGGGTTTTGAGGTTGAGGGCGTACACATCACGAAAGTGATTGATACCCTGGGATCGTTTAGTCCCAAGGTGCTGTACGTTGACAAGGATCGCAGTTCCTTTGATCCGCATATCGATTGGCTGCAGCCGCATTTCGTCGACGAGGCCAAAGGTATGTTGCTCAGCATTCACAGCTTCGTGATCCAGACGCGACATCACAAAATTCTCGTTGATACCTGTGTCGGCAACCACAAGACCGGCAGTGGTTTCCCCCAATGGAATAATAGAAAGGGTAACTACCTGGAGGAACTTGTGGCCGCAAACTGCCGGCCCGAGGATATCGACTACGTATTTTGCACCCACATGCATATCGACCATACGGGCTGGAACACTCGCTTACAGGATGGTCGTTGGGTACCGACGTTCCCCAATGCCAAATATCTGTTTAACCAAAAGGAATGGGACTGCTGGAAAAACAGCGATGATGCGGCGGATAAAGCAGTCATGGCACAAAACATCCTGCCGATTATTGAGTCCGGGCAGGTGCAGTGGGTCGATAACGCCTGGTCGATTGATGACCAGGTGTCACTACTGCCGACGCCTGGGCACACGCCGGGGCATTGCAGTGTCGATATCCACGATGGCAGTAGTCGCGCAATCATTACCGGCGACATGATGATTCATCCGGTGCAGATTGCCGAACCTGAGTGGAACCAAAGTGCGGATCAAGATCGGGCGCTTGCCGTGGCAACGCGTAGCGCTTTCATAGATGAGCACTGTGACCGTGACGTGATGATTCTGGGCACGCATTTTAATACCCCCACCGGTGTGTACATTACCGAACACAATGGGCAGAGGCGGATTCGATTTTAATCAGGGCGCTGAAGCCAGATATCTTGCCCGTAGCAGACGAATATTCCTTACGGTAAATGCTAACAACAATGGCCGCCGAGTTGGTGCACGTGTCCGTGGATCAACTCTTCCTCGGTAGCCTCGCGAATGGATTCCACGCTGACATCGTAATTCAGGATTTTGCCCGCTAGTGGATGATTGCCGTCCACCACGACTTCTTCATCCTTGACTTCTTTGACTATAAAGGAAATAGCGTCCGTGTCAGTTCCGGCGCTAAAGCGCATGCCCACTGAGATTTCCTGATCTTCAAATATCGCCCGTGGGGCGGTTTGCACCAGTTCCGGCACCCGTTCGCCATAGCCTTCCTGGGGCTCGACGATGACGGTGAAGCTGTCTCCAGCCTGTTTGCCCAGTAACGCCAGTTCCAGACCCCGCGCGATATTGCCAGCGCCCTGTAGATACACCACGGGTTCGCTTCCGTGGGTGGATTCGAGTTCAAC
>DLXZ01000005.1 GCA_003448675.1 Porticoccaceae bacterium
AATCGATCCAGCGAAATCGCTCATCGCCGGTTTCGTCCAAAAGCTCCTTTAGTATCCTCAGCCGTGTATTGCCGCCACTGTGGAGCACATAATCAGCAGCCCCCGGCTCCTGTGATAGCACCAATGGTTGATCCAGGCCTTCAGCCTGGATCGACGCCTTTATTCGATCGTATTCCGGGTTCTGCTGCCGGCGGGGATTGCGGGAGTAATGGTGGATACGAGTGACGTCTACACGGGTGATCTCGTGGGCGGATGGCGATCTCTCAGGCGTCATCGTTGCCACCTGCTTCTTGTGCACCCGATTCAGGCACGACGCCGTAGAAAATCTCTGGATGTCGAACCATGCTCGCCCGAGGCACAGGCTCCAGTCGACCATCCGAAAGGTCCGCCACAGTACGGGTGTAATGCTCGATTTGCGTCGCCATCAATGGACTGGCATATCGATGCTGGCCGGCAATCTGATACAAGTAGGAGACTGAGTCGCCACACGCCGCAGCGACGTCGGCCCGCTCCCGCTTGGTTGCCATTTTGAGGAAATCCTTTAGCTCCATGCGCAGAAACATTAGCACCGTGCGAATCATCGAACAACGCGCAATCGCCACTTTTTGTTTATCACTCTGCTAAAAATCATGCTAAAGTGTTTCGCATGACGCTAAAACTTAACCAGATCCGGCTCCACAATCTTGAGGTTCTGATTGCCGAAGCGGGGTCAGCTGCCAAGTTGGCGCGTGCGGCTGGGACCAATAGCTCCTACCTCAGTCAGGTGCGCAACCAGCTGCCGACCAAAAAAGGAACGCCCCGCTCTATTGGAGATGAGCTGGCGGAGAAACTGGAAAAGGCCATGAATAAAGACCAAGGATGGATGGATACCCCCCATGCGGACGGGGCAAGACAAGAGGAACACAACGCCCACGACGGCCCGGATTTGCGCAGTCTCCACCCGCTGATATCCTGGGTCCAAGCGGGAAACTGGTATGAGATTTCTGAAAGTTTCGTGCCGGCCTACGGTTCAGAACTTTTACCCTGCCCGGTTTGTTGTAGTCCTGAATCCTTTGTACTTAGGGTTCGCGGTAGCAGTATGGAACCCAAGTTTCATGAGGGCGACCTGATTTTTGTTGACCCCAATGTTTCACCTGACCACGGAAAGTACGTGGTTGTTCGACTCGATGAATCCAATGAAGCCACGTTCAAGCAGTTAATTATTGAAGAGGGCAAGCAGTACCTGAAGGCACTCAACCCTGACTGGCCGAATCGCATTATCGAAGTGGATGAAGAAGCGACAATCTGTGGAGTCATTGTCTTCAAGGGGGAGGTGGTCTAAGTATTCCCAGCCTGCCCAAAGGCAGGAACAACAATAATTAATTCAAGTGACCGCATGCAGCGCAAATATGGTGAATGACGCTGTCACGGCAACACTCCTAAGTCCATCACCCCACCCTGATGCAGTAATTGTTTATCACATTGCTAAACATTCTCTTTTGCCAAAATGATTTGCACGGTGCTAACGTTTAGTTTTTGGCAAGCCTAAGACTCTGACACGTGCGGTCCGGAGCGAGAGTGAGAAGCAATGGATGACGGACACCCTACTCGACCAAGAAAGACTTTAATCAATCGAAAAACATTACTGGCTATGATTCCGCTTTCAGATCGCGCCATCTTCAATATGGAGAAACGAGGCGACTTTCCGCGCAGAATCGTGCTGACAAGCCGCAATGTCGCCTGGGACTTGGCCGAGGTGGAAAAGTGGATCGAATCCCGCAAAGAGTCTGAAGATCAACCTATCCGGCCAGGAATCAATATTAACGCTTCACGCTAGTCCACTCGTCAATCATGTCAGCCCAGTCTTGCAACATCGCCGCCCGTTGCTCCCGGTATTCGGCTTTATTGTAAATTGCCCTTACTCCTTTCTGCTCATGGGCAAGACACTTTTCAATCCAATCAGTGTTGTAGCCTGCTTCATGCAATAAGGTGCTGGCTGTGCGACGCAGATCGTGCGGACCAAATTTACCAAGCTGCTCACCATCCTTTTGTGCAGACTGATACGTCAGGGCAAGAACGCGATTCAAAGTCGCTGCACTCATAGGCAAGTCCGAATCATACCGCGAGGGAAGCACGAATTCGGAGCCACCGGCAAAGGTCTTCAGTGCGATAAAGATGTCCAGTGCCTGGCGAGACAGAAACACCAAATGTGGATTTCGTCGCTTCATACGCTGTTTCGGGATCGTCCAGAGTGCCTCGCTAAAATTGATCTCTTCCCAGGTGGCGTTGGACAACTCGGATTTTCTGACCATGGTCAATAACAGCAGCTTGATTGCGGCTCTATATTGCGGCGAGGTCCCGATTCGATCCATGTACCGATACATCAGACCAATTTCGGCAGGACTCAGGGCGCGGTCACGGGGTTCGAATCTGGCGATACTGTTGGGGCGAACCATTTCAGCGGGGTTTTCAACTTTCTGTCCGCGTTCGATCGCCCACCGATAAACCTGTAATACCACTTCTCGGGCGTGGACGGCTGTTGCTGGCGCTCCTCTTTCCACGATGGCATCGGTCACTGCCCGGAGATCCTCATGCGTGATCTCAGATAATTTCTGATTGCCGAAGCGCTTTTTCAACTCGCGGTTGTAGACCGATTTACGCATGTCGCGTGTCGAGTCAGCCATCTGATAGCCGCGCAACCATTTTTCAGCCCATGCCCCGAATGTTTCGGCATCCTTCACGCGCGATTTGTCGCGCGCTTTCTCTCTGGCCGGGGATTTGCCGGCTGCAATCATTTTCTTTGCTTCGCTCAGCAGTTCCCGCGCTTCCGCCAGTGTGATACCGCCACTGCCATACCGACCGATGGTCAACGTCTCCTGGCGGCCGCTGATGGAGTAGTTATGTCTAAAAGAGATTGTCCCTGCCGGCGTGACTGCTACGTAAAGGCCGTCTCGGTCGTTGACCTTGTAGAGCTTGTCTTGAGGTTTCAGGTTGCGAAGCTTGGTATCGGTCAGCATGGCTAATCCTCCTTTTCTCGTCCTTAATACCATGATCAAACATGCCGTATTTTTCGCCTATATTTACTTTAATATCAGCATGTTAGTGATTTTCGATACCATGACTACTCCAAAATTCATGGCATGGTATTTCTTTGAGGTCGCGGTATCAGCTCGAAC
>DLXZ01000024.1:0-336 GCA_003448675.1 Porticoccaceae bacterium
CGGTCATGGCCGGGAAGCCGTGTTTGCTCGTCATCTGCTGCCAGGCCAGTTTTAGCACTTCATCAAGAATCACCTCCGCCAACCAGGTCAGGTGATCGCTCACTTTCATCAACGGCAGCACCTCTACCACCTCGCAGGCGGCAACCTGCAAGCCCTGCGCGAGACGAAAATGCCGCAGGGCCTCCATCTGTGCTTCCAGGTCTTCCTCGGGAATACGTAGCATTTGCTGGCGCAGGGCATCCGCTAGCTGCTGACGATCCGGCGGTTGATACAAACTGCGGGCATCGAGCAATTCATCCAGCAATACCGGATGGCGACTCAGACTCTGGCTGATCC
>DLXZ01000024.1:528-14629 GCA_003448675.1 Porticoccaceae bacterium
GACTCTGGCTGATCCAGGGACTGGCCGCACAGAGCGTCACCAGCTGCTGAAGCGCCTGTGTGTTTTCAATCAGCAACACCAGATAGGCGCTGCGCCGGGCCACCGATTCCACCAGCTGCAATACCCGAGCCAGTGCTTCGGTGCTGTTTTCCACCCCGGCGCAGGCCAGGATGAGTTGGGGCATCAGGCGGTCCAGACGAGCGCGGGTTTCCACCGGCATGGTCAGGACTTTCTGGCTGCTACCCAGAATATGAAGGCGATCCGCCGCGGGTCCTGGATCATCAAAATCCAGGGCCGTGAGTGCCGCTACGAACTCACTGACATCATTATTAAGCCAGGCCGCTTCAAGCTGGGGGAGTTGCACTGAGGCATCCGCCGATTGTGCCTCCTTATTCCCGTTTTCTTGTTCGGCCTCATCATCGGCTACCAGCGCCTGAAAGTGGCCCTTGACCCGATCCCGGTAATTTTCGAGGGCTGCTATACACGCATCCCAGCCAGAATAGCCCATCATAAAGGCCACCCGAGCGCGATCGGCCGCGCCATCACTATCCCCATCATCACCGGGCAGCTCCTGGGTTTGTTCATCCCGCCAACCCTGGAGCACATGCTCCAGGTTGCGCAGGAAGACATAGGCTTGCCACAGACCGGCACCGGCGCCATCGGGCAGGGATTGCTCTTCATCTAGCAGGCGCAGAATGGCGCGCAGCTCACGCTGCTGGAAACGCTGATCGCGACCACCCCACACCAGCTGGAAAGCCTGGGCGATAAACTCTACTTCCCGAATGCCACCGTGGCCCAGTTTTATATTGTTCGACAAGCCCCGGCGCTGTACTTCAAGGTTGATCATGGCCTTCATGTCTCGCAAAGACTGGATCACGCTGAAGTCGGTATAACGCCGGTAGGTAAAGGCCCGCAGGATTCGCTCCAGGTTATCCGCCGCAGGGTCGCGATCACTGCCGGGCACCCCGATAACGCGACTTTTGACCATCGCGTAACGCTCCCAGTCCCGGCCCTGATTCTGATAGTACTCTTCCATGGCATCGAAACTGAGGGCCAGGGCGCCGCTACCACCATAGGGCCGAAGGCGCATGTCCACGCGAAACACCTGGCCATCGACGGTGGTGTTATCCAGAGCCTGGATCAACTTCTGGGCCAGGCGAGTAAAAAACTCCTGATTGCTGCGGGTTTTCGCCACGCCCGTGGTTTCACCACTTTCCGGGTAGGCGAAAATCAGGTCGATGTCAGAGGAAACATTCAGTTCCCAGGCACCCAGTTTGCCCATGCCCAGCACCAGCAAGTGCTGCTCGACGCCGCTAAGCGCGCTCGTTGGCGTACCCCAACTTTCGCAGAGCCAGCGATGCAATTTGTCCCGCGCCACAACGATGACCGCGTCAGCCAACAGGGACATCTCGCGAGTAGTGGCGAGCATTTTCTGCTCGGCATCGGTGTTGACGCCCGCCAGATCCCGCCAGACGATGCGCAGCATCTGATAGCGACGAAACCGGCGCAACTGGCGGTGCAGCGTTGCCTCCCGCTCCGATGGGGTTTCAGCGTCTTGCGCCACCGCCTCCAGGCAGCGCTGATAAGGCGTTGACTCGTGATCGTCGCATTCGAGATCGCCACTCTCTACCAGCTCGCGGAAAACTTCCGGGTGGCGCACACAGGTGTTTGCAACAAATTCACTGCCGGCCCAGACCCGGAACAATTGTTCGGAAAAGTCGGCATCACCCAGACAAGCATCCAACCAGAGACCGAGTTCCTCGGGTGCGCTTTCCCGAAAACGCTCCAGAAAACGCTCCACCCGAGCCTGTAGTAGTGGCGGCAAATCTGATAGTTGCTGAGTCAAGAACTGTTTTCCTTGCAGCCGGTTTAAACCGCCATTCTAACAGCCCGCTCCACTCGGATTGGCAATTGGACGAAACCGGCACTTGATTTACAACAGCCATACGGCAACCTCTGTTAACGGCAAGTGGCATTGCTTTTATTTCGTCATGCCTTCTAAACTGGCGACCCTATGACACTCCTGCAAATGCTCCACCAGCTCATCGCCTGCAATTCCATCAGCAGCCCCAACTCCGACATTGATCAGGGCAACCGCGAGCTGATCGACACCCTGGCCAACTGGCTCGACGGACTGGGCTTTGCTACTGAAATCATGGCTCTTGAAGACCCCCGAAAGGCCAACCTGATCGCCACCCTCGGCAGCGGGCCGGGTGGACTGGTGCTGGCCGGGCACACGGACACCGTGCCCTGCGACGAAGGGCTCTGGCGGCAGTCACCCTTCGAGCTGACAGAGCGCGACAATAAACTTTATGGCCTGGGCATTTGCGATATGAAAAGCTTTTTCGCCCTGGCCATCGAAGCCGTCAAACCCCTGCTCGATAAAACACCCAAGCAACCGCTGATTATTCTCGCCACCGCCGATGAAGAGTCTTCCATGGCCGGGGCCAAGGCCCTGGTGGAGGCGGGCAAGCCCGAGGCCCGCTATGCCCTGATCGGCGAGCCCACGGGGCTGAAACCCATTGCCACCCACAAGGGCATCATCGTCGAAAAGCTGGTCATACAGGGCAAATCCGGTCATTCCAGCAACCCGGCTTTGGGCGCCAACGCCTTGCTGACCATGCACGACGCCCTGGGTGAGCTGCGAACACTACAGGCCGAGTTCAGAGAGCGCTATCACAACCCCCTGTTCGAAGTGGATTACCCGACGCTGAACCTGGGCCATATTCATGGGGGCGACAACCCCAACCGCATATGCGGCCACTGCGAGCTGGGATTTGAAATCCGACCTCTACCAGGGATGAATATTGAAGAACTCTACCAACAGCTCGAACAACGCCTGCTGGCCCTGGGAACCGAGGAGGGCACCGAGCTGTCATTGGAGCATCTCGTCGGCGTGCCGCCCTTTGCCTGCCAGGAACAGAGCGAGTTGCTCCGCTATTGCGAGCAATTGACCGGCCACAGTGCTGGCGCCGTGGCCTTTGCCACCGAAGCGCCCTATCTGCAACAACTGGGCATGGATGTGCTGGTCATGGGGCCAGGCGATATCGACCAGGCCCACCAACCCAACGAATACCTGGCTACCGGCCGTATTCAGCCCATGACCGACTATCTGTCGCAGTTGATTAACCGCTACTGTTTTTGAGTCACAGCTCTCTCACCCACTGTCACGGTGCTGTTATAATTGCTTGAAAACCAAAGGCTTGCCGACTACCCGGCCCGCCACCCGCGCGATACCCAAGCCATGAGCAATTACGTCAAATTTTTTCGCGACACCTCGCCCTACATCAATATGCACAGAGGCAAGACCTTCGTGCTGATGCTGCCAGGGGAGTGCGTGGGCGCTACCAACTTCAGCCATATCATCCACGATATAGCGCTGCTCAATAACCTGGGCATTAAAATCGTGCTGGTGCACGGCGCGCGCCCTCAGATCGACGAAAAACTGGCCCAACGCCAGCTTGAATCCAGCTTCAACAATCACACCCGCATTACCGATACCGACACCATGGCCTGCGTCAAGGATGCGGTAGGCTGCACGGCCATCAGTATCGAAGCCCTGTTGTCCATGAGCATGGCCAACTCACCCATGCAGGGCTCTCGCCTGCGCGTGATCCGCGGTAACTTTATTACCGCCAAGCCCCTGGGTGTGCGCGGCGGCGTGGACTTTCATCATACCGGTGAAGTGCGCCGCATTGACCGCGCCGGCATCAGGCGCCAGCTGGATGAAGGCTCCATTGTGCTGCTATCACCGCTGGGTTATTCACCCACCGGCGAAGCCTTTAATCTCAGCAGCGCGGACGTGGCCACCCAGGCGGCAATTGCCCTGGAAGCGCAGAAGTTGATCTGCTTCAGCGGTCAGACCGGCATACTCGACGCCGACAAGACCCTGGTAAAAAGCATCAACATGACCGAAGTGCAGAACTGGCTGGGCAAGCTGAAAGACCAGCCGCCCCTCCACGACGCCCTACGCGCCGGCTACGATGCCTGCCTCAATGGCGTATCCCGCAGTCACATCATCAGCTACACGGAGGATGGGGCTCTGCTTCAGGAGCTATTTACCCGAGAAGGTTCTGGCACCCTGCTATCCCACGACGGCGGCGAGCAACTGCGCCAGGCGACCATTGATGATGTGGGTGGTGTGCTGGAGTTGATCTCGCCACTGGAAGAATCCGGTGCTCTGGTAAAACGCTCCCGTGAGCTGCTGGAAACGGAAATCTCCCGCTTTCAGGTCATTGTGCATCCCGAAGGCATGGTTATCGCCTGCGCGGCGCTCTACCCCTTTGCCGGCAGTGACGCCGGTGAGCTGGCCTGCGTGGTGACACACCCGGATTTCCATAATCGCGGGCTGGCGGCGCGGCTATTGCAGTCCCTGGAAAATCAGGCCAACGCCGATTTTGGTCTCAAGCGCCTGTTCGTGCTCACCACCCAGGCCTCCCACTGGTTTAAGGAGCAGGGTTTTCGTGAATCGTCACTGGCGGAACTGCCGGCGGAGAAAGCCGCGCTCTATAACTTGCAGCGCAACTCCAGGATTCTGGTTAAACCTATTTAAACCCCGATCTGGCCAAGCTCATAGAAACCAGGCCCATAAAAACCCGACCCAGATAAACAAGACCCATAAAAAAGGCGGACTTCATGTCCACCTTTTTTTGTTTCAGAGCTGTCCGTTACAACAGCCATTCAAACCCTCAGGCTCGAATCAGCTCCTAGGCTTTTTTATCGAAATAACGTATCGACGGCGGTTGGGTCAACCAGGCGCCCAAGGCATCAAGAGCACCGGTCTCCTGACGCCAGGCCAGGTATTTTTCATAATGCTGACGGGTTTCCCATTGCTCAATGGCAACGACAGTGGTGGGATCATCCTGATCCTGATGGGCATAAACCTCAATGCAACCATCATAGTTGCGGGTTTCCGGCAGCATTGCGCCGAGGCCATTAATGGTGTCGCTGACACACTCCGGTTTAACTTTCAGTTCCAGCAGTACGGTACAGGCCATGGCTTGTCTCCTTGTGTTGTTTGTTTAGTTGTCATTGTTTTGGCCAGCCGATCATAGAAGATGCGGTCCCGGAATGCCATCAGGCAATACTGGCGACGCCCCAGTAGTTATAGGCGAACAATTTGGGGGTGGACGGCAGGTACATGGCGTCCAGCTCATCAATGGCAAAGCCGCTGTCGGTCAATAACTGGGGAATTTTCCGGTTTAAATTGCAACCACCCGCCAACTTCTTCCACAATGGATTAATCCGGTTTTGCCAATTGAGCACACCCTCGTCTGGTGCTTCACCGTGTTCGGTAAAGACCAGCTTGCCACCAGGCTTGAGCACCCGGCGCATCTGCTGTAGCGCCGTCGACCAATCGGGAATGGTGCACAGGGTATAAGTGAGCAGGATGCTATCGACGCTGTCGTCCTCCAATGGAATTTCTTCACCCGGCAGGTCAATCAACTTTACATCCAGGCCAGAACTTTCGATGTTGGGACGGGATTTTTCCCGCATCGCCTCCGAGGGCTCCAGCCCCCAGATAAATTCCACTTTATTCCGATCATAGTAGGGCAGGTTAAGGGCCGACCCCATGCCCACTTCCAGCACTCGACCTTCGCACAGAGGCGCAACTTTTTTGCGTTGATAAAGAATCGGCTTGGTACCGCAGGCACAATTAATAAATGGTGCAAGAAAATATTTATCGTATAAACCCATCGTTTTTCCCTACATTGCGGCAGCTTTCCAAGCCAGACAACTTTAGACAAGCTGCGCGAGAACACCGGTAAAAAGGATTAAAAATCCACCCATTTCGGCAATGATCAAAAGATTCATTACGCGCGCCATTTTTTCCGGCTCCGGATTGTTGCGAAACTGGTTGTCGGTAACGTTAGCTCGCCCCAATTGAATATACAAAAAAATAGCAAAACCAAAGAACAGCAGCGGTGCCAGGGTGGCAATAACATTTACCACCATAGGCCAGGCGCTGAGCGCGGCAAATACCGCCAGCAGCATGGCGGCGAAGGCGTACATGAGACCCGCCCGGTGGGCAATATCGACATAATGGGGCGCCAGATGCTCCTCACTAGCAGCCATACAGCGATACTTCCAGACCCCGGTAAACAGGGCGGAAAGAAAAAACAATCCCGAAGCCAGCACCGCCAGCACGACGGCCGGGTTGCCTGGAAATAGCCCCTCTGGACTAAGAAAGTTCATAATCGCCACCTGATTATTTTATTAGCTACGCCACCATGGTAACCCAGGCGCTGGTAAGCGGGAAATATGAACTTCGCGTTGCGACAAACCCCTTTACTGGGTATTTTGGCCGACCACTCGGGTCTGTTATCCTTGCTGCCTTTTTAAACAATTGCGTTCAACATTTATCGACTGAAAAGGGTTTGACAATGCCGACCTATCGCTCCCACACCACCACCAAAGGCCGCAATATGGCAGGCGCCCGTTCGCTGTGGCGCGCCACTGGCATGAAGGACGAGGACTTTGATAAGCCCATAATCGCCGTGGCCAATTCCTTCACCCAGTTCGTACCCGGCCATGTCCACCTGAAAGACCTGGGCCAGTTGGTAATTGGTGAAATCGAAAAAGCCGGCGGCGTGGGTAAGGAATTCAACACCATCGCCGTCGACGACGGCATCGCCATGGGCCATGACGGCATGCTCTATTCACTGCCCTCGCGAGACATCATCGCCGATTCCGTGGAATACATGGTCAACGCCCATTGCGCCGACGCCCTGGTGTGCATTTCCAACTGCGACAAGATTACCCCCGGAATGCTGATGGCGGCCCTGCGGTTGAACATCCCCACCGTGTTTGTTTCTGGTGGCCCCATGGAAGCGGGTAAAACCAAACTGGCGGACACCAAGCTGGATTTGGTCGACGCCATGGTCATCGCAGTGGATGACAGCGCCAGCGACGAGCTGGTCGAAGAGTACGAGCGTTCCGCTTGTCCCACCTGCGGCTCCTGTTCCGGCATGTTCACCGCCAACTCCATGAACTGCCTGACCGAGGCCCTGGGTTTGTCCCTACCGGGTAACGGCTCGGTACTGGCTACCCACGCCGACCGCAAGCGCCTGTTTCTGGAAGCCGGTCGCCTGGTGGTCGAAAACGCACGCAAATACTACGAACAGGATGACGCCAGCGTCCTGCCCCGCTCGGTGGCCTGCTTTAAAGCCTTTGAAAATGCCATGAGTCTGGACATCGCCATGGGCGGCTCCACCAACACGATCCTGCACCTACTGGCGGCGGCTCAGGAAGCCGAGGTGGATTTCACCATGGCTGACATCGACCGCCTGTCTCACAAGGTTCCCCACCTGAGCAAAGTAGCACCCAGCACGCCGCTCTATCATATGGAAGATGTTCACCGGGCCGGCGGTGTGCTGAGTATTCTGGCCGAGCTGGATCGCGGCGGCCTACTCCACGCGGACCTGCCAACGATTTACGCCAGTAGCCTGCGCCAGGCGCTGGATGAATGGGACATCATGAACCAGCCGAGCGAGGCGGTAGCAAAATTCTATTGCGCCGGGCCGGCGGGCATCCCCACCCAGACGGCTTTCAGCCAGGACACCCGCTGGCCAAGCCTGGATGACGACCGCGCGGGCGGCTGTATTCGTAGCGTCGAAAACGCCTACAGCAAGGACGGCGGTCTCGCGGTGCTCTACGGTAACATCGCCCAGGATGGCTGCGTGGTGAAAACCGCCGGCGTTGACGAGTCCATCCTGGTCTTTGAAGGCCCCGCCCACGTCTGTGAAAGCCAGGAAGCCGCCGTTGAAAACATTCTGGCCGGCAAGGTCAAACCCGGCGATGTCGTGGTGATTCGCTACGAAGGCCCCCGGGGCGGCCCGGGAATGCAGGAGATGCTCTACCCAACCAGTTACCTGAAATCCAAGGGACTCGGCAAGGTTTGTGCCCTGATCACGGACGGTCGGTTTTCCGGTGGCACCTCTGGCCTGTCCATCGGCCATTGTTCACCGGAAGCCGCCGCCGGGGGCAATATCGGAGTGATCGAAAGCGGCGATCTGATTCAAATCGACATTCCCAATCGCACCATTAACGTCAAACTCAGTGACGAAGAACTCAGCCACCGCCGCCACGCCCAGGAAGCCAGGGGCTGGAAACCCGTTGAAGCACGGCCACGCCAGGTCAGTAGCGCCCTGAAAGCCTATGCCAAGCTGGCTACCAGTGCCGACAAAGGCGCTGTGAGAGACTTGTCCCAGCTCTAGGGGAGTACTGATTTTCTAAATTCAGTTCAGATAATGAGAAATGGGCGGACGTAATCCACGCTCGTCCATTTCTTATGACTTACTGATATAACCGCCAGCCGAACATCATATACTGGTCGATTCCTACTTTTAGTGATTGTTAAATACCGATCTACCGCGCTAGCATAGACGAATCACCAAACGACGGCGCCAAACACGACCTCGTCCCTGGAACAAATAAAATAATTCGTAAAACAATAATTAGGGCTATCGCCCAAACACGGACGGAATAATAAATGAGCACTTCGAGGCCCTCCCGGGAGGCTGCCCCCGCGCCGCCAACAGAAAACCCACCCAGCCAGGACATTCCCCTTTTAGACTACCGCCGCACCGGTTACAGAAGCTACGTACTGGCTCTTTTAACCGTCGTATACGCCTTTAATTTTATTGATCGCCAGATTCTCGTGATTCTACAAGAGCCGATAAAAGCCGAGCTCGGCCTGTCGGATACCCAGCTTGGCCTGTTAACCGGCTTCGCCTTCGCCGCTTTTTATGTGGTTTGCGGTATTCCCATCGCCAAATGGGCCGAGCATTCCACCCGGCGATCCATTATTGCGCTGGCTATTACCATCTGGAGCTCCATGACCGCTATATCCGGCCTGGTCCAGAACTATACTCAGCTGCTCCTGGCCCGCATCGGCGTCGGCGTCGGCGAATCCGGGGGCAGCCCTCCAGCCCACTCCATGCTATCCGACATCTACCCACCGGAGAAAAGGGCCACGGCGCTGTCTATTTACTCCACGGGCGTCAATATCGGGGTGCTGATCGGCTTTTTACTGGGCGGCTGGATTAATGAGTTTTTTGGTTGGCGCATGGCGTTTTTTGTGGTCGGCCTACCGGGAATTCTCGTGGCCATCATGCTCAGATTTACCGTTATCGAGCCTGCCAGGGGCATGTCGCAAAATATCACCGCCGATAGCGACGCGCCCGGCATCGGCCAAACCATCAAGTTTTTATTTAGTCGACTGACTTTCGTCCATCTGGCGCTCGCATGCGGCTTGCAGGCTTTTACTGGCTACGGCACCGGTACCTGGACGCCATCTTTTTTTATTCGCTCCCACGAGATGAGTGTGGGTGAAATCGGCACCTGGATGGCTTTCGTCCAGGGCGGTTCGGGGATAGTAGGCACTATTATCGGCGGCTACGTCGCTGACCGGCTCGGCGCCATGGACAAGCGCTGGTACTGTCTGGTGCCCTGTATCGCGGGACTAATCGCCATGCCGATGATGGTATCGGTGTACATCATCCCCCACGCCGAAGCTGCTCTTTTGATGAAAATCCCACCAACCGTGCTTTACTACACCTATATTGGCGCCAGCCTGGCGGCGGCTCACGCCCTGGTCGGAGTGCGGATGCGAGCCCTGACTTCGGCAATCCTGATGTTCGTGCTCAACCTGATCGGCATGGGCCTGGGGCCACTGGCCATCGGTATGCTCAGCGACGCACTCGAGCCACACTTCGGTATCGAATCACTGCGTTATTCGTTGATTATTTTCGGTGTCACCGCGCCGCTCTGGGCTGCCTTCCACTTCTGGAAAGCCGGTCACACAATCAACCAGGATGTTGATAATGCACCTGTATAAACGCTTTTAGTACGTAGCGCGACAACCAATCAATAGCATGACCTCAAGCATCCAAATCACTTGCTTGTCCCCAATATGGAGAAAAATGCCAACAGCATTAACCTCCACCTGTTTTTATAGCAAGCCCAGTTAGATAAAGAGAGACCAGTATTGCGCCCACTAAAAAGCCCCCATATTGGGGGCTTTTTATACAACAAAGGCTGTTAATGTTAAGAGGTACTAGTACTGATACTCTAGCTCAACACCGACAACCCGGCCCTTCTTGATGGGGGCAAAAGATGTTGCACCTGGAATAATGGTGAATTGGGTAACTCGCTGAACCTGATCCAGCAGGTTTTTACCAAACAAGCTGGCTTTCCATTTACCATCATTGGTCATAAACGATATACCTGCCGTCAATTCATCATGAGAGGAAAGATCATCAACATTAGAATCGCTAAAAAACCCTGCAGTACGATGACTGTAACCAATACGAGTGGAGATTAAACCTGCGTCGATAGGGATATCGTAGTTAGCGCCAACACTACCCGTCCATCGGGACAAGCGGGGAAGAACCAATTGTTTATCATCGCCATTCACCACTCCGTCGCGATTTAGGTCATCGCCCACTTCCTTGTATTCGCCATCCAAATAACCGACATTCATAAACAACAGCAAGTTATCGGTAGCCAACCAATTAATATCCATTTCAATGCCTCTAATATCGGCATCAGCCGTATTACGAATACTCTGCACGGCGTTACCCGGATTATCCGGGTCATTAAAGATGACTTCGCGAATCATGTCCTCAACTTGGTTGAGAAACATCGCGACATTGAAGCGCACCCGGCCATCGTTCCATTCTGACTTCATTCCCAGTTCCCAGGTATTCTGGCTCTCCTCATCCCAGGGACCCGGCCGTTGGGTTGGGCTTGTCAGGCGCATGTTGTAGCCACCGCTACGAAAGCCCTTGGCCCAACTAAAATAGAGGTGGGATGTATCGT
This sequence comes from Porticoccaceae bacterium, assembly GCA_003448675.1. GTDB lineage: Bacteria > Pseudomonadota > Gammaproteobacteria > Pseudomonadales > Porticoccaceae > HB2-32-21. Next base: position 11,350 of record DLXZ01000024.1, read on the forward strand.
TGAAGTAGTACTGAAATGCCACCCTCGGCGTCACATTCGACCAGCTCTCAGCGTCGATAAAATCCGGGCCACACTTAATCTGCGGTTCAAACAAACAACCGATGCTTACCGGCAAACCTGGCAAATCACCTGGGCTCGAGACAAAAGCCCCGGCGGCTTCTACATCCTTTTCCTCGTCGGTATAGCGAATACCCAAAGACATTGTCAAATTGTCATATAACTGATAATCGCCATTCACGAAAACACCCCATGTCTCGTGTTCCAATTCGCCGCCGTAGGTAAAGCGAGGAGTTTTGCTACCCCCAATGGGAATCGAACTAAGATCCCTATGGCCAGCCATCGAAATATTCTGCGTAAAGAAGTAGCCACCGACAGTGAGCGCCAGACGGTCATCCAGAAAAGTTCCCGCGTATCTTAGCTCTTCACTGAATTGTTCCTGATCGATTTTAGCTCCTGTATGAAACTCAAATACATTAGGCGCACCAACATCTGGAATGTCAGTACCCCCATCAAGATCACCATCCGACTCCTCATTGACCTTGCGATAAGCGGTTATATTGGTAAAGGTGCCATTACCAAAATCCACATCGTAAGTGGTTTCTGAAATTAAGTGCATCCAACGGGCGTTGTTAAACTGTCCAATCTCCTCACTATCTGGGTTAACGTGGGTTGCCACCTTAAAATCGCCCACAGGATTCAAGCTGTTATAGGGAATCGCCTGATCACCACGGTCCTCCCCTCGTTCGTAAATCAATGTAGTTTCAAGGTCTTCGGAGATTGTCCAGGTAACGGCTGGGCGGATAATGTAAGTTTCGGCCTCGCCAAAATTATCATTCCCCGTGGCCACATCTTCAAAATACCCGTCATCGTCTCGACCATACAAAGCTAACTTGCCCGATAACACATCGGGAATCAAAGACCCTGTTGTCACAAGGCCGTATACCTGATCATTATCATCAGTCACACTCGCTTTGGCTTTGAATGTGAAATCGTGGCTGGGCCGCGTGGTTCGCATGGTTACAGCACCACCGGTCACATTCCGGCCAAATAAAACCCCCTGCGGACCACGCAATACTTCCATACCCTCTAGGTCGAACATATCGTAGAGAGCACCGTGGCTCATCCCCAGGTACATACCATCGATAAACACACCAACCGTGGGATCCACCGATGGAATGGAACTGTTGATGCCCTGGCCACGAATGGAAAAGTTAGCCGTACCCCGGGTCGTACCTACCGAATCCAGTTGTACATTGGGCATGGAAAATGACATCTCTTCCAGATTACGTACTTGCAAAGCCTCAAGCTGCTCACCGCTGTAGGCGGTCATGGCGATAGGCACATCCTGCACTTCCTCCGCGGTGGATTTTTTCCGCGAAGTGGTAACGACCTCTTCCATCAAAAGCGCGGCAGTGCCTCTCGCTTTTGGCGTCGCGGCGATCTCGTCCTCACTTATCGTTGAGACAGCGGCAGGTACTTCATCGGCACCTAAGGTCGTGATCGACCACATAGCAACGACTGAAACAACAACTGCCATATAAAGGGTTTTAATTACTGGTGGATTTTTCATTGTGCATCCTCAGTTTTTCGTTATTACTCTTATTAGGTATCAAAACTGCAGACTTCTTTGATAATAGCGTCTTAGGTAACGCCGACGGTACCATTTTGATTGTAGGTCTAGCCCTCCTCCACGTTAACTAAACTAGCCGTGCAACGACCCGTTCTCAGCGCCCCTGGAAACACCTGTAATAATGCATAAACGTTATAGAGAAGTGTTCCTTCAACACTATCGCATACATGGTATCGAAACCGACTGCCATTGCAAGCCCCGGCAATTTCCATATTTTCCTCAGTTAAATCGTTGTTTCCATCATTCAGCAATGAGAAAGCAGTGAAACCCGGTTCAATATCGAAGGCCTAGAAATTAGACTTATTATGGCGAAGCCACACGGTTTGAGCTAGACTGAGCGCATGCCGATGTATAATCCATAAAATTCGTGAAACAGGCATTTTTTTGATGGCGCTTAGCAGAAGAAAAACCGAAGACGAATCACAAATTGACCTCACGCCCATGCTGGACGTGGTTTTCATCATGTTGATTTTTTTTATCGTTACCGCAACGTTTATCAACGAAACCGCAATTGATGTTCAACGCCCGCCAACCACCGATGAGCCTCCTCCGGATGAGGAGAACAAGAACATTGTCTTTCTGGTAGGACCGAATGGCAATATTACCCTTGAAGGCAGAAACATCGACGTACGCTCGGTACGTGCAAATGTAGAACGTTTGCGGGCGGAGAATCCCCAGGCAAAAGTTGTTATCGCAGCCAACCCGGAAGCAAAATCATCGATTTATATAAAAATTGCTGATCAGGCTCGCGAAGCGGGCATCTTCGATATATCACTGGCGACAGAAGCAAAATAGTGGAAACCCTGGACAAACTGCTCCTCCGCGACACCTCGGAGAAAAGGATACTAGAACAATATTGCTAAAACGATTCCCGTCATACCCGAATCAGGCTCGAGTACAGCCCGCTATATTAGCTCCCATCTCAATAAGTTTTTCGCGCCTGGCCCCTTCACGGCGGGAATATTCAATCCATTTGTCCGCGAATTTTCTCGACCGTTTGTCCTGGGAAGCCTTCTCAAAAGCCTTAATGGCATCGTTATAGCAGTTGAGATTGAGCTGCGCATTGCCCAAGACCATATAGGTCAGATCATTGCGCTTTAGACCACCTTTATTGAGTGCGTTACGAGACGCCCTAACCGCTTTCTTATCGTCGCCGATATCCAGGTAAACTCCCGCAAGGCGGGCCCAGATTTTGCCCTGGTCCGATAACTTGGCAGCTTGCTCTAGCGCTGATCTGGCTTTGTCTCCCTCTTGCGCCTGCTGCCATGCGTGGCCCAAAAATTCCATATTTTTTGAGGTGACTGGGATGACCGAATCCTTGATACCCTTTTCCACTACTTTTGCCGCCAGATAAGGTGAATCGGCGCCGATAAACAAATAGGCCAGGCCGAGTAACTCTTTCTCTTTCAATTCAACGCCAGCCAGATACAAAACCTCATTCGTTATCAGTTGATTTATTTCCTGATCCAGCTCCCCGTACATACCGCCGAGCTGCCGCCAGTAACTGTACTTTGGATAATGCTTTATCAGCTTTTTTAATACTCCCACTACGCGACGATAATCCTTTTTGTCATAGTAGAGAACGCGCTGCAGGCCCCACCAGTTTTCCTTGGGGGTATTACCCTTTTTTTGCCATTCATCAATCGCTTC
>DLXZ01000257.1:0-265 GCA_003448675.1 Porticoccaceae bacterium
TATCCGCCCAGTTACAGGCGAAGGTGGGAGAGAGAAAAACCGTATTGGCAGCGATCAATAAAAAGCTCGATCACGGCAACAGCCGCATGAAAGATCTCCAACAGAAAAAAGTGCAACTGGAAAAGGTAATCAACACTCTGGAACGGAGTATCGCCAGGTTAGAGGCTCCCAACAGGCAATCCTTCGCAGAACAAAAAGGAAAGTTGCCGTGGCCGGTTCAGGGCAAGATCCGTAATTTTTTCGGGCAACGGCGAAATGCAGACCT
>DLXZ01000257.1:504-718 GCA_003448675.1 Porticoccaceae bacterium
AGGGCGCCAAACAAGCCACTGAAGTGGCTGCCATCCATTACGGTCGCGTAGTATTTGCCGACTATTTGCGCGGCCACGGCCTGCTATTGATTATTGACCACGGGGAGGGGTATCTTAGCCTTTACGCTCACAATCAGGTGCTGCTCAAGGAGATCGGCAACTGGGTTTCCACAGGCGAGATTATCGCCAGGGTTGGCGATACCGGCGGCCTTGA
>DLXZ01000257.1:1031-12251 GCA_003448675.1 Porticoccaceae bacterium
AATACTGGAAAAAATTATGTCCCGAATTGCCCGTTTAATTTGCTGGACAACTTTTATGCTAGCACCCGCAGCACTTGGCGAGGAGCCAGCAACGACAACCGAGGCTGACTCCTCGGCACGCCTGCCACTGGAGGAACTACAGTTATTTGCTCAGGTGTTCGAGCAAATCAGGAACACCTATGTCGAAGAAATCGATGACCGAGAACTACTGGAAAATGCCATTGTTGGCTTGCTAGCCGAGCTGGATCCCCATTCCGCTTTCCTTAAAGCCGAATCTTTCGAAGAAATTCAGGAACAAACCTCGGGCGAATTTGGTGGTATCGGTATTGAAGTGGGGATGGAGGATGGTTTCGTGAAAGTCATCTCCCCCATCGACGACACCCCGGCAGCGAAAGCGGGCATTTTGCCAGGCGACTTTATCGTCAAACTAAACGACCAGGCCGTACGCGGCATGACCCTGGAGGAAGCCATTAATATTATGCGCGGCGAGAAGGGCAGCTCGCTGTCCCTGACCATCTCCCGGAAAAACACTGACCAGCCCCTCCAGTTCACACTGATTCGCGACACCATCAGTATCAAGAGTGTGCGGCACAAAGTCCTAGAACCCGGTTACGGCTATATTCGCATTGCCCAATTCCAGTCACGCACCGGAGAGGAATTTAAAAACAGCGTCACGGCTCTGACCAAAGAAACCACTGCGCTTCATGGGCTGGTACTGGATTTACGCAACAATCCGGGTGGACTGTTGTCTGCCTCCGTTGAAGTAGCCGATGCTCTGCTCGATGAAGGGCTGATCGTCTATACCGAGGGTAGGACCCGTTCCTCGCGCCATCGCTACTCCGCGAACAAAGGCGTTATTCTTGAAGATATACCTTTGGTTGTTTTGATAAATGGCGGCAGCGCCTCCGCGTCGGAAATTGTCGCCGGGGCCATTCAGGATCATAAACGTGGCGTAATCATGGGTACCGACAGTTTTGGCAAAGGTTCGGTGCAAACTGTTCTGCCACTGGATGACGGACGCGCCATCAAGCTCACTACCGCGCGTTATTTTACGCCAAACGGCCGGTCCATCCAGGCGGTCAGCATTCAACCGGATATATACGTCGAGCGGGCGGAAATCCGTGCACTGACCAAAAATTTTCAGATGCGCGAAGCAAATCTGAATAAACACCTGGGTGGCGAGGAGGCAGTAAGTGGCAAGACGAGGACCGAAAATCAAGACGTCATCACCGCCGATAATCAGCTCTACGAGGCGCTTAACCTGCTCAAAGGACTCAACATTCTGTCAAAGTCCACTAAAGTTTTAATGGACTAAACCGATATTTTTTGGTATAACAAGCCATCCGCACAAAACTACCCCGGATGGTTACTTTCAAGCACCAATGAAGGTGATATAGCGGTCGTATAAATACAAAGTAAAGCGACGGTTTTGAAAGGCATGACTCACGCCACTACTCTACCAGCCAGGGGCGGCGAAAAAACTCAAGGACACCCAATACCGCATCGTTGTGAGCGGTTTTTTAAGTTAAATCACGCTTGGTACTTTACCACTCGTGAAGGCTTCTCCATGGGACCATTTGATTCTTGCGAACTGGCCAAGAGTGGCGCAAAAGACTATCTCGCCTTTCTCAATAAAGCCGATAGGCATATGCTTAGCGTGCTGAGAACACCACCAAAAGTATCGGAACTACCGCCGCTAAAATTGCGCCACGCCTGAGTATTGGTTAAGGCGGAAAATTCTTAGCGAACTTCCACACCCCGCGCGGCCATGTAAGCTTTCGCTTCTCGAATGCTGTATTCGGCGAAATGAAAGATGCTCGCAGCCAGGACGGCATCGGCGCCCCCCTCCTGTATACCCTCAACCAAGTGCTGGAGATTGCCCACTCCGCCCGAGGCTATAACCGGGATGCCTACCGCGTCACTGACAGCGCTGGTCAGCGCCAGATCAAAGCCGTTTTTTGTACCATCCCGATCCATGCTGGTGAGCAATATTTCGCCGGCACCGTAGCTTGCCATACGTTTGGCCCAATCTACCGCGTCTATGCCCGTGGGCTCCCGGCCACCATGGGTAAATATCTCCCACCTTGGCGGCTGTTCGCCAGGGTTTACCCGCTTGGCGTCAATGGCAACAACGATGCATTGCGAACCGAATTTTTCGGCCGCGCCTTTAACAAACTCGGGGTTTTTAACCGCTGCGGAATTGATGCCCACTTTATCCGCGCCTGCACTGAGCAGGGCCCGGATATCCTCAAGGGTACGGACACCGCCACCCACAGTGAGGGGAATAAAGACCTCACTGGCTATGGCTTCAACCGTGTGAATGGTGGTATCCCGCTGCTCATGGCTGGCGGTGATATCCAGAAACGTGATTTCGTCGGCCCCCTCGGCATCGTAGCGTCGCGCGACCTCCACTGGGTCGCCGGCATCCCGGATATCAATAAATTTAACGCCTTTAACCACCCGGCCGGCATCGACATCCAGGCAGGGAATAATTCGTTTAGCCAAAGCGGACATGACTTTTCTCACAAAAAAACGGATAAAAAAACAGGGCTTGCGTCCTGTACAAAAACAAACTTCGCGAAGACGCGACTAGAACTTCTTCTTCAATACCAGAGCACCGGACTGTTCACTCATGTCCACCTTGCTTAGAAAGGAATTTCCCAACAGGATATTGACCGGAAAATCACCGTCGACAACGGTCGCGGCAACATTATGAATGGTGATGGCGCCAACACTAACTCGCTGCAGATCTACAACATAGGTTTTTACAATCCCACCGGCGGTGCTGGCGGCGGAAACCGGGCTTTTACTGACGTCAATTCCGAACTGGCGGGCATGGTTCAGGTTCATCGCCACGGAAGTCGCTCCTGTGTCGACCATAAACTGCGCTGAACGCCCGTTGATCGCTCCACGGGCGTAGTAATGGCCATTACTGCTGCGTGGCAGGGTCACAGTCGGCGGCGCCTTGGCCGACTTAAAACTGGAGGAAATCCGCTGTGATACCTTCATGGAGGTTCTTACACCATCAATGATAAGCACAGCCTGCTTGCTGTTACTGCTGACCAGTTTGACGCCTTCGGGGCTGGTTTGGCCGGCTTTAAGCAAGCGGGTTTTGCCATTGATGGTCAGCATCGCCTTATCCTTAAATAACCCATTGGCGATCACCTCCGGAGCCGCGTGACTTTCCGGCGACAGTAACAATAGCGCCATCAAACCAACCAAGCCACTTCTGATGCTTTTTAGATCAACCATAATCCCACCATCATCACTATCCAGGCGCCAATCCCTGCCAGGAGGTCATCAAGCATAACACCTAGCCCACCGCCAACTTTGCGGTCAATCACACTTATCGGCCAAGGCTTTAATATATCGAAAATACGGAACACTACAAAGCCGGCCAACCACCAGCCCCAGCCGGCGGGAACACAGCTTACAGTAAGCCACAAACCGACAAATTCATCCCACACGATGGCCGGATGATCGTGTCCTGGCAGACGCCCCTGAGCGTACTGGCAAAGCCCGACACCCAGGGCGAAAGCGACGAGTAAAAACACCCCATAGCCCCAGAGTGGCAAAACGCTAAGCAAGGGCATAAAGAGTAGCGCCGTAGCACTACCGAAGGTACCGGGTGCCCGGGGCGCCAAACCACTGCCAAAACCAAAGGCCAGCAGCATTAAGGGGTCGCGAGCCAACGTTTTTAGCGACGGTCCGTCCAGCTGTTTCTGCTCCGAGTCAGTCATGTTCCGCTTCAAAATCGGCCAGCGGCATCAACCGGTAGCTCTAAAAATGCTGATAGCCTGATTTATCAAAAGACACCTCCTGGCCATTTTTGTCATAACAGCGCATACCTCCACCGGCAACCATTCGCCCAACGCGACTGGCGATCAGGCGCCCCTCGGCGATTTCTCCATCCAGCACTGACACTTTGTCCGGATGCACCGTAAAACAAAGCTCGTAATCATCACCTCCGGCCAGCGCCAGAACGTTTCTTTCTGCATCATTAGATACGGCGGCACGCAAGGCAGAAGATTGGGGTAGCGCGGCAAGGCGCAGCTCGGCGCCCAGATCACTGGCTTTGGCGATATGACCAAGATCGGCAAGCAAACCGTCACTGATATCGATTGCGGCAGAGGCCAGATCACGCAAAACCAGACCTTCCGCCAGACGCGGGCTCGGCTGCCAATAACGCTTGATCAGCGAGGCAGTTGCCTCTTTTTGGCTACCGGGGATAGTGCCCCAGGTATCCGGGAGTCCGATAACACCCAGGGCCGCCGCCGCATCACCCAGGGAGCCGGTAACATAGATTTCATCACCCGCCCGAGCGCCGCTACGCAGCAAAGCCTTCCCTTTGGGAACCGTACCAAAGGCGGTAATGGAGATACTCAAAGGCCCCCGGGTGGTATTACCACCAATCAGGCTACAGCCATACTGTCGAGCGGCGGAGAACAGGCCGTCACTGAAACCCTCAAGCCAGTTTTCATCTTCATCCGGCAGGGTGAGAGACAACAGAAACCAGCGTGCCTGCGCGCCCATGGCAGCGACATCACTCAGATTCACGCGCAGCGCCCGCTGGCCAATCAACTCGGCCTCGGCGTCTTCGGGGAAATGCACACCACTGACCAGAGTATCGGTGGTGGTAACAAGCTCCTCGCCGGCCGCCAGATCGAGAACCGCACAGTCATCGCCTATGCCGACACGCAGGCCGCTTACTTGCTCAGTCCCTTCCCTGGATCCAGGCAGGCCAGCTTGTTCGGCAAAAAAACGCTGTATCAGGGAAAATTCGCTCATCTCGGTATCGTCCAGCGCCAGGCGTCACCTCATGGGGCAAAGCCAGTCAGAAAAATACTGCGATTACAGCACACCGGACTCAAGCCTGGCTTTTAGCCGCCTGGATTTCCACCTGTCTTACTCTCGCCGCGACCCGGTCAACAATGCCGTTAATAAATTTATGCGCCTCAGCCGGACCAAAGGTTTTGGCCAGATTGACCGCCTCATTGATCACCACTTTATAGGGTAAGTCCACGCGGTGCGCCAGCTCATAAGTGGCGATACGCAGAATAGCCAAAGACACCGGGTCCAGGTCGCTCTGACTGCGATCCAGATAAATACCGTAAATGCCGTCCAGCTCGTCGGCGCTGGCGGGGATGGCATGTAGCAACTCGCTAAAATAAGCCTTGTCGGCTTTTTTAAGCTTATCGTCAGAATAGAATTGGGTTTCGATTTCGCTGAGGTTATCGCCACCCAATTGCCACTGGTAGAGCGCCTGCACCAACGCCTGCCTGGCGTTGCGGCGCTGCGAAGGCGTCGCGGCCACTAGCGGGCGGCCAGTTGTTGGAACAGTGAGACCATCTCCAGCGCGGTCAGGGCCGCCTCTTCGCCTTTGTTCTCCTCATTATCCCCGGAACGATCCTTCGCCTGCTGCAAATCATCGGTCGTCAGCACACCAAAAGCGATCGGCACACCCGTATCCAGACCCGCCTCGCCAATTCCCCGCGCGCACTCGCTACATACATATTCAAAATGCGGAGTGCCACCACGAATGACACAACCCAGAGCAACCACCGCATCGATACCGCCACTTTCAGCCAGTTTTTTCGCCGCCAGTGGCAGTTCAAAAGCGCCGGGAACCCGCACCACCCGGACACAGTCTTCACCAACCCCCTGGCGGGCAAAGGCACGCAACGCGCCATTGAGCAGGCTTTCCGTGATTTCGCCATTCCAGCGCGCCACGACAATGGCGAAGTTAGCGCCCTCGGGATTGAAATTGCCCTCAATGGGCCTGAATTCACTCATACTGTTTTCCGTATTTCCAAAATCAAAAATCGCTTTCTATGTAACCCGTCACTTCCAGATCAAAGCCAGAAATCGCGCCAAAGCGGTAGGGCGCGCTCATAATCTTGAGTTTCTTGGCGCCCAGATCGCGCAGTATCTGGGAGCCGGCGCCGATTTGCATGTAAACGGTTTCTGAGGGGTTTTTCGGCGGCGGTCGCTTTACCTCCAGCAACTCCAGGTCGTGCTCCACCTTGTCCGGCGTCTCTTCCTGGAGAATGACGATAATGATGCCGCAGCCTTCCTCAGCCACATACTTCATGGCTTTGTCCATGGTCCAGCGTTTGTAGGAACCGATGTGATCAATAGCAAACAGGTCGCGCACCGCCGTGGGCAAATGCACCCGCACCGGCACCGGCTTGTCACCATCAATTTCGCCCTTTACCAGAGCAAAGTGCTTACAGTTACGAGCTGCGTCAAAATACGTGTGCAAGGTGAAGTCACCATAGGCGGTCTCAATCTCCCGCTGACCTATATGCTCCATGGTGCGGTCATTCACCATGCGATGGTGGATCAGATCAGCGATGGTGCCGATTTTGAGATTATGCTTTTCGGCAAAAGCTTCGAGATCCGCTCGCCGCGCCATGGTGCCATCATCGTTCATGATTTCTACAATCACCGCAGCCGACTCCAACCCCGCCAACAGAGCCAGATCGCAGCCCGCCTCGGTGTGCCCGGCTCGACTCAGCACGCCACCTGGCTGGGCCTTGAGAGGGAAAATATGTCCAGGTTGCACGATATCCACTGGCGCCGCATCGGGGGCCACGGCCGCCTGCACGGTCCTGGCCCGATCGGCAGCCGAAATACCGGTGGTGACACCCTCCGCCGCTTCAATTGACACGGTAAAGTTAGTGCCGTGGGCGGCGTCGTTGATATCGACCATCAAGGGAAGACCCAACTGCTCACAGCGCTTTTCAGTCAGAGTCAGGCAAATCAGGCCCCGGGCGTGAGTGGCCATAAAGTTAATATCCTGGGCAGTCACTTTTTCCGCCGCGATAACCAGGTCGCCTTCGTTCTCTCGATCCTCATCATCCATCAGGATGACCATGCGGCCCTGGCGGATATCCTCAATCAACTCTTCAGTCGTATTTAACTGCATCACATTACCTTTAGATTTCAAACCGGATTCTATTGGCCCGTCCGGAACTGGTGCCTGGGCCTCTTAAGCTGAGGACGGGGAAGACCTGTTTTCCAGCAGTGAACGGGCCAGTTCCGTCAGGGATTCGCCACCCTGGGAGCCGGCGACATCGCCCAGCAACAGCCGTTCCAGATAACGGGCGATCACATCCACTTCCAGATTCACCCGCGTACCCGGTTGATAATTGCTGAAAATGGTGTGCTCCAGGGTGTGGGGTACGATATTAAGCTCGAAATCCGATCCCGACACCTTATTAACGGTAAGACTGGTGCCATCCACGGTGATCGAGCCTTTATGCGCAATATAGCGAGCCAACTGCGCCGGCGCCCTGATAGTAAAGCGCTCGGAACGGGCATCGGGGTGGCGCTCAACCACTTCGCCTATACCATCCACATGACCGGAAACCAGATGGCCACCCAGGCGTGAACTGGGAGTCAGGGATTTTTCCATATTGACGCCAGCGCCGGCCTGCCACAAGCCCACTGTCGTCAGATCCAGGGTCTCCACCGACACATCGGCGATAAAACCACGCTCAAGCTGCTCCACCACGGTCAGACACACGCCGTTACAGGCAATGCTGTCACCCAGCGCCACATCGGCCATATCTAGGGTACCGGAATCGAGAGTCAAGCGCAGATCGCCATCGCGACGCTCGGCCCGCACCACTTTACCCACTGCCTGAATAATGCCTGTAAACACGATGCTGTGACTCTCTGATTAATGTTCCGAACCTGTTGCTCGACGAGCGCGCCTAACTACTGACTACGGCTGGTCTGGTTTTTCCGTTACCCGCGCCGTTACACGCCAGTCGCTGCCCAGGGCGCGAACGTCGGTGACCTGCAAGTCAATCGCTTGCGCCATCTTATCAAAAGACAGCTCCAGCATGGGCATGGCCCGGCTACCCAGCAGCTTTGGTGCCAGGTAAACAATTAGCTCATCCACCAACCCTTCATGGACAAAAGCACCGGCCAGTTTGGCGCCAGCCTCCACCAGCACGTCATTACAATGGCGTTTCCCCAGCTCATCCAGCAAGGCCGGCAGCGAAACCTTGCCCTCGCTATTGGCAATGCTCAGCGTTTCAACACCGGGCAGGCGCGCTTCCGGTTCAGCGGTGGCAATCAGCGCCTCTCCCGGTGGCTGTAGAATTTTCAGCCCTTCGCGAACCCGAAATTTGCTGTCCACTATCACCCGCAGGGGCTGATTGTGGGCCACCGCTTCGGCATCGGGCAAACCCAGCTGCTCCGGCCTCACCGTCATCGCCGGGTCATCCTGCAACACGGTTCCGATACCGGTGATAATCGCACCACTCCGAGCCCTTAAGCGCTGCACATCGCTGCGCGCCTGTGGCCCGGTAATCCACTGACTCTCACCGCTGGCCATGGCCGTGCGGCCATCCAGACTGGCGGCAACTTTCAGGGTCACTCTCGGACGACCAGTAGTAATGCGCTGTAAAAACCCCTCATTAATAGTGCGGGCTTCGGATTCCAGCACGGGCCCAAATACTTCGATACCCGCCTCAACAAGCGTCGCCAGCCCATTGCACGCATCCTTGTGGGGGTCTTTAACACCGTAGACCACTCGACTGACGCCCGCTTCGATTAGGGCCCCGGCGCAGGGGGGCGTTCGCCCCTGATGATTGCATGGCTCCAGTGAAACATAAACCGTGGCGCCAGCGGCTGCACCGCCGGCCGCCCGCAGGGCATTGACTTCAGCGTGGGGCTCACCGGCCCGTTGATGCCAGCCTTCACCTATGATTTGATCATCTTTAACAATGACACAACCCACTCGCGGATTGGGCCGGGCCGTGTACCAGCCCCGGCGCGCCAGCTCAATGGCGCGCGCCATGTAGGATTCATCACCGGCGCTCATTTATTTGCCGCTGCCTTTTTGCCCGCTTTCCTCTTCCAGCCGATCCAGCTCGGCGCGAAACTCGTTCAGGTCCTGAAAGCTACGGTAAACCGAAGCGAAGCGCACATAAGCCACATCGTCCAGCTCACGCAGCTGATCCATCACTTTTTCGCCAATGATCTGAGCAGAGATTTCCCGTTCGCCGGTGCTCTGCAAAAAGCGCTTGATCTGGGACAGCGCCGCCTCGATCTGCTCAACACTGACCGGGCGCTTTTCCAGGGCCCGGTGTAGGCCGGAACGTAATTTCTCTTCGTCGAAGGGTTCGCGGGTATCATCACGCTTGATCACCCGGGGCATCAGCAGCTCGGCCAGCTCGTAAGTGGTGAAGCGATCCCGGCACTGGACGCACTCGCGCCGCCGACGCACCTGATCACCATCGGCGACCAGTCGCGAGTCAATCACTTTGGTGTCATCAGCACCACAAAAGGGACAGTGCATCCCGTGCCCCGGCAGTCAAAAGGAAGCGGGATATTAACACAGGCCCCCACGCTCAGCGGACCCGCGATCGCTCTCAGGCCTGGTGATAAACCGGGAACTGGCGGCAGATATCCAGCACTCGGGTTTTCACCTCGGCAATGGTCTGCTCAACGGTATCGCCTTCCAGCGCTTCGAGCACATCGCACATCCAATGGGTCAGCGCCTCGGTTTCTGCCTCGCGAAATCCACGCGTGGTAATCGCCGGCGTACCTACCCGCAAGCCACTGGTAATAAAAGGTGAACGCGGATCATTGGGTACCGCATTTTTGTTGACCGTGATATTGGCATGCCCCAGGGCTTCATCAGCATCCTTACCGGTATATTCCTTGCCAATCAGGTTCACCAGCATCAAATGATTGTCGGTGCCGCCGGAGACGATATCGATGCCCCGTTCAATAAAGGTTGCAGCCATGATTCGGGCATTAGCCACCACTTGCTGCTGGTAAACCTTGAATTCTTCGCTGAGCGCTTCCTTAAAACTGACTGCCTTGGCGGCGATGACGTGCATCAGCGGGCCGCCCTGACCGCCGGGGAAAACCGCGGAGTTGAACTTCTTCTCCAGCTCCTCGTTGGCGCGGGCAAGAATCAAACCGCCGCGGGGGCCACGCAGGGTTTTGTGGGTTGTCGAAGTCACCACATCGGCTACCGGCACCGGGTTGGGGTAGCAGTCAGCCGCCACCAGGCCAGCCACGTGAGCCATATCCACCATCAAATAGGCGCCCACCTTGTCGGCAATATCGCGAAAACGCTGCCAGTCCATCACCCGTGAATAGGCCGAAAAGCCAGCGATAATCATCTTCGGTTTATGTTCCAGCGCCAGCGCTTCCACCTGGGTGTAATCCACCTCGCCGGTGGCCGCATCCAGCCCGTACTGGATCGCGTTATAGGTCTTGCCTGAAAAATTCGGCTTGGCGCCGTGAGTCAAATGCCCGCCATCGGCCAAACTCATACCCAACACTGTATCACCCGGCTCACACAGCGCCTGATATACCGCCGCATTGGCCTGCGACCCGGAATGGGGCTGAACGTTGGCATAGGCCGCACCAAACAGGGTCTTCGCGCGCTCAACCGCCAGCTCCTCGGCCTGATCCACGTACTCACAGCCGCCGTAATAACGCTTATGGGGATAACCTTCCGCGTACTTGTTGGTCAACACCGTACCCTGAGCCACCATAACCAGCGGGCTAGTGTAATTTTCCGAAGCAATCAGCTCGATATGCTCCTCCTGTCGGCGCTCTTCCTGCTGGATGGACGCCCACAACTCCGGATCGAACTGGGCGAGAGTCTGGCTTGGATCAAACATGGCGGGAACCCCCGTGGATGGGAAAAAATGAGCGCGGATTTTACACAATCCCGCTGCCGGGGCCTATGGCTATCGGTAAAGGAATGCCAAACCGGGATCAGCTATCGGAAGTACTATCGCCCCGACTGGGCTTGCTCGCTTTCTTGCGCCGGGTAGCAGGTGTCGACTTGCCTCTGGGGGAGTCCATCTTGCTTTTTGCCGCGGTGCGGCTGGCCCGCGTGTTTTTTTGCTTTGGCTTGCCAGCGGTATCTGGCGTTTGCTCCGCCGATTTCTTGCCGCGTTTGCCCGCTGTGTTGGCTGGCGTTTCCACGTTCTCATCCGCGCTGGCAGGGTTTTCAATATCGAGAAACTGCTCCAGCATGGATTTGTGCATGTCCACAACCTTGAGCCAGTTGCGCAAAAACAGCGTCCCCCCGCTGGTCATGGTGTACATACGCTTGGCCGGCCCCGACTCCGAGGTATCCCAGAGGGAACTGATCAGGCCGTGTTTTTCCATCTGGCGCAATGTGCGATACAGGGAGCCGGTGTTATAGCCGCGGATACCACTCTCCTCCAACCGCTTTGT
>DLXZ01000257.1:12488-19587 GCA_003448675.1 Porticoccaceae bacterium
CGCGGATACCACTCTCCTCCAGCCGCTTTGCCAGCTCATAACCGTAGCCCGTCCAGCCCTTCATCAACGCCAGCAAATGGGCGGTCAGCATATCGCCTGGTAGGCGGTAGGCGTCATCCCTTGGGTTTTCGTCGCTGTCCTCGTCCACAATAACCTGCTGCAACCTGCTACTAAAACATTCTGGTACCGCAAGCAGTATAAACGAGGGCGCCGATAATCTTTACCCGACGGAGTGCACTAACCGAACATGTCCAGGAATACGGGCGTAAGGAGGCCACCACCCCAGTGGAAATATCAACCCAACCCGAAGGCGTCGCGCTTGGCCAGCATGGCCTGTACGTTGACCGCCATAACCAGCACATCGTGGAGCTCGCCGTGGCGATCCTTAACTTCGTCCTCCAGCAGGGCCTCGGGCCGAAAACCCAGCTCTTGAAACAATTTCCGGGCGGCCGTCTGATCCAGAGTCATACGCGCAATCATTTTTTCAACACCATTTTCGAGGGCCAAGCGAAAAACCTCCCGGGTCAGGTAACGGCCGGCGCCGGAGTCGCGCTTGTCCGGTCGAACCATCACCCGCAGCTCCGCCACATGGCGGGACCAGCTATAATCACTGAAGCTCAGGGTCCCGTAACCAATCATCTCGCCATCTTGATCAGCGATGACCGTGACCGTGCCTCCGGCCTCGATTTTATCCACCCAGGCTTCAATCACGTCAGGGCGGGTGATATCCCGGCGTAAAAACATCAAATCATGTTCAGGCAAGCTCTGGGCAAAAGCGAGCATACGCTGCTCATCAGCTCGGGTCATCAAATGCAATTCAGCATTGCCCTTGTTCAATTCAACCTGTTTGGGAAAACTTTCCAAACCCTTCTCCTTTTACATCATCAATTTCAACAAGAGCGCGCCGACAGCCAGTCCACCAACTGGGGCCACAGGCGATAAACCGCATTGCCACCAGCGACCAGGCTCACATGACCACCCTTAACCACAACTTCCAGCTTATCCGTACTTCCCACCGCATCAATCAGATCCTTTGAAGCATCGGAAGGAACGATATGATCGTGAACCGCGGCCACGTGTAAAAAAGGGCAGGTAATATTTTTCAGATCCGCCTTTTCGCCTTTCACCTCAAACGAGCTTTGAATAAATTTATTGTCCCGCAGAAAATGCTTGTAAAGCTGGCGCGCCACTTCACCGGCAAGCGGCACCGGATCGGAAGTCCAGCGCTCAAATCGATAATGAGCCTTTACAAACTCATCGTTGCCAACGTTATCGAGCAGGCTCATACGCCCCGCGCTTTTTTGCAGCGGCCGCAAGGCCTGCAACATCGCATCAACCATGACCGCCGGCACATTGCCCAGCTCGTCGACAATGCGGTCAATATCAAAATTTTCCCCATCGGCCCAGCTTTTGTATAACACCATGCCACTGGCATTGGCCGGCGTGGCGAAACAACCGAGATTCCTGAGCCCGGCGTTCGGATTCAGGGCAGCATGCATACAGGCCATGACGCCGCCCAGGCAGTATCCGACCATGGAATATTCACGTTCACCGCTTTCCTCGGCGACCTGTTCCAGACACTCGGGTATGTATTCGCCCACGTAGTGGTCCATGTTCAAATGCTCATAGCCACTGCGCACGACACCCCAGTCAATCAGGTAAACATCGAAACCCTGTTGCAACAGATATTCCACCAGACTCTGGCCGGAAGCGAGATCAACGATGTAATAACGGTTGATCAGCGACATCACCAATACAATAGGCACCCGATAAACCTCGTCGCACATTGGCCGATAGTGATACAACTTCATCGTGCCGCGGGCATAAATAACGTCTTTCGGGGTAACGCCTAAATCCAGCTCCAGACCATCGAGCGGCTTCAAGCCTTCGATATTTCTCGACAAAACCTTTTCAACGGTTCTCTCCAGATTATTCCCTGCCGCTTCTTTTCCACGAGCAACTGCGTGCACGTTCATAGCTAGTTACCTATGAGTTGACCGGATTACTCGCTGTCACCAGCGGGCTCACCCGATGTTTCCTTACTGACCGATTCTTTACTTACCGGTTCTTTGTTCGACGCTTTTGTCTGGGTTTTGGCAGGCGGCTTTCGGGTTCTGCGCACCGGCGCCGCTGCACCCGTTTTTGAAGCACTTGCCTGAGTCGACTGGGCGAGCTGTTTTTTCAACTGATGGATTTCTGCGGTGAGCGCCGAGAGGGAATCCTCCACCTCACCCATACGGTCGCCAACATTTAATAAATCATTGCGTGAGGGCAGATTCAGCGCTGCCAGTTGCTGGCCAACCATTTCCGTAAACATGTGGTGAGCGTGCAGCCACTCCTGAAAATACTTTCCAAAGCGTTTACCCAGGCGCTCATCGGCCATGATTTCGGTGATCGCCTCACTCCACTGCTGCTCGGATTGCTGATACCAGTTGCGCCACATCCTCATGGGCTCAACAAATAAATCTCTTTCTTCTTCGGTCATATCCGACTCCTGAAAATTCAATACTCGGGCTTTTTTTACGACGATCGCGTCACCTTTAATAAGTGCTTCGCGTCCGTTTAAAGAGAACCCAGCTAGATGTTCCGCATCCCGGGAGAGCAAAACCATTGCACCAAATAAGGGCGACCGTGGATACAAAAAGCCAGTTTTAACAAAAACTCTCTCTTTTATTGGGTATCAGCAAAAAGCAGGCCAATCCCTGAGGGGCGGCACGGAAATGCTATCTCCCTTGTGTGACGGATTTATTTATTACAGGGCGCGAACATTAAAAATTACGGATACAAGCAGACATAAAACGAACCAACCATTATGGCTCGGCATTTGCTTTATCTATCGATATATCCCTGAAAAAGGATCCATCAACAAATGCCTGGAACGCGTTAAATTGAAACAAGCTCAGATAAATGAACAAAAGCGTTATCACAAAACTTTCACAAAATTTTGTTTGACAACTATATGCATATTGCATATATATACAACGGACGGCTAGTCCCTTCACCCATCACTGCCCCATGGAGGCTGATATGACCGAGGAACAAACGGCTGCACCCACCAAAACCAGAAAGCGAACCACCAAACCCAAAGAGGAAAAAACCATGACCAGTGGCATAAGTCCTTTTATCGACACCTTGCTCGACAACCATCAAACCCTTACCAAGGCCTATTCCGACGCCCGCAAGCGCCAGATCAAACTGGGTAGCGCCATGGTGGATGACGCGATAAGCGCCCAGAAGCTCGGGCTGGAACTGGCTAAAACGCTGAGCGAAAAACCGAGTGACTACAAGGAAAACCTTACCGCCGTGATTGAGTCGTTCACGCAGATGCAAACCCAAACACTCAATCTGATGAAACTTGTGATTACCGAGCAAACCGAAATGCGAGAGGAAATGCTGGCGGTTAGTAAAGCCATGCTCGAAGGCTCGCAAAGTAGCACCAAGGCTGCCCTGGCAATGGCCAAATCCTTCACCACCGAAAATACCATGTCGGATATGTTCAAGAAGTCCATGGACACCATGAAGGAAACAGCGCAAAAAATGAGCGCTGCTGCTTAAGCTATTTGTGCGGGTTTAGCGAGGCACTCAGCAACAGACTGAAACCTGGGTTTGCACCCCGTCGTTAAGCCAGACGATTGACGACTTAACGGTTTAAACCCGGGTTCAGTGCTTCGCGAGGTTCGCCTGCACAAACCTTTGTAATACTCAAATTTTTCTATTCAGGGAGTACCGGCCTTGCAGGAAGACATGCATCTGTATGAGCCGCTGGACATCGACTTACAGTCACAGCATGACGACGATGCCGATCCCTTCGCTCATGACCCCTCCATCGAGTTTACCGCCACGCCCATCTGGCGGGAGGGTTTGTGGCCGGCTGAACTATTTACATTGCTCAACCACCCGGTATATGCCGGCAGGGGTGTTGCTCACGGCTCGGGAGAGCCCGTGCTAGTGATACCTGGCTTTCTCGCCAATGACCTGCTGATGCTACCCATGCGCCAGTGGCTTAATCGCATTGGTTATCGGGCCCATGCCTCGCACATTCTCTGGAATACCGACTGCCCCAACGAAACTTCGCGGCGCATGATCAGCAAAGTCATGTCATTACACCGGAAAACCGGGCAAAAAGTTAAACTGGTGGGACACAGCCTTGGCGGCCTACTGGCCAAGTCCATACTGCAGGCGGTGCCCGAATGCGTTGACCGGGTGATCACCATTGGCTCGCCCTTTCGCGATTCCGTTAGAGCCCACCCTGCGGTGGTCGGCGTATGGGGCTACTTAATCGCCGGCAAGGGTAAGCTCATCGGCCGCAACCTGCACCCCTCCTGTGGTTCAGGCCACTGCATGTGCGACTTCGTACATCACATGCTGGCACCGGAGCCTCGCGACGTACCCCAGTTTTCCATCTACTCCCGGCGTGACGGGGTGGTGGACTGGCACAGCTGCCTGGAAGAAGACCCGGATTTGAATACCGAAGTTAAGGCCACCCATATCGGCCTGGCCTTTCATGTGGGCGCCTACCGCGCCCTGGCCACGCGCCTGGCCCAGACCATCTAGATAGATCGGGCTCCCAGAGCTATAACCTCAAATCCCATACCGCCAGCCAAACCCCGGCACCGCTGCCACGCAAGCTCGGTTCACACCACAGGCAGGATAATTTGCGAGGGGTAGCGCTCATTGTGGTAGACCCGCTGCAAGGCGGAAACCGTGGTGCTCGCCTCCGCTGCTGGCTCGCCGGTATTGGGATTGCGGTCATAGCGAGGAAAATCACTGGAGCTCACCAGCACCCGCAGCCGAAGCCCGGCACCAATCACAATGGCCGTCGCCAGCATATCGAGTTGCCATTCCACCACTTCACCCGGCGTAAACGTTTGCCCACTGCGAGCACACTGGTAGGAAGCCCGCACAACCCCATCGCAAACATTCATGGTTTTACCATCGGCCCCCACCTCACACAGCTTTATCACCCAGTCGGTATCCGGCGCCGAGGTGCTGGCAAATAAACGCGCCCGCACCGGGCCCATGAGCTTCAGGTCCTGCTCGAGGGGTGCCGAGGTATACACCAGCACATCACGGCGCCCCATAACCGGCGCCTGATCCACCGGCCCCGGAGTGTACTGCGGCGGCATTAGCAAAGTGCCACCACAGGTAGGGCAAGGATCCTGAGGGTCGTAGACGTAACTATCGGGCTTTTCATCCGCGGAAGGCAGTGCCGACCCGAAACGTCCATCCGCACCCAGATACCAGGGCGTCAATCGCATACGCTCCGGTGGCCAGTCATCCTCGTCCTGCCAGCGATTCACCCCCTGCACGAAAACCTTGACCCGCGCGTCCTGGTCAATGCCCGTCTCCTCATCACAGAGCCAGCGTTTAAACCAACGTAGTTGCAGGGTTGTGAGATCCTCCTTCAAATCCATAAACAGGCCGCTACTGCGAAAGCCGAAATCCACCTGCCCCACCATATTCAGGAACATGGCATGGGACCAGGGGCCAATAATCATCCGGGTATTCTCACGCGCCAACTCAGTGCCACCGCGCTCGCGCATACCCCGATAATGCTGCAAGTCAGCGCCCAGCAACATGTCATACCAACCGGCGATAATCAGTGCCGGCACCTTGACGCTTTCGTGACGGTCGTTAAACAGGATGCTATCGGTCCACTCGTCGGGCACCGGGTGCTTCATCAACTCATAAAGAAAAGGAATAAACGCCTCGTCTTCCTTATGCCCGGCGCTTAAAGCATTTAGCGGCTGCTCCCTGACCAGGGCATCAAAACCATCCAGGGCATCCGCCAGCTCCGCCAGACGCGCACCCAGCTCGGGAAGCTGCTTGCCAGAACGAATCAGCGCCGCCGGCCCAATCAAACGCAGCGCCCAGCTGATCACTGTCGCCAACTGCATCACGCCATCACGCCAGAAATTATTCTGATAAAAGCTATTAGGCGCCGTGGTTGGCGAAATCGCCCTTAGTGACGGGTGCCCCGAAGCCGCGCCCAGCCACGTATTACCACCCATATAGGACAACCCATAACAGCCGACAACCCCAGCCGACCAGGGCTGCGCCGCCGCCCAGGCAATGGTATCAGCGCAGTCCGGCTCCTCATCCCGATAAGGGAAAAACACCTCTCCCTCCGAGGCCCAGCGGGCGCGCACATCCTGAATCACCACCACGAAACCCGCCGCAGCGGCTCTGACAGGATCCAGCGTCGGCGCCACCACCAGCCACATCTCCTTGTTATAGGGCGTGCGCTGCACCAAAACCGGGAAAGTCCCTTCTTGCGCGGGACGATACACATCCGCCCTCAACACCACACCATCACCCATGGGTACATCAACGTTCTTATCCACCCTCACGGAGAAACTCATCTCGCGACTCCTGCCTGGTTGCCGTCCCTCGCTCACCATCCAAACACCGGATGATGGCAATAGCATGTAACAAGCAATTGGTTTGCCAATGGGCCACTAATGGCGGGTCTAGCGGATCACTCAGGCTTAGCCAACAACAGTGCGGTTCATTCCAGCATAAGACAAGAAAGCCCGAAGGTAAGATTTGGAGGTACGTTAGTCCCCCCACGGGCAGGGGAACACGCTATACTGGGCTTGCGCCTGTGACGCGGTGATATCCCGTAGGCCGTGGCACGATCTTGCGATCGGAGCATCATGCAGGGTGGTTACGGGCCCTGCCAGGCGCATTCCCTAACCCTGTTCCAGCCCGATCTCCTCCCCCTTTTCAAATCAGACCGGATATTGCGTTCGCTCGCCCGATGTAATGTACTGACATAAAACTCGCCCGTGGAGGTCGACTTGAAGCCCAACCTCCAGAGCCTGTCGGTGAGCTGATCGCGAAAGTAGACTGCGCCCCTATTCTTCCCTTGCTGGATGATCTGCCCGGTATCGAGCCCATGCTGAAGTTGCCGCCAAACACTGAGGGGTATCTCGCGGCGCAGGTTTTTGGTGTTGAACGTCGACGCCGACAGCAGGAGCGCGTTGCTACTTGCTTCAAACGCCGCTGCCACCACGTTGGAAGCTACCGCAACAGAGATAATGTCGACGGGAGACTGCGTCCAGCGCTCAAAATACGGCCCGGTTCATCCCCACGGGTG
>DLXZ01000267.1:0-297 GCA_003448675.1 Porticoccaceae bacterium
ATACCTGGTGGCAGACCGAAACTGGTGGTCAGATGCTGACTCCATTGCCTGGCGCCGTCGACCTCAAGCCTGGGTCGGCGACGGTCCCGTTCTTTGGTGTGCAGCCCGCTCTGCTCGATGGAGAGGGTAATGAAATAGAAGGTCCGGGTGAAGGCAACCTGGTAATCAAAGCGTCCTGGCCGGGGCAGTTGCGCACCGTCTATGGTGACCACAAGCGTCTGATTGAAACCTATTTCTCGACTTATCCCGGTTACTATTTTGCCGGCGATGGCGCGCGTCGCGATGAGGATGGCTATT
>DLXZ01000267.1:520-686 GCA_003448675.1 Porticoccaceae bacterium
ATTACTGGATCACCGGGCGGGTGGACGATGTGTTGAATGTATCTGGCCACCGGATGGGGACTGCGGAAGTCGAGAGCGCTTTGGTGCTGCATGACAAGGTTGCAGAGGCGGCGGTAGTGGGTTATCCCCATGAGATCAAGGGGGAGGGCATCTATGCCTATGTGAC
>DLXZ01000267.1:887-1052 GCA_003448675.1 Porticoccaceae bacterium
AGGGCATCTATGCCTATGTGACCTTGATGGCTGGGGCTGAACCTTCCGAAGCACTGCGCAAGGAACTTGTCGACCAGTGTGTGCAGGAAATTGGCGCCATCGCCAAGCCGGATTTGATTCAGTGGGCGCCTGGGCTGCCAAAGACCCGCTCTGGCAAAATCATGC
>DLXZ01000267.1:1267-2449 GCA_003448675.1 Porticoccaceae bacterium
CATGCGCCGCATTCTGCGCAAGGTGGCAGCCAATGAGCTGGAAAATCTGGGTGATACTTCTACGCTGGCGGACCCGGCGGTGGTTGATGAGTTGATCACAAATCGTCTCAATACCTGAGGACTGAAAATCTATAGGCGTCGTAAGGACGCTTTTCTTCATATGGTATCAATTTGTGCTTGCTATGCTCACGGCCAAAAGTTAGCCCAGTATTCGTTTGGCCATGCTCCCGGTAAATTATTTTTTTTAAACCAAGTTGGCTTGAATTGATGGAATCACTACAGGACAAGGTTGCCATTGTCACCGGCGCCAGTAAGGGCATCGGTAAGGGTATCGCGCTGGCCCTGGCGAATCAGGGCGTCAGTGTCGTGCTGGCGGCCAGGGATGGCGCAAAGCTTGCGGCGGTGGCCAGTGAGATTACCGCCTCGGGTGGCGAGGCCCTGGCCGTGGTCACGGATGTGCTGGATGAAGATGCAGTTGAACAGCTGTTTACCCAGGTGGAGCAAGCCTACGGTCGCCTGGATATTCTGGTCAATAATGCAGGCATGGCTGTCTCCGGTCGCATAGACGAATTGAGCCTGGCCGATTGGCAGCAGGTCCAGGGAGTGAATGTCACGGGTATGTTTCTTTGCTGTCGGAGTGCGGCGCGTATTATGAAGCCGCGAAAAAGCGGGCGCATCATTAATATCGGCAGTATCTCCGGCCAAATGCCAAGAGTGAAAAGCACCCCCTATACCACCTCGAAATTTGCGGTGACGGGTTTGACCAAGGCTTTGGCCGTGGAGCTGAGGCCTTTTAATATCGCCGTGTGCGCGGTGCATCCAGGCAATGTGATGACCGATATCTGGGAGGCCAGTCCCCAGGTGCCCGAGCAGGAGGGAGTGATAAGCGTGGAGGACCTGGCCGAGGTGGTGATTACCATTGCCTCTCTGCCGGATAATGTAAACCTCTTCGAATCGGTGATTCTGCCAGTGTCCCAGCCCTACCTGGGGCGTGGTTAAACCCAAGCCTGGCTAAAATAAGGCTAAAAATTACATTAGCAAGCGTGCAATGATTTCCTTTGTTTCCCTGTTAAATAGGGCTACCGATAAAAAAGGCGGCCCAGAGGCCCTTCGCGAGTGGTTGCCAGCGGTAAAAAGTCCGGCGGAATTAAAAAAGATTGGTGATGACCGTTACCTCTCCGA
>DLXZ01000267.1:2660-3286 GCA_003448675.1 Porticoccaceae bacterium
GATGACCGTTACCTCTCCGAGATGGCGCGTTGTGTTTTTCGCGCCGGTTTTTCCTGGAAGGTGATCGATAAAAAGTGGCCGGACTTTGAAACCGTATTTGGTGGCTTTAATCCCCTGGGTGTGGCCCATTTTTCCGATGACAAACTGGCCGAGCTGGTGCAGGACAAACGCATCGTTCGCCACGCGGGAAAGATTAAATCAGTGCGCGACAATGCTTTGTTTATTTGCGATATGCAGCAGGAGCATGGCAGCTACGGGGCTTTTGTGGCCGCCTGGCCGGGGAATGATATTACCGGTCTGTGGTTGCAGCTCAAACAACAGGGGAGCCGTCTGGGTGGTAATAGCGGGCCGATGAGTCTACGGCTAGTTGGTAAGGATACGTTTATTCTGACTGGCGACGTGATTGCCGCCCTGGTCAATCATAAACTGGTTGACAGTATTAATCCCAATACCAAGCGTGATCTGGCCAAGGTGCAGGCTGTGTTTAATCGTATGCAGGAGGAGTCGGGCTTGCCCCTGGCTCATATTAGCCGGGTTCTGGCCCTGGCGGTTTAATTCCCCGGCCAGGGCGAGACAGACCGCCGCCTTAAAGAAGTGCGCGAGTGTCTGTCTTTTATTTAGGCCGC
>DLXZ01000178.1:0-1551 GCA_003448675.1 Porticoccaceae bacterium
CGAATGGCGCTCATGGTGGCTTCGGTGCCGGAGTTGACCATGCGCACCAGATCCAGCCCCGGTATTCTTTCGCATAGCAGCTCGGCTAACTGTGTTTCCAGCTCGGTGGGTGCGCCAAAACTAAGTCCCCTGTCTAGCTGCTGGTGAATACTTTTCAACACTTCAGGGTGGCCATGGCCGAGAATCATTGGCCCCCAGGACTGCACATAGTCGATGTAGCGTTTGCCATCGGCATCATGGAGGTAAGCGCCGGAGGCCCGTTCGAAAAATACCGGGGTGCCGCCGACCGCGCGAAAGGCACGCACCGGTGAATTGACACCGCCGGGAATAACCTTTGTTGCTTGGCCAAAAAGAGATTCGGATCGGGACATGGTAGGGGCCTCGAATAGCTGGAACTCGGGTTTGTCGGGACGACGGCTCCGGCCGCCGGGCGCTTATTATCGACGTTTGCCTGACAGGTGCAACGGTGCCCGGACCTCAGGGCGCTGCCGTGCCAGAAGTCTGTATGGGAGTTGAGAGCGTTGTCTGGGTCTCTTCCCGCACCAGGGTTTGCCAGGCTTTGCGCATCATTTGCCAGCTGATTAAGCCCGCGATCAGATTGCCGGCGGTATAACCAGTAAACAACCCTGCCGGCCCGCCCAGCCTTCCTCCCAGGTAGGCCAGGGGCAAATTAATCAGCAGCAAGCGCAGGGCCGCGACGAGTAAAGCTGTTTTAGGCCTCTTTAACACATTCAGCGATACCATCACCATGATGCCCACCGCCTGACCACAGTAACTCAGTGGCACGACCCAAAGGTAGTCCGTGGTAATTCGGGCCACCTGTTCGTTATCTGTGAATGCCGAGGCCAGGGGGCTTGCCAGAGGCAGTACCAGTAGCCAGACAAGTAGCTGAAAGACAACGCAAAACCACAGTACACCAAACAAGGCCCGCTTAACCCGGTCGAGGCGGCCGGCGCCCAGGTTTTGCCCGATAAACATGGGCAGCGTCGAGGACAGGGCAAAAGTGACCAGCAGGCACACAGCCTCAATGCGGGCGGCGACGGTAAAGCCCGCTACTGCCTCGGCGCCGTAAAGGGCCACCATGGCGGTGAGAATCGCCGCCGCCAGGGGGGTTAGGAAGTTAGCGAAGACGGCGGGCAGGCCGATGTGTATCAGTTCCCGCCAGTGGCCCATCAGCACCGATGTGTTGATCTTGCCGCGAACAATCAGTTTTTCCTGTTTACCCAGCAGGTAATCGGAGGCTCCAAAGGTGATCAGCCAGGCAATTGATGTAGCCAGCGCCGCACCGGCTATGCCGAGACCGGGCAGCGGCCCGTAACCGAAAATGAGCAGAGGGTCGAGTAGGGCGTTCAGTGTTGCTAGCAGCGCTAATAGCATCGCCGACTTGGCCGGGCTGCCAATGGCGCGCAGGGTGGAGTTACCGGTCAGGGTGAGCAGTAACACCGGCAGCACGGGTAGCCACAAGGCCATAAAGTCGGCGATATAGGGCTGGATGTCTGAATCCGCCCCCATTGCCCTGAAAATATATAGCTGGCTGGAGTAAAGCAGGGC
>DLXZ01000178.1:1750-12328 GCA_003448675.1 Porticoccaceae bacterium
CTGGCTGGAGTAAAGCAGGGCTTGCAGGGCTAGCCCCACCAAGAGAATAAGCAGCCGTGTGTCGGTAATCAGACGCGCGGCGCTGGCTATTTGCCGTTGCCCGAACAGCCGCGATACCAATACCGACAGGGCCATGCCCAGCCCCAGTCCAACGCTGTTTACGCCATGGGTCAGCGGTGCGACAAAGCCCAATGCCGCCAGCTGGTTAAGTCCCAGTTGACCAACAAAATAGGCATCGACAATACCGAGCATCATCAGTGCGATAATGCCGCCGACCATGGGCAGCGTCAGGCGCAGTAGCGTGGGCGCCAGGGGTGCGTTGACGATGGCTTCCGTGCGGCTGTCTGCTCGCGTTTCGCTCATCGCATCACTTTACTGAAAGGGTTTAACCACAACCATCACCACCACGCCAATCAGGATCAGCACGGGAATTTCATTAAACCAGCGGTAAAAAATATGATTGCGTTGGTTGAGGTTATCCCGGAACTGGCGCAAAAAATGCCAGCACAACCCATGGTAGGCCAGTAGCAGGAAGACAAGAAAAACTTTAACCCCGAACCAGGTTTGGGACAAATAGTAATCCGGCGCCAGGCTTGCCAGCCAGACGCCGAACACGAGCGTTGCCACCATGGAAGGTGTACCGATGCCCCGGTACAGCTTACGTTCCATAACCTTGAAGCGCTCGATGCTAATGTCATCCTCGGCCTGGGCGTGATAGACGTATAGCCTCGGCAGATAAAAAAGGGCCGCGAACCAGCAGACGACGCTGATAATGTGCAGGGCCTCTATCCACTCGTGATCCATGTATGCGCTCCGCAAAGTTGGTGTGGATGAAATGGGTGTAGCAAAAACGCTGGAGGTTAGCAGCTATTGATAATAGCGGTCGATGTGCTCCAGGGTGATGATGCCTTTTAGAGAGCTGGCATCACCTGCTGGGCCATCGCGAACGCCGGCGGCATTGCCGCTTTTGTCGCGCAGTAATTCACGCACTTCCTGGAGGGTGGCACGGGTGTCAACCGGGTGCAGCCGCCAGCGCTCGCCGGGTATTTCCAGTAAATCGATGGGGTTTTCAGTGTTGTGTTCCTCGCTGATGGTGTCACCGTTATTATCGACTTTTTCCAGTGAGTCAAGATAACGAGCCAGATCCGCAGCTCGCAGAATGTAAGGTGGTTCGTCGGCTTC
This sequence comes from Porticoccaceae bacterium, assembly GCA_003448675.1. Classification (GTDB taxonomy): domain Bacteria; phylum Pseudomonadota; class Gammaproteobacteria; order Pseudomonadales; family Porticoccaceae; genus HB2-32-21. Next base: position 2,933 of record DLXZ01000178.1, read on the forward strand.
GGGGTTAGTCTTTCCACTGTCATCAATAAGGATCCACTCTGGCCGGTTATCCAGTGTCGCGCGCACCGCGTGCCGGTCGAGATGGCGCTTGCGAGTCAGGTAGTTCCCGCTCATGGCGCTGGTTACACCTACTCGGTTGAGAGCTTGCGCCACGGGTGAGTGGGCATTCCCGAAGTCTCGACCGATCATAAACAGGCCCGGCTGCTTGCTGAGCAGGCGAGTGGTGATGCAGGTGATCACAATTACCAGCATTGCCGGTAGTAGCACGCCGGGATTATAGGTGAGCTCCAGCAGGGCCAGTAACGCGGCCAGAGGGGCATTTAATACGCCCGCCATCATGGCGCCCATGCAGATAAGAACATAAAAGCCGATCAGGGCTGAATCCGCTGGCGAGAAGGCCTTGCCAATAATACCCAGACAGCCGCCAATACAGGCGCCTATTACCAGTGTCGGTCCGATGCTGCCGCCGGGAATGCCCAGGGCCAGGGTCAGGGTCGAGGTGATTAGCTTGGCCCCAACGATCGCTGCCAACAAGCCAAAGCCGGCCTTGCCGAGCATGGCCAGCTCCAGGGTGTCATAGCCAATGCCCATCACCTGGGGGACCAGGACTCCAGCGGCGCCGGCGATCAGGCCGGCAATAATCAAGCGCGGGGCGAGAGGACGACTTTGCCAGCGTAGCGCAAAATTATGCAGTAACAGCATGGCGGTACAGGCCAGGCCGACGACGATACCGCACAGGGCCAGATAGGGCAGTTCCAGCATCGACGCCATCTGGAGTGAGGGAATATCGAAGGCCGGCGTGTCGCCAAAAACCAGGCGGCTGGTGATGGCGCCACACACGGCGGCGAGGATAATAGGAATAAAACCGGTGATGGTGTATTCCATTAACACCACTTCCATGGCGAAAATAACTCCGGCTAGCGGCGTGTTAAATGAAGCGGCAATGGCCGAAGCGACGCCGCAGCCCACCAGAATACGCAGACTGTTGTTTGGCAGCTGAAAATACTGCCCCAGCAGACTTGAGCTGGCGGCGCCCAGATGGACTGCGGGACCTTCCCGCCCCACCGAGTGGCCGGAAACTACCGCTACAATACCGCCGATGAATTGCAGCAGGGCGTTGTGCGCTGGTAGATGGGCTTGATGCTGCTGGTAGCGGTCGATAACGTGGCCGACGCCGACCTGCTGGGCCTGATTGCCGGCAAAATGAAAAATCGCGGCGATTACCAATGCCCCGGCCAGTGGTAACACAAATCGGAGTTCTGCTGGTAGCGTTTCAAAGCTTTCACTGCCATCACCCGGTAGCAGCACAGCGAGCGGTTGTTCCATACCCAGGCGGAAAGCAACCGCGACCAGGCCGGTGGTGAAGCCGCTGAGGACGCCGAGAATCGCCAGTTGTGGCAGCGCTTCGACATGGGCCAGCCGGAGTCTGAATGCCTGAAGTAAGTTGCTGATAGCCGATCAACCTTGTGTTTGCCCGTATTCGGGGCTTGCTGTTGCCGCGGACGGGGCCAGCCGGTAATTGCCGGGGGTCATGGCTGGCGAGTTTCGGTATTATAGGCGGCTATTTAACAGGATCGACAGGAAATTCCGGGTGATCAGAGTAAGTATCGTGGGGGGCACCGGTTACACGGGTGTGGAATTGCTCAGGTTGCTGGCCGTTCACCCCGAGGTGGAACTGGCGGCCATTACCTCTCGCGCCGAGAGTGGCCGGCCCGTGGCCGAGCTTTTTCCCAGTTTGAGGGGGCATGTGGATTTGCGTTTTGCCGAGCCGGATGTCGGCTTGCTAGCGGAAGCCGACGTGGTGTTTTTTGCAACGCCTCATGGCGTTGCCCAGGCCACGGTACCCGAATTGCTGGCTCGCGGTGTTAAGGTGATCGATCTATCAGCGGATTTCAGGATCACGGATGTCGGTGTCTGGGAGCAGTGGTATGGGCAGCCTCATGCCTGCCCGGAGCTGCTGTCCGAGGCGGTCTATGGCCTGCCGGAAATCAACCGCGATCAGATTGCCACCGCGCGTCTGATTGCCTGCCCGGGTTGTTACCCCACCAGTGTCCTGTTGGGTTTTATGCCCTTGCTGGTCGAAGGTCTGGTCGATATGAATCGGCTGATCGCCAATGCGGCGTCTGGTGTCAGCGGCGCCGGTCGCGGAGCCAGTGTGAATAACCTTCATGCGGAGGTCAGTGACAGTTTCAAGGCATACGGGGTGGCCGGACATCGCCATTTGCCAGAGATAGAGCAGGAGCTGTCGGGCCTGGCCCGAGAACAGGTCAGTTTGACCTTTGTGCCCCATCTGCTGCCGATTATCAGAGGTATTCACGCGACGCTGTACGGCCAGTTGGTGCAGGGCGCGGAGGAGATAGACCTGCAAGGGCTGTATGAGCAGTATTACGCCAATGAGCCCTTTGTGGATGTGCTACCCTCGGGGGATTACCCTCAAACTCGGACTGTGCGCGGCGCGAATGTCTGTCGAATTGGCATTGAGCGGCCACAAAAGCGTGGCATGGCGGTAGTAATGTCGGTAATTGATAACCTGGTCAAGGGCGCTTCTGGCCAGGCGGTGCAAAATATGAACGTGCTGTTCGGGCTACCGGAAAGCATCGGGCTTATTGCTCCGCCCCTGTTGCCCTAGCGGGGAACAAGTCATTGTAGAGCAGCCGTGAGCGCGTGAATTTGAAGAACCCGACGATCATACTTGCGGGGATCGCCGTACTCATGGGGTTGCTGCTGGGTTGGGTTTCCGGCAGTCGTTATTTCGGCTCGGAAATGCGGGAAGCAAGAGCCGTGGTGGCGCAGTTGGAGGAAGCCCGCTTTAAGCTGGAGGAACAACGGCAGGCGTTGATTCGCTTTCGTGCTGGTGCTGAAGTCGATGCGGAGGCACTGGAAAAACTGCGCCGGACGGTTGCTCATCTGGATGAAAGTTCGACGGCACAAAAAGAGCAACTGATGCTCTACCGTAAGTTGTTGGACCTGGATGCCAGTGGGGATGGCTTGCAAATTCTCAGGGCAGAAATTGTTCCCAGTCAGGAAGCATCATCTTATCTGTACAGCTTTGTGATTCGCCAGCAAGCTAATACCTTGAAACCCATCAAGGTGATTTATACGCTACAGGCCGAAGGATCGCAGGATGGGGAAGAAATCATGTATGGGTTGGCGGCGCTTGATCCCACGGTAGACTCTGACAATGTGGATGCCCGGCTGAAATACTTCAGGGTGATCGAGGGGAAAATTGAACTTCCCGAACAATTTGTTCCGAAAAAGCTGAATATCAGCGCCTGGCCAGCGAAAACGCCGAAACGGCGGAGAGATCTGACGCTGGACTGGCCGACAGAAAAAGGAGCACAGTAAATGCGCAAAAAGAAAAAAGCGGGAAAGTTTGCCGCACAGACGCCAACAGTGATTGCCGAGGGCACACATATATTGGGGGATCTGAAGTTTCTGGGTTCGCTGGTTATCGAAGGTGAAGTCACCGGAAATATCCTCTGCCAGGAAGGCAGTGAGTCATCTGTGAGTGTGCTCGACAAGGGGCTTGTGCGAGGAGAGGTGCGCGCGCCGACGGTGGTTGTCAGCGGTCGCGTCAAAGGGGATATACAATCCGAGAAGCTGGTCGAACTCAGTAACGGCGCCGTGGTCGAAGGTAATGTTTACTATACTGTGCTTGAGGTGGAAAAAGGCGCTCAGGTCAACGGGAGTCTTGTGCAGGGCAAGTCGGATAATGCTCCCAGGCAGCCGGCCGAACTGGCCGATACCTCGCTCAAGTTACAAAAGGGCATCCATACTGAAGATGCTGGTTACGATGGCGAATCCGAAGCCTCGGTAGGGTCGGCGTGAGTTGTAATTACCCCGGATAGCCCCCATTTACTAGTGAGATATAGGCCCGAGGATTCTCGGGGAAGTTTAATTTAGGCAGGTATACACATGGGCGCGACCACTTTTACGCCAACCTCCATCAATATTACGCCCAGGGCGGTGACCAAAGTGAAGAACCTGGTTGAGGAGGAAGGTAATCCGTCGCTTAATTTGCGAGTATTCGTCACCGGTGGTGGCTGCTCAGGGTTCCAGTATGGTTTTTCTTTTGATGAGGTCATTGCCGAGGATGACACCCGCATTGAGGTTGACGGGATTGCCGTCTTGGTCGACTCCTTGAGTTTCCAGTATCTGGCCGGGGCGGAGGTTGATTACACCGAAGGCCTGGAAGGGTCACGGTTCATTGTCAACAACCCCAATGCATCCGCAACCTGTGGTTGTGGCGCCTCGTTTTCAATTTAGGTCGCGCCACTCCTGTGTTTCTGGCCATGAAGTTTGGCCCCGGGACTGAGCAAAACCGAGTGAGAACTTGTACCTTTTCGAGAGTTTTACGGTTTTTTGCAACCCGATCCGCTTTGGCAATCATGCTTCTGGTCTTGTTGCTGGAGCCGGGAAACCTGATTGCAGCGCTGCCGGCGGATGCGTCACTGGCTAATGAAACGGCGCTGGGCGTCAGTGTGGACGTGCCGGGATATCTTGCTCGCGTTGAGAAAAATAACCCGGAAGAGGTAGAGCAGGCGCTAAGAAAAGCGGAACAATACTACCTTGATAATGATATGAATCCAGCCAGTCCGGTTATTGCCTTTGTTTTGCATGGCCCGGAAGTGGAGATTTTTTTCCGGGAAAACTATCGGCGTTACAAACCCATTGTTGACCTGGCTGCGCGGTTATCAGCCTTGAATGTTATTGATATCAAAATCTGCCGTACGCGCCTGCGCCATCTCGATACCCGGGAAGAAAGCCTGTTCCCCTTTGTGGGCGATGTTCCTTTTGGTCCTGCGGAAATTGAGCGTCTGACTGGCGAAGAGGGTTTCGTTTACTTCTAAAGTTCCAATCCGGTGGTGGGGCATTGCTGGGTCTGATCATTGGCTTGGAGGTAAAAAAACGCCACCGAGGACGGCTTGGCTTTGTGCCCCGGTGACCGAAGGCAGGTTGCCAGTTTGGCCCATTATCCGGCGTTGCGCCAGCCAGGCAAAGGCTAGTGCTTCCACTTGGTCGGGGTCGATGCCAAGGTTCAAGGTGCTTGCCACTGGAACGGGATTCAGCGCACTTTCTAGTCTGTTCATCAAATCCGTGTTTGCCGCGCCGCCACCGCAGATAAACACCGCATCGGCTCTGGCTGGCAATGTGGCGATGGCGTTGGCGATGGTTTCAGTGGTTAATGCTGCAAGGGTGGACTGAGTTTCACCGGCGCTTGGCGTGCCCTGATACGCTTTGAGTTGCTCTTCCAGCCAAATTTCGTTGAAGACTTCCCGACCCGTGCTTTTGGGGCCGCGAGCCTCGAAAAAGGGGTGGCCTGATAAGACCTGTAAAAGTGATTCGTTCACCCCGTGTCGGCTTGCCCATTGGCCGTTGTGATCAAATGCGCGCTGCAAATGCTTCTGGCACCAGTAATCGAGCAGCCGATTGCCGGGTCCGGTATCAAAACCCAACACCTCACCTTCGATTGGTAGCCAGGTCAGGTTGGCCATGCCGCCGATGTTGACGATGACGCGGTTTTGTTCCTCGTCGCTAAATACATGTTTGTGAAAGGCAGGCGCCAGCGGCGCCCCCTGACCACCGGCGGCAATGTCGGCACGGCGAAAATCTGCAACAGTTGTGATGCCGGTGCGGGCAGCGATGATATTGGGGTCGCCGATTTGCAGGGTAAACGGGCGGGGTTGTTCCGGTGCGGGCGGGCGGTGGCGAATCGTTTGGCCATGGCTGCCGATGGCGTTTACCTGCCCGGGACGTATACCCGCCTCGCTCAGAAGCGCCTGCGCAGCCTCTGCAAACAGCTCCCCCATTTGTTGATCCGCTTGTCCCAGCAAATCAACGGTGTCACTGTCGGGGACGCACAGAGTTGCCAGTAGTTGTTGTAGTTTTTCTGGAATTCGGTGGCTGTGCCAGGCTCTGGTCAGGACCGTTTGTTTGTTGAGCTCCACAAGTACCGCGTCGATGGCGTCCATGCTGGTACCGGACATAAGACCAACATAAAGCGAGTTTTCCTGATGCACGACTTTTGCCAGCTTCCCGGCGATCAGTTTTCTGGTGTCAACATGGCGAGCTGGGTAGCGCTCATGGTTTTGAGTTGAGCGAGCAGGGGTCCGGTCTGGGTTTGAAACTGCTGTTTGAGCTCGTCTGCAATCGGCTTGGCCTCGGGCAGTTTCACCGTTCTGGGATTGCGGTGTACCCCGTTGACAAGGAATTCATAGTGCAGATGCGGCCCCGTGGAGTAACCGGTGGAGCCGACCGTGCCTATGGTTTGGCGTTGTTTGACACTCTGGCCTTTACGTACCTTGCGTTGGTGGAGGTGTAAATACTTGGTGACGTATTGCTGGCCGTGCTGGATGAATACATAGTTACCGTTGGCCCGGTGATATCCTGACGCGATGACTTTACCATTCCCTGCGGCGTATACAGGGGTGCCCCGGGGCGCGGCGTAATCGACACCCCTATGGGCTTTGATTTTCTTATGAATGGGGTGTCTTCGGCGCAGATTGAAGTTTGAGCTTATTCGCGTGAAGTCCAGGGGCGCACGGAGGAAAGCTTTTTTCATGGGCTTACCATCAGGCGTGTAGTAATCATTAGAGCCATCGGGGTCGCGAAATAGCACGGCGTCGTAGGTTTTGCCCTGGTTGGTAAACGAGGCTGCCAGGATACTTCCCTCGCCGATTTTTTCGCCTTCAAAATACTTTTCTTCGTAGAGAATGCTGAATTGGTCGCCATGGCGAATATCGAGTGCAAAGTCCACGTCCCAGGCAAAAATGTTGGCCAGTTCCATGATTTTTGCTTCACTCAGCCCCGCGCGGCTGCCATCAAGGAAAAGAGAGCTTTCAATCTGACCCTTTTTGAATCGCTGGGTGACCTCCGGTTCAAACAGAATTTGCTCGCCAATAAATGCATCGCCTTCGCGCCGATACAGGTAGTGCTCCAGCTTTGAGCGAGTATATTTCACCTGTTCCAGCAGTCCGTCATCGCTGATGGTTACCGCTAGGGATTCTCCCGGCTTCAGGCGGGCAAGCCGTTCGGCTTCATGCTTGGCGTTAGCGACTTGATAAACGTCCCGGGCGTTGAGCCCGAGCCGTTGGAAAGCGGTGGTCAGGTTGTCGCCGTTGGCCAGTATCGTCGGTTTCCAGTCCTGATTATCAACGTCGCTGACTGTGTCCACGAGTTTGGGTTTGCCTGAACTGAAAGGGGCGGTGGCGGGTGTGGGCCGCATTCTTTTGCCGGGTGTGGGGGCATCGATGAGTGCGCTATTTAACGCATCTTCAGCTTGACCCGCAGGTAATTGGATGCTCAGGGAGCGCCTCTTTGCTTCTACCGGCTCGGAGGGCAGTAGGGAAAGTAGCGCCACTACGCCAACCATGACTGCGCATGCTAATAGAAGATGTGTGCGTGGGAAAGGTGCCGCGACAGCCTTGTTTCGGGCTCCGGGTTGCGTTTCGCTGGGGGGGGTGGACATGGATGCTTGTCGATATCTTTGAAGGTTGTGTTTGTAAGTGCCAGACTTATAACAAAATTTGCAGGCGTCTTAAAGCGGCTTTCAGTATCTTTTGGCGGTTTTCCTCTTATTTTTTTAATAGTGATGGGGTATCTTTCGCGATCCTTTAAATCGGTCACAGGATTCTCAAGATAATGTCTGGTAACGGTGCGGAACTAATAGCCGAATTTCGAGCGCGCGAGCTGCTGGCGCAAATGACTAGCGGCGATGATCTGGTTCAGCATCTCGATATGCCTCGCACGGTGTATTGCGGTTTTGACCCCACGGCGGATAGTCTGCATATAGGCAGTCTCGTGCCGCTGCTAGCCTTAAGGCGATTCCAGCTGGCTGGCCACAAGCCCTTGGCTCTGGTTGGCGGCGCGACCGGACTGATCGGCGATCCGAGCCATAAAGCTGAGGAGCGCCAGCTTAATACGCCGGATGTGGTCGCGGGCTGGGTTGAACGGCTAAAAACCCAGGTGTCGAGGTTTATAGATTTTGATTCCGGTTCCTGTGCCGCGGAAGTGGTCAATAATCTGGATTGGGTGGGCGCCCTGTCCGCGCTGGATTTTCTCAGGGATGTCGGCAAGCACTTCTCGGTTAACGCAATGGTGCACAAAGAATCCGTCCGCCAGAGGATAGAGCGTGAGGGCTCTGGTATTTCTTTTACTGAATTTTCCTACTTGTTGCTGCAGAGCTATGATTTTGCTGAGCTTTATCGGCGGCATGGCTGTACCGTGCAACTTGGTGGCTCCGACCAGTGGGGTAATATTACCGGTGGAATTGATCTTGCGCGGCGTCTCCATCATGCTCAAGTTTACGGTTTGACGCTGCCGCTGATTACCAAATCCGATGGCAGCAAGTTTGGTAAAACCGAGGCGGGTACTATCTGGCTTGATCCCGCAAAAACCTCCCCTTATGCCTTTTACCAGTTTTGGATCAACACAGCCGACGAAGATGTGTACAGGTTTCTGCGCTACTTTACGTTTTTGCCGGTTGCGGAAATAGCGGAGATAGAGCGCGCCGATCGGGAAACCGAGGGGCGCAAAACCGCGCAAACCATTTTGGCGGGGGAGATGACGCGCCAGGTCCACGGAGAGCAAGGTGTTATTGCTGCGGAGCGAATCTCAAAGGCCCTGTTCAGTGGCGAGTTGGATCAGCTTACCGAGCAGGATATGGCCCAGCTTGCCCTCGACGGTATGCCGGCGACCGACATTGATCGTGGTGAAGTGTCCCTCAGTGACGCCCTGGTGAGTACGGGTCTTGCTGTGACGCCGCGCGGCGAAGTCACCCTTGGTCAGGCCCGAAAGTTCATCAAAGATGGCGCTGTTAGGGTGGACGGTTGTCAGGTTCGGGAGCAGGAGGCGACTTTAACCCGCCAGGCGGCCCGTTTCGGCAAATACAACATCCTCCGTCGAGGTAAGAAGAATTTTCACATGCTGCACTGGGTGTAGCTTAACCAGCAATAAAACAGGCTTGTTTCGTGCATAAAACGAGTTAACTCCCATTTAGCCTGAAAAGTTTGTTGACAGCACAAAAAGAATCGCTAGAATGCGCGCCTCGCTCTTGGGGAGCGCAAGTTTTTTTGAACTGATTTTTGACTTTTCTAAACCCGAAATATCAAAAAAACAGTTGACTAAAACTCGGCAAGCAGTAGAATTGCCGCCCCGTTCAACGAGAGCGGATGTTCTTTAAAAATTTGATCAGGCAAAGCGTGTGGGTGCTTGCTGGAATAGTTCGGGTAATACGAAATATTCAAATGCAAGTAACTCATCAATTCATTACGAATGGTAAGCCAAAGTATTTGAGCCGAGTTCTTAAGCGGTGTCGCTGGTAGCGAAACCGTTTCCTCTTGTCAGCTGTGTAGTAGGCAGAGGTAAAAGATTTAAACTGAAGAGTTTGATCATGGC
>DLXZ01000201.1:0-2811 GCA_003448675.1 Porticoccaceae bacterium
TTTATTACGATTTTGCCTTTGAACGCCCCTTTACCCCCGAGGATTTAAGCGCCATTGAAGATAAGATGGCGGAGCTGGTAAGCGACGCACTTGCTGTGACCCGCCAGGAAATGGCCAGAGACGAAGCAGTGGCTTATTTTCGCGGTATTGGTGAGGATTACAAGGCTGAAATTATCGAGTCTATCCCCAGCGACGAAGCGCTATCGCTCTATACCCAGGGTGAATTTACCGATTTATGCCGTGGCCCCCACGTGCCCAATACCAGCTTTATCAAGGCGTTCAAGCTAACCAAAGTGGCTGGAGCTTACTGGCGGGGGGATGCCGGCAACGAGATGCTGCAACGGATCTATGGTACCGCCTGGTCTGATAAAAAGGCCTTGAAAGCCTACCTCCGCCGCCTGGAAGAAGCTGAAAAGCGCGACCACCGTAAAATCGGTAAGAAACTCGATCTGTTTCACGTGCAGGAAGAAGCGCCAGGCATGGTGTTTTGGCATCCCCGTGGTTGGGCGGTGTACAGTGAGATCGAGCAATATATGCGCGATGCCCAGCGTAAGGCAGGGTATCGGGAAATTAAAACGCCCCAGTTGGTGGACTTTCGTCTGTGGGAGCGTTCCGGTCACGCCGACAAGTTTGGCGATGATATGTTCGCGCTACATATCGATGAGCGGGATTTCGCCGTCAAGCCCATGAACTGCCCCTGCCATGTGCAGGTTTATAATCAGGGACTGAAGAGTTATCGGGATTTGCCTCTGCGTCTGGCGGAGTTTGGTTCCTGCCATCGAAATGAGCCCTCGGGGTCCCTGCACGGTATTATGCGAGTACGCGGCTTTACCCAGGATGACGCCCATATCTTTTGCACCGAAGCACAGATTCAGGAAGAAGTCGCCAAATTTATTGCGTTTCTACACGAAATCTACGCGGATTTTGGCTTCACCGAGGTGATCTATCGTCTGTCCACCCGGCCGGAAAAGCGCGTCGGCAGCGATAGCGACTGGGATAAAGCCGAGCAGGCCCTGGCCCAGGCCCTGGATGCCGGCAATCTGGCCTGGGAACTGTTACCCGGGGAGGGCGCTTTTTATGGCCCCAAGATCGAATTCTCCCTTAAGGACTGTATCGGGCGGGTCTGGCAGCTGGGCACTATTCAGGTGGATTTTTCAATGCCCGGCCGGCTCGGGGCTCAGTACGTGGCGGAAGATGGCTCCCGCCAGGTGCCGGTGATGTTGCATCGGGCGGTATTGGGTTCCTTTGAGCGTTTTATCGGTATTCTGATTGAGCAATATGAAGGCGCTTTTCCATTATGGCTGGCGCCGGAGCAGGCGGTGGTGCTGAATATCACCGACAATCAGGTGGGTTTCTGCGAGGAAGTTCAGCAAACCCTTGAAAACAGTGGCTTTCGGGTAATTGCCGACTTGAGAAATGAGAAGATCGGCTTTAAAATCCGGGAGCACACCCTCCAGAAGATACCTTACCTCCTGGTGGTGGGTGACAGGGAGGTGGAAAACCGAACCGTGGCGGTTCGAACCCGTGAGGGAGAAGATCTCGGCAGTATGAGTATTGAATCAGTTGCCGAACGACTTTCACAGGATGTAGAGCGCCGCGGTCGTGTCGTTTCAGAAACCTGATTAATATACCCGCGAGGGCGAGCCGGTTTAAGCAAAACTAACAAAGCCTGGTGACAGAGGAGCGATTAGACGTTTGTCACGGGTAACGGAGAAAGATTATTAACAAAAGTTATGGCAAGGGGCGCTCGAAACGTTCCCGGCTGAACGACGAAATTGATGCGGCCGAGGTTCGTTTGGTTGGTGCGGATGGTGAACAGGTTGGCATCGTCCCATTGGCGGAAGCGATGGAAGCTGCCCAGGGCGCATCCCTTGATCTGGTGGAGATTTCACCCGATGCCGAGCCCCCGGTCTGCAAACTCATGGATTACGGCAAGCATGTTTTTGAAGCCAAGAAACAGCAGGCCGCGCAAAAGAAGAAGCAGAAGCAAACCCAGGTTAAGGAAATGAAGTTTCGCCCCGGCACCGACGAGGGCGACTATCAGATTAAATTGCGTAATCTGATTCGTTTTCTCGAAAACGGCGACAAGGCGAAAGTTACCCTGCGTTATCGAGGCAGAGAAATGGCCCACCAGGAACTGGGTATGGAGATGCTAAAACGCATCGAATCGGATCTGGAAGAATTGGGGAATGTCGAGCAGTTTCCAAAAATGGAAGGCCGACAACTGACCATGGTCATCGCCCCCAAAAGCAAGAAGAAGTAGCGATAGCGAACATCCCGACTGTGTTCAGCCTTTTGGCAGACTGACCGGCGGGCTTCTTCTTTACATCAACCCTCAGCTGAGGATAGGAAAATGCCAAAAGCAAAAACCCACAGTGGCGCGGCCAAGCGTTTTAAGAAAACCGGCGCTGGTTACAAGCACAAACGGGCTTTCAAAAGCCACCTTCTCACCGGTATGACCACCAAGCGTAAGCGGCAGCTGCGCGGCACCAGCGTTATGAATGCCGCCGACAAGCCGCTCGTTGATCGCATGCTGCGATCCTGATTACCTGGAGGAGTTAAGTTATGCCACGCGTTAAACGAGGTGTTACGGCTCATCGCCGACACAAAAAAGTTCTCAAGCAGGCAAAGGGCTATTACGGCGCGCGTAGCCGGGTCTATCGGGTCGCCACCCAGGCCGTTACCAAAGCTGGTCAATATGCCTATCGGGACCGGCGTGTTAAAAAGCGCAATTTTCGTTCGCTATGGATCACCCGTATCAATGCCCAAGCCAGGGCTGAGGGTATCTCATATAGCCAATTGATTGCCGGC
>DLXZ01000201.1:3007-3387 GCA_003448675.1 Porticoccaceae bacterium
CTCATATAGCCAGTTGATTGCCGGCCTGAAAAAAGCCGGGATCGAGCTTGACCGCAAAGTGCTGGCTGATCTTGCCGTTCACGATAAAGCTGCTTTCGGCAAAATTGTAGAGCAGGCGAGGTCCGCTCTGGCTTAAGCACGGGCATTGATGTCGGTGGCGTGTGGTGCGCTGCCGGCCTTTAAATACATGCTTGCACGAATCCAGGGGAGGGCAGTCGTCCTTCCCGTTTCTTCCCAGGGAAATGCTATGAATGAGTTGCGAGAGCTCGAGGCGCAGGCGAGCGAAGCGATTCAACAGTCTAATTCGCTGGCGGCTCTCGAAGAGTTGCGCGTCGGCTTCCTCGGTAAGAAGGGCAAAATTACCGGTCTTTTAAAGGGGC
>DLXZ01000201.1:3609-3789 GCA_003448675.1 Porticoccaceae bacterium
CTTGAGGCCCGACTGGAGCAGGAACGTATTGACGTGACCTTGCCGGGTCGCCAAAGCGGTCTGGGTGGTTTGCACCCCATAACTCGCACCATGGCGCGCATTGAGGACTTCTTTGTCCGCCTGGGTTATGAGGTGGCTACCGGCCCTGAAATCGAGGACGATTACCATAACTTTGAAGCG
>DLXZ01000112.1:0-1353 GCA_003448675.1 Porticoccaceae bacterium
GACAAGGAAGACGTGATTTCATCCCAGTTCGATGCTATCAAGCGTTTCGGCCTCGAAGTCCGTCGCCAACTGGCCTTGCTGGAGGCGATACAGCTCCGTGGTCTGAGGTGCCCGGTAGCCCCGCGCCAGATTCATAAACACGTGGGCATCTTCGCTAAACTGGTAAACCACCCCCAACTGCCAAGAGGCCTTGTTGAAATGATCCGTGGTGTCCGCCGGACGGGCGAAGCGGCAGTCAATGCCCACATCGCAGGGAGAAGCCCCCCCGGCGCGATTGTCGTAATCGTACTCCAGCCATTCCTGGCGTAGGCCCGCTGCCACGCTGAGCTGCTCACTCACGCGATAATTCAGCGAAACGAAGGGCGAAATCACCGAAGATCGGACACGGTAATCGTAGTGCACCCCGACGGGAATGGCTGGGCTGAACTCAGCGCTTTGGCTTTCTTTCAATTCTCCCCGTGTGTATTCGCCATCCAGGCCGGCCAGCAAGGTCAGGTCGGTGTTAATGTCCCGCTCCAGCGATAAACGCCAGCCGCCGCTGGTATGCCGGTTGCGCTCAACGGGTTTCCAGGGCAGAAAGTGCATCAGAAATTCCATTTCCGTATGGCGAACATAGGGTACAAAGGACCAGCGGGTATGCGGGTCAGGCCGGTATTGAAAACGGATATGGGCCCGCTGGCTACGGGCATCCCGATAGGCTTCGGGGTTGGGGTTTTCATCCTTCAGTGACTCATCGCGATAGGTATCATGCCCGGTAATAAAGCCGGCAGTTTCCTGGTTCAGGTTGCTGAAGCTGGCTGTGGTGGTAATGCTGAGGTCTCCCTCGCCATGATCCAGGCTCAAGCCATGGCGGAGTTTCAGTTTTTGTTGATCAAAACCCGAATGGTTTTTAAAACCGCCGTCGCCGACGCCGGAAACATTGACCAGCCAGTGCTGATCCGGTTGCTTATCAATACCAGTGGTTGAGCCTTTATGCAGCAGGGAGCCGCGGTAGTAATCATCTCCCCCGGCTTCGATACTCAGAATGCTTTTGTTTTCCTGATCTACGGAGGGACTGACAATATTGATGACGCCATGAAGGGCGTTAGAGCCATAAAGAACCGACCGGGGCCCGGCCAAAACCTCGATACGCTCCGCGCCTTCGCCATGGGCCTCGAATAGCTGGTTAACATTGCAAAACCCGGTGGAACGTAAAGGGATGGCGTCTTCGGTCATCATAAAAGCCCCGCAGGCACCCGCGCCGGTGAGCACTGGCGAGCGCAAAGCCGTGAGATGTTCCTGGCCGTTGCCGCGACTGATCCACAGCGCTGGCATACGCACCAGAGCCTCGGCGATATGGCGGTGCTTGATCAG
>DLXZ01000112.1:1503-4627 GCA_003448675.1 Porticoccaceae bacterium
CGTGCTTGATCAGTGACAGGGCGTCCCCATCGAGAGTGTGGCTCGAAAGGGCCACCGCGCGGTCGGGTTTTTGCGAACGGCTGGCCTCTATGACGATCTCCCGATAGGCCATCCCGTCGCCATTCGCGGGTTTGTCCCCCTCTTCTCCACTGGCGTACGCCGCCCCGGCGCTGACAAAAGCATGTAGGGCTAATAATACGAGGAGACCTGGCGCTCGAGTGTTCACAAGCGTTTTGTTACATTTTTTGGGAACCGATATTGTGCCAGTTTCATTGAGGTAAGCACCGATGCCTAACGCACCAGGACGCGCGCCCTGAACTTGAGACCGGTGAAAATACCGATAAAAGGCTCACGCGTTGAATACCAGACACACTTGGCCAAAAGCCGTAGCAGATAAATACAACCGAAAGAAATATAGAGCCATCTATTAGCACTTGCTCATTTCGAGCTAGTGGTTCTTGCTAGCGCCTATTCAAGCTGTGCCACCAGTACGTCATTATTTAGGCGCTCGTTAAGTCTTTTTACCTTTTCGAGCATCCTTAACCAAATAAGACTTACCTTGACCGCGTTTCAATTCAAATAAATCAATTGCTTTAAAGAGACTGCTTAAGTTTTTGAAGCCATAATTTCTACAATCAAATGATGTTCTATTGGATATATTAGATCCAACCGCACCTAAGTCAGCCCAACCATCATCATCTTCGTTAGCCTCAATTCCTTGACGCAATAGAGCTATTAACTTGGTATCTGACTTTATATTTTTAGGCTTTGAAATATTTACTTCTTCAACTGATTCCGGTTGATCAAGAAACAAAAATTTTGAACACGCATTTACGAAGGGCAAAGGAGTCTTTCTTTCTCCGAAGCCCAACACAACTTTACCTTCTGCTATTGCTCTCGTAACCATTGGAGTAAAGTCACAATCAGATGAAATGAAGCACATTACATCTATATTTTTAGTGTACATAACATCCATTGCATCAATCACCAAAGCTATGTCAGATGCATTTTTGCCTTTCGTTAAATCATACTGCTGGACGGGCTGAATTGCATACTCGTGCAGTAGCTCTTCCCATGGCCGGAGTGTAGGTGACTTCCAGTTACCATAGGCCTTCCGAATGGTCACTACACCATATTTCGCCACTTCACTTAGGACGTCTTCAAACTTGCTTGCTGGCGCATTATCCGCGTCAATGAAAAGCGCAATTTTTTGTTTTAATTCATTCATCTAGATTCATCATCCCTCGATTAAATTTAACGCCAGAAATAAGGGGCCGAGAAACACACGAAGTCCCAGCAAACGCGAAGATGCTCATAGTTCCTTTTACCTCTAACATGTTAGCTAAGCAGCCAAGCTGATGAATTTTTCTATGCGATACCGAGCGAAACGATTACACAAAAAAACCAGCAGTTTGGCTGTCCAGTGGTAGCGCTTTTTTTGCGCCGAAACGATGCTTGGGCTTGCTGTTAGTTGTCATTTTCACGTTAAATTTAGTCCACCATCTGACAGGATAACTTCTCCAGTTAGATAAGAACTATTGATCAACATCGCCGCAACATAGGCAATTTCTTCTGGCTGAGCGCCGCGCTTCATGGGAGCTTTATTTTTCCAAAGCTCCCGCGCTGCTGACCAGTCTTTACTCATGGGGGTGTGAACCAACCCTGGAGTACAGCGTTAACTCTGATCTCAGGCCCCAAGTTAAAAGCTAAGAGCTTGGTCATGTGATTGAGCGCGGCCTTGGTAACCGAATAAGGTATCGATGCTCCTTTTGGGGCGTATTCCCGCATGAGAGCTGAATATTGATGATGCAACTCGTAACACTTTTGGAAGATGAGTTTTTCAGTAGTGACTCAGCTTCGGAAATTAATGTCCATGGTGAGATCACATTGACCTCATAGAGTTTTCGCCACACTTCAGGAGTTGCAGATTTTAGATTTGAATGATCTATAACCGCAGTTAGTGCTGCGTTATTTACCAGTACATCTAAACGTCCGTACTTGGAAGCAATTCTGTCAATAACGCCTTTTGATTCGGCTTGATTCGACAGGTCGGCTTGGATATACGAAGCATCTTTACTTTGTAACGCAAGACGCTGCCCTTCTTCTACGGATGAACGCGAGTGGTAAACGACGGAAAAACCTTCTGAACCAAGCTGATTGGCAATTGCCTTGCCAATTCCTGATGTTGAGCGAGTTACTAAGGCCACTCGGTTTTTCATAATCTTCAGTCTGGTAAAAGAGGGTTGATATGGCGCCTAGCATTTTCCTATCACGGATGCACATGTTGCCGAAACATATTTTCGGCCCTTGTTTTTAACCCTTTGATTTAAATGATAATCACTCAAAGCAACTGCATCCTTTCAGAACAAATCAAAGGCCCTACTACTTTTGTTAATAAGTTTTCCTATTATTTATCTCGGCAAGCCCCTTAACCCATTGACATTAAAAGCGCCCTTATTTTCAGTTAAGGACAAAACAAACACATTCCCATATAGCGATTCGGGGTTTTTTGACTATTTATGGTAATTCACTGTTTGTTCGCACTGTTTATTAATGTACAGGCATTGATACCCGCTCCTTATTGCAAGTCGTTTGAGGCGACCCCGGAAAACGAAAACCGATAAGCCAGTTAAACACTCCGGGGCTTGCCGACCTCAACGTACAATAGGCGTAATTTTCGAACCTTCCAGGTTCAGATTAAACATCAGCCCCTCGTTGGAAAAGATAAAGCCGATGATGGGCTGCTTCAGGGTCTGGCTGTCGATGGCCTCTCCGGCGCCCATGTCGGCCAGGGCGACACTGCCATCGACGCCCACTTCCCAGCCCTTGCTGGCGCGAAATTTATTCAGGGCCGCGTCGGTCATAAACAAAATGATCTGGGATTTACGCTGAGCGCCCGCTTGCAGACCAATGGAAGCCGCTGCGGTACTGTAATAGGCGACGTTGCGACCACCGATCCGTAATACCCCTTCTCCATACTCTCCGCCGATACCAAAGCCGGCCTTATAGACTTTGGGAAAAACCAGCATGCCACTGGCACGGGACGCCAGGGTGGCGCCGGCGCTGGTGTGCTGGCGAAACTCACGGAGGGCCTCATCCACGTAGACATCAATTTCCTGCCTAC